>NZ_JAWOTH010000003.1:0-269332 GCF_033338745.1 Vibrio sp. Vb1026
GCTGAAGGTAAGAACGACCTAAAAATCAACCTAACGGACAGCTACGGCCAAGAGCAAGAAATCAACATCAGCGCAAAAGCGGGTGACGATATCGAAGAGCTTGCGACTTACATTAACGGTCAAACTGACCTAGTGAAAGCCTCTGTAGACCAAGACGGTAAACTGCAAATCTTTGCTGGCAACAACAAAGTCGAAGGCGAAGTCGAGTTTTCAGGCGGCCTATCTGGTGAGCTAGGTTTGGGCGAAGGTAAAAAAGTAACGGTAGATACTATCGACGTAACCTCAGTTGGTGGCGCACAAGAATCTGTTGCTATCATCGATGCGGCACTGAAATACGTAGACAGCCACCGCGCAGAGCTAGGTGCATTCCAGAACCGTTTCAACCACGCAATCAGCAACTTGGACAACATTAACGAGAACGTGAATGCGTCGAAGAGCCGTATCAAAGATACAGATTTCGCGAAAGAAACGACGGCAATGACCAAATCACAAATTCTATCGCAAGCGTCAAGCTCAATCCTTGCGCAAGCGAAACAAGCGCCAAACTCAGCGCTAAGTCTGCTAGGTTAATTTCAAACCTAAGACGAGAACCTCATTGGCTCGTGGTGAGAGATGAGCGAGTAAACCCAGCTTCGGCTGGGTTTTTTTCTGTCTTTTGGGCCCCCAGGGTTTCTGCGAATCACGACATTAGAGCTTCATCACATTTCAGTAAGCCAAAGAAAATAATCGCAAAAAATTGAAAATTTCTTCTAAAGGATATTCATCGGTCGCCGTTAAAGGGACTGAGAGAAATGAGATGTACCTAAGTGAGGTGAGAGACATGACGGTACATTCACTAAAGCCTTAAGGAGATCAATTATGGCGATTAACGTTAATACTAACGTTTCTGCGATGACTGCACAGCGTTACCTAAACCAGGCAGCTGACGGTCAACAAAAATCAATGGAGCGTTTGTCTTCGGGTTATAAAATCAATAGCGCGAAAGACGATGCTGCAGGTCTACAGATTTCAAACCGCTTGAATGCACAAAGCCGTGGCCTAGACATGGCAGTGAAAAACGCAAACGACGGTATTTCTATTGCACAGGTTGCTGAAGGTGCAATGAATGAATCTACCAACATCCTACAACGTATGCGTGATCTTTCGCTTCAATCGGCGAACGGCTCTAACTCAAAAGCAGAACGTGTAGCGATCCAAGAAGAAGTAACAGCGCTAAACGACGAGCTAAACCGTATTGCTGAAACTACCTCTTTCGGTGGTAACAAGCTTCTAAACGGTACTTACGGTACTCAGTCTTTCCAAATCGGGGCGGACTCAGGTGAAGCAGTGATGCTTTCTATGGGTAACCTACGCTCAGACACTTCAGCAATGGGTGGTAAGAGCTACGCAGCAGAAGAGGGTAAAGACGCATCTTGGACTGTTGGTGAGAAAACAGAGTTCAAAATGAGCTACACCAACAAGCAGGGTGAAGAGAAAGAGCTATCAATCAGCGCTAAGCAAGGCGATGATATTGAACAGCTAGCGACATACATCAACGGTCAAAACGATGATGTAAAAGCCTCTGTTGGCGAAGATGGCAAACTACAAGTATTTGCTTCTTCTCAAAAAGTTGAAGGTGATGTTGAGTTTTCTGGCAACCTAGCAGACGAGATCGGCTTTGGTGGTCCGAAAGACGTAACAGTGAAAGACATCGACGTAACCACAGTAGCTGGCTCTCAAGAAGCAGTAGCGGTTATCGACGGCGCTCTTAAGTCCGTAGACAGCCAACGAGCTTCACTCGGTGCTTTCCAAAACCGCTTCAACCACGCAATCAGCAACCTAGACAACATTAACGAGAACGTTAACGCGTCTAAAAGCCGTATTAAAGATACTGATTACGCGAAGGAAACCACTGCGATGACTAAGTCGCAAATTCTTCAGCAAGCAAGTACTTCAATCCTGGCTCAAGCGAAGCAGTCTCCATCTGCAGCGCTAAGCTTGTTGGGCTAAGTGGTAAACCCAGCCTGAGGTCAACACCTTAGTGCTGGGGCACCAAAGCGATAGATTCTATCGTTAGCCCATAAGGTGGAAGGGAGATTGTAATGGATATATCCTCCTACGCATCGAACATCCAGCCTTACGGCACGCCAAATGGCACAAAGTTTGCAAATAAAAATGGCAATGATATAGGCACGTCTAGCCCAGCAAATTCAAATGGTGAGATTTCGCCGCAAAAAGCGAAAAACACCGAATACGACTTCTCTGTTCAAGCTGCGATCGAGATGGCTGAAAGCCGTCAAGAACTGAACAAAGAAGAACGTGAAAAATTGGTCGCACAAATGAATGAATTTGTAACGTCCATAAACAAAGGAGTCGCATTTCGAGTGGATGAAGAATCCGGACGAGATGTGGTGACGATTTATGAAGCCAATACCGGTGACGTGATTCGTCAAATTCCTGATGAAGAAATGCTAGTGGTATTGCGTCGCCTAGCTGAGCACACAGCCAACAGCGGGTTGTTGACTGAAAAAGTGTAAGTCGTTTTTAGAGGTGATTTGATGAGTTTAGGCCCTTTGGGGATGTCTGGCGGCATGGATATTAATTCCATGGTCAGCAAAATTGTGGATGCCGAACGCGTACCAAAGCAGCAACGCATCGACAACGAACGCACGACAATTAATGCCAGTATCAGTGCTTACGGACGACTCAGAGAATCATTGGATACGATGAAAAATCTCATGGCGAACTTTCGTCAGGAGAAAGCATTTGCCGTTCGCACTGTCGAAACGACCGATGACAATATCGTATCTGCCACGGCAACCACAGATGCTATCGCTGGCAAATATGCTATCGATGTGTTGCAGCTTGCTCAGAGCCATAAAGTCGCTTCTGACGTATTGCCAGAAGACGCAAAATTTGGCCCTGGTAAGCTGCAGATTTCGCTTGGTGATGAGCGTTTTAATATCGATGTTCGTTCCCGATCTAAGCTCATCGATGTCGTACGTGGCATCAATGGCGCTAAAGATAACCCTGGCGTTCGTGCATCTCTTATTAACGACGTCGAAGGTCCACGCCTTATCCTTGCTTCTAACCTCTCTGGTAAGGATCATCAAATCAGAGTCAGTGTGGAGGCAGAAAAAGGCAACCCTCTTAAATATTTCGAATACCAAACACTTGAAGACCGCGTCAACGCGCTTGAAGAAGCTCGTTCAGCGGCGGAAGATGTCTTAGGTCCTCTTAAATTTCCGGAACAACCAGCAGAAGAGCTGGATGCAAACGGCAATCCTCTACCTCCAGAAGAGCAAAAAGCGGCAGACGATGTACAAGATGATGCATCGCAAGCGCCAATCTCTGCGGCGGGTGCAGAAGCAGCCAAAGCTGGTCAAGAAGCCATTGATGAAGCCAACCGACGCGCGAGTTTACGCCCTGAAGACAGAATTCCAGGGTGGACAGAAACTGCGTCAGGTACTTTGTTGGACTCTTATGAAGAACCAGAGCTCGAACTCGACGAAAAGGCAATCGAGAAGGCACCAGATGTACCAGGCTGGAATAATGCCGCATCGGGCACCCTAACCGATTCTTACGTTACGACGAAAGAGGCTAAGCAGCTTCTTGAGCAAGAAAAAGCGGAAATCGAGCAAAAAATTGCGAGTGAAAAGCAAGCGTTAGACGAAAAAGTGGCACGTGGTGAACTTTCCGAAGCGCAAGCTAAGCAAATTCATCGCGCTAAACTTGATCCTCAAGAACGTGAGCGTCTGGAAAAAATTGATGAAGCAGAAGCGAAAATCGCAAAGGCACAATCTGCTTTTGAAGAATACCTTGGAATGACAGAAGTACAAGCAGGGCAAGATTCAGAAGTTCTGCTTGATGGCGTGGCAAAGCTATCTAGCCACAACAATGTGATTGAAGATGCGATCGAAGGTGTTGATTTAACACTAAAAGGCAAATCAGAACCGAATAAACCGCCTGCTGAAATTGGTGTCGAGTACGACCGTCAAAGTGTACGCAACGATATCGAAAACTTTGTGGCAGCGTATAACTCGTTTTATCAAACCTCCCAAGCGTTGGCGAGTGTGGATCCGGTAACTGGTCAAAAAGGGCCGTTGTCAGGTGACAGCACCGTACGCAGTGCAGATTCACGATTAAAATCGGTTTTTTCTACTCGAATCGATAAAGCACCTGAAAACCTAAAGTCCTTAACAGAATTTGGCATTACGACCACACGTCAAGGCACACTAGAAATCAACTATGACATGCTAGACCGCCAGTTGAACAATAACTTCAACGAGTTAGAAAAGTTCTTCGGTGGCAACACAGGTTTTGCTAAACGAGTAGAAGATGCGATTCACGGTATCACAGGTATTACAGGCAGTATTCGTACTCGAGAAAAAAGTCTCACAGAACAAAATTACCGTTTGAGTGACGATCAAGCGGCATTAGATCGCCGCATGGAAAGCCTAGAGAAGCGTACTCATGCGAAGTTTACCGCGATGCAAGATGCGACCGGTAAAATGCAAGGCCAGTTAGGCGCTTTGATGAGTGCGTTGGGTTAATAAATGCAAAAAGAACTCATGGAAATTAGTGATATAGATCAACTAATTACGCAAGAATTAGAAAAAATTGATTTTAATGCTGAAGAAATTCTTCGCTTGGTCGATATCAGGGAACGGTTATTGCAAAACCTGTTACCAATTATTCATCAAAATCCTTTGGTTAGGCAGGATGCAGAGTGGCAAGCATTGCTAACTCGTACCAAAAGAATTGTCGAGCTGATGCAATCGGAAACGTCAAAGGTCGGAAAAGAGCTCCATAAGTTTCGTTATGGCCAGCGTTCACTTCAGCAGTACAAAAAATTTATTTAAAAGAGGATTACTATGCGCGGTTCTTTGCAAGCATACAAAAAGGTATCAGTCGACAGCCAGCTTAGCGCGGCTTCTCCGCACAAAGTCATTCAAATGCTTATGGCTGGTGCGATTGAGCGCCTTATTCAAGGTAAAGCAGCCATGCAAGCAGGCAATATTCCAGCAAAAGGTGAGCGCTTGGGTAAAGCGTTAGACATCATTATCGCGCTACGCAGCTGTCTATCTATGGATGACGGTGGTGATATTGCTTCAAACTTAGATTCACTGTATGAGTTTATGATCACGCAAATTTCTGCTGCTAACCATCAAAATGAGCCTCAGCTGATCGACGACGTTATCGATATTATCCGTGAGATCAAGTCCGCTTGGGACCAAATCCCAACAGAGTTTCATAATCTTACCGCTGCTGAAGTTGGTATTTAATAGTCAAAACAATGCGTTAAGATACTAGACGAATATATTTGTCAATTGCGCAACGAGTTGTGTAGCAAAGTTTCTATCAAGCTCACACCTCTCCATTGCTTGGTTGCCTTATTTTTATATTCAAATAAAATAGAAGCCATTAGTAGCCCTAATGGCTTTTTTGTTGCTGATTTTCCTATTTTGTCTATCGTAAATTGAGTGTGGTGGTTCTGCCTTCTTTAGCACCCAATTGCGCAAATCAAGGTTTGGCCGCAACGCACCTAAAATAAAGGCAATCATTCTTACTTATGCATGGTTTGGCAAAGCTGCTTGTAATTGATGATGACGCATCAAGTCGTTTAAATTTAAGCAATATATTGGAATTTGTTGGAGAAAATTGCGAAGCGGTCAGTTCTGATCAGCTCAGCGATGTTGATTGGTCTAGCGTATGGTCGTGCTGTATTGTTGGTAATATTCCAGCAGGTCAAGCGGCGAGTACGGTTATCTCTCATTTAAACAGCGCTTACCACATCCCTCTTCTAGTCATGGGCCGTTTTCCTTTGCCTGTTGATGATCTTCCAAATTTTGTTGGTGAACTAGAGCTGCCGCTTAATTACCCACAGCTTAGTGAAGCGTTACGCCACTGCAAAGATTTTCTGGGGCGAAAAGGAGTGAATGTTGTTGCTAGTGCACGCAAAAACACGCTTTTTCGCAGCTTAGTTGGTCAAAGTAGAGGTATTCAAGAAGTTCGACACCTGATTGAGCAAGTATCAAACACAGAAGCAAACGTGTTGATCTTAGGTGAGTCCGGTACGGGTAAAGAAGTTGTTGCGCGTAACATCCACTATCATTCTTCATACCGCGATGGCGCATTTGTACCTATTAACTGTGGTGCAATACCGCCTGAGCTCCTAGAAAGCGAATTATTTGGTCACGAAAAAGGCGCGTTTACTGGTGCGTTAACTGCCCGTAAAGGTCGATTTGAGCTCGCAGACGGTGGCACGATCTTTCTTGATGAGATTGGCGATATGCCAATGTCGATGCAAGTAAAGTTGCTTCGTGTATTGCAAGAACGCTGCTTTGAACGTGTAGGTGGCAATAGTACCATCAAGGTAAATGTTCGAGTGGTGGCGGCGACACACCGTAATCTAGAAAATATGATTGAAGAAGGCACGTTCCGAGAAGACTTGTTCTATCGCCTGAACGTGTTTCCAATTGAGATGCCAGCGCTGAAAGAGCGCAAACAAGATATACCATTGCTGCTGCAAGAACTGATGACACGTTTAGAGGCGGAAGGCGGACAACCTATCTGCTTTACACCTCGTGCAATCAACTCACTTATGGAGCATCACTGGCCGGGCAACGTACGCGAGTTGGCTAATCTTGTTGAGCGAATGATTATTCTGTATCCAAATAGCTTGGTGGATGTAAACCATCTACCAACCAAATATCGCTACAGTGACATCCCAGAGTTCCAACCAGAGAGCAATCCATTTGTTTCGGTGGAAGAGCAAGAGCGTGACGTATTCCAAGATATCTTCTCTGAAGATTTTAGCTTTGAAGATCAAGACGACCTTGATCACAGCATGAACGCCCCGCAAGCGCTGCCACCGGAAGGGGTTAATTTGAAAGAGCTGCTGGCTGATTTAGAAGTTAATATGATCAGCCAAGCATTAGAAGCGCAGGGTGGCGTTGTAGCAAGAGCGGCCGACATGCTGGGTATGCGACGTACTACGCTGGTGGAAAAAATGCGTAAGTACAACTTACAGCGCTAGGTAAAGTGAAGTTTTAAGACGATATCTGAATAATCACTTGGGCTGGTTAACATCGCTTTTCTGGCATCCAAAACCGTTATCTCTGAGTGTCAACTTATTGTCGATGGCTTAACGTCCTGATAAATATAAAAAAATAGCTTGGTACGCTAATTGCTTACCAAGCTATTTTAGTTTTAGCGGCGATATTTCGACAGGCAGTAATGGATAACAACACCAATCAATCCCATTTAGATTCCGTAGAGAATCAGGTTGAGCGCTACAAACAGGTGCTCGATGTGATGCCTGCTGGAGTGATTTTGCTCGATACGTACGGAGTAGTGCGTGAAGCAAATCCAGAAGCGCACCGAATTCTTGAGATTCCACTGGTTAACGAAAAATGGTTCAACGTTATCCAGGCGGTGTTTGACCCACGTGAAGATGATGGCCATGAAGTTTCCCTGCGGAATGGCCGTAAAGTTCGACTCGCCATCTCGGCGTCCACAACAGGTCAATTGATCCTGATTACCGATTTAACCGAAACCCGTTTACTTCAAGCTCGTGTCAGTGATTTACAGCGCTTATCGTCGTTAGGACGTATGGTTGCGTCGCTTGCTCACCAAGTAAGAACGCCGCTGTCGAGCGCTATGTTATATGCATCCAATTTGGGAGCGCCAAATCTTCCTCCAGCGACAAAAGATCGCTTCCAAACCAAATTAATGGATCGACTGCACGATTTGGAAAAGCAGGTTAATGATATGCTGCTTTTTGCTAAAGGTGGTGATAATAAAGTCATTAAGCCATTCACGATTGCCCAGTTGGTAGCGGAATATCAGCCGATGGTCGAAACCGCGCTAAAAAACAACAGTATTGATTACTGCCTAGAAGTGGAAGAAGAACAAACTGAGCTACTAGGCAATGCGAACGCCATTGCATCCGCATTAAGTAATCTGGTCATGAATGCGATTCAAATGTCTGGTAAAGAATCGCAAGTCGATATTTTTTTCCGCCCGGTAAATGGTGAGTTACGCATTTCTGTGCAAGACAGCGGACCGGGAGTGCCCGAAGAACTGCAAGCCAAAATCATGGAGCCATTTTTTACCACACGTTCTCAAGGAACTGGATTAGGGTTGGCAGTTGTTCAAATGGTTTGCCGTGCCCATGACGGTCGATTGGAACTTATTTCAGAGCAGGGTGATGGAGCCTGCTTCACCATGTGCATTCCGCTAGAGCGAGTGCAAACAGAAGCGCAATAAGCGGCTTTTGGTAATAACAATTTCTGGAGAATCATAATGGCGCAAAGCAAAGTGCTGATCGTAGAAGACGATGAAGGTCTTCGTGAAGCCCTAGTCGATACTCTGGCTCTGGCAGGGTATGAATGGTTGGAAGCGGACTGTGCTGAAGATGCACTGTTGAAGCTGAAATCGAATACGGTTGATATCGTCGTTTCTGATGTGCAAATGGCGGGTATGGGTGGCTTAGCTCTGCTCAAAAGCATCAAGCAGAATTGGCCTAACTTACCAGTATTGCTAATGACGGCGTACGCCAACATTGAAGATGCCGTGTCTGCAATGAAAGATGGCGCGATTGACTACATGGCGAAACCATTTGCACCAGAAGTGTTGCTAAATATGGTCAGTCGTTATGCACCGATAAAAAGTGATGACAACGGTGATGCTATCGTTGCTGATGAAAAAAGTCTGCGTCTACTTGCGTTGGCCGATAAAGTGGCACGTACAGATGCGAATGTTATGGTGCTAGGTCCTAGTGGCTCAGGTAAAGAAGTGATGTCGCGCTATATTCACAACGCGTCAAATCGTAAAAA
This sequence comes from Vibrio sp. Vb1026, assembly GCF_033338745.1. Taxonomy (NCBI): domain Bacteria; kingdom Pseudomonadati; phylum Pseudomonadota; class Gammaproteobacteria; order Vibrionales; family Vibrionaceae; genus Vibrio; species Vibrio sp. Vb1026. The sequence goes on from NZ_JAWOTH010000003.1 coordinate 8,820, forward strand.
TGGTCCTTTTGTCGCAATTAACTGTGCTGCGATTCCTGACAATATGCTCGAAGCAACACTGTTTGGCTATGAAAAGGGCGCATTTACTGGTGCTGTTCAGGCATGCCCAGGAAAGTTTGAACAAGCGCAAGGTGGCACAATCTTACTTGATGAAATCAGCGAAATGGACCTGAACCTGCAAGCGAAGTTGTTGCGTGTTTTGCAAGAGCGAGAAGTAGAGCGCCTAGGCAGTCGCAAAAGCATCAAGTTAGATGTTCGTGTGTTAGCGACGAGTAACCGTGATCTTAAGCAATACGTGTCAGAAGGAAACTTCAGAGAGGACTTATATTACCGCCTGAATGTATTCCCAATTGCGTGGCCTGCACTTAAAGAACGTAAAGGCGATATTGCACCGCTTGCCAAGCATCTTGCTGAGCGTCATTGCAGCAAAATGGGCATGCCAGTGCCTCAATTCTCGACCGTTGCGTTAGAAAAACTATTGCAATACCCTTGGCCGGGTAATGTTCGTGAATTGGATAACGTGGTTCAACGAGCGCTGATATTAAGTGAAAATGGCGACATCGATGCAGAGCACATTTTGCTTGAGGGCGTAGATTGGCAAGATGCCAATAGCTTGCAACACGTGGTGCAAAACGCAGATATGGTCGTGCCCAATGTTAAGCCAGTTGCTCAAGCTGAGAGTGTCAGCCGCCCAGTAACTGGTGGAGAAGGCTTAGGCAGCGAGCTGCGCGATCAAGAATACGCCATTATTTTGGAGACTTTGGTTGAGTGTAATGGTCGACGCAAAGAAATGGCGGAGAAACTGGGTATAAGCCCTCGAACCTTGCGCTATAAGCTTGCCAAAATGCGTGATGCTGGTATAGATATCCCGAATTAACACAGACAACGGCCATAAGACAAAAAGTGTAAGTAAATTGATTGCCAATGTCTTATGGCACGTTAATTGCTGTGTCAATAATCAGTTTTGTTAATAGTCAATCTTTTGGCTTAGAGGTGCTAATGAAAATTGATGGTATTCAGGCAGAAATGCGCGCCATGATGGTAGAAGCAACCAATACGGCTCCTACTGCAAGTGGGGCGAAAGTTGGAGCGGATTTTAACGATCTCCTAACTAAAGCCATCAATAACGTGAACACACTTCAAAAAGCATCTGGTGATTTACAAACCCGTTTTGATCGTGGTGATGCCGATGTATCCCTTTCTGACGTTATGATCGCTCGTAACAAGTCTAGTGTCGCTTTTGATGCGACGGTTCAAATTCGCAATAAACTCGTTGAGGCATATAAAGACCTCATGAACATGCCAGTGTAATTTAGGTAATAAGTGTGGCAGACAAGTCTACAGATTTAACCGTCACTGAAGGCGGCTCAGATGGTGCACTGGTAGCAAGTTCCGATGTGGATGTGGAGAGTCAAAATCCAGATCTAGAGGAGCGCAGTGCGTCAAAATTCGATATGGCAGTGGGCGACCTCGATTTACTTCGTCAGGTTGTGCTTGTGCTGTCGATCTCCATCTGTGTTGCATTGATCGTGATGCTGTTCTTTTGGGTCAAAGAACCGGAGATGCGCCCACTTGGTGCGTATGAGACCGAAGAATTGATCCCCGTTCTGGATTATCTGGACCAGCAGAAAATCAATTATAAGCTTGATGGCAATACTGTTTCTGTTGAATCGAGTGAGTACAACTCGATCAAACTTGGCATGGTTCGTTCCGGCGTTAACCAAGCTACAGAAGCAGGCGATGATATTTTGCTGCAAGACATGGGTTTTGGTGTTTCACAACGTCTCGAGCAAGAGCGTCTCAAACTCAGTCGAGAGCGCCAATTGGCTCAAGCGATTGAAGAAATGAAGCAAGTTCGCAAAGCACGAGTGTTATTGGCACTGCCAAAGCACAGCGTGTTTGTGCGTCATAACCAAGAAGCGTCTGCGTCGGTATTTTTGACATTGTCGACAGGCACGAACCTTAAGCAACAAGAAGTCGATTCTATTGTCGACATGGTAGCGAGTGCCGTGCCGGGAATGAAAACTTCTCGAATTACCGTCACAGATCAGCATGGCCGCTTACTCAGCTCAGGCTCCCAAGATCCTGCTTCTGCAGCGCGACGTAAAGAACAAGAATTAGAACGCAGCCAAGAGCAAGCGCTGCGCGAAAAAATTGATTCCGTACTATTACCGATTTTAGGTTATGGCAACTATACGGCGCAGGTTGATATCCAAATGGATTTCAGTGCGGTTGAACAAACTCGCAAACGCTTTGATCCGAACACCCCTGCGACCCGCAGTGAGTACGCACTCGAAGATTACAATAACGGTAACATGGTAGCGGGTATTCCGGGTGCGTTGAGTAATCAGCCTCCAGCGGATGCCTCTATTCCGCAAGATGTGGCTCAAATGAAAGATGGTTCTGTCATGGGGCAGGGGTCAGTTCGTAAAGAGTCCACGCGTAACTTTGAGCTAGATACCACCATCAGCCACGAGCGAAAGCAGACCGGGACGGTGGCTCGTCAGACCGTTTCTGTTGCGATTAAAGACCGTCGTCAAGTTAACCCTGATACGGGTGAAGTGACTTATACCCCAATGTCCGAATCTGAAATCAATGCCATTCGCCAAGTATTAATTGGTACCGTTGGCTTTGATCAAGGTCGTGGCGATTTACTGAATGTATTGAGTGTAAAGTTTGCTGAGCCAGAGGCTGAGCAGCTAGAAGAACCACCAATTTGGGAGCACCCTAACTTCAGTGATTGGGTTCGTTGGTTCGCAAGTGCATTAGTGATTATTGTGGTTGTGTTGGTTCTGGTTCGCCCAGCAATGAAGAAATTGCTTAACCCTACCAGCGATGATGAAGACGAAATGTACGGACCAGACGGCTTGCCGATTGGTGCGGATGGTGAAACTAGCTTGATTGGCAGTGACATCGAAAGCAGCGAACTGTTCGAGTTTGGCTCAAGTATTGATTTGCCAAACCTTCATAAAGATGAAGATGTATTGAAAGCGGTTCGCGCTCTGGTTGCGAATGAACCTGAACTGGCTGCTCAAGTAGTGAAAAACTGGATGAATGACAATGGCTAACGATATCGTACCTCAAGATGACAACGCCGCGGGAATGCCAGTAGAGCTGGATGTTTCAACCATTACTGGCGAAGAAAAAGCGGCAATTTTGCTACTGAGCCTTAATGAACAAGATGCAGCTGGCATTATCCGTCACCTAGAACCAAAACAGGTTCAGCGTGTTGGTAGTGCGATGGCTCGCGCGAAGGATCTCAGCCAAGACAAGGTATCTGCTGTTCATCGTGCGTTTTTGGAGGATATCCAGAAATACACCAACATTGGTATGGGCAGCGAAGACTTTATGCGTAATGCACTGGTTGCCGCTCTTGGTGAAGACAAAGCCAACAACTTAGTTGACCAGATCCTACTTGGTACGGGCTCAAAAGGTTTGGATTCTTTGAAATGGATGGACCCACGCCAAGTGGCGAGCATTATTGTCAATGAACACCCACAGATTCAAACTATCGTACTGTCTTATTTAGAAGCAGACCAATCTGCAGAGATTTTGTCTCAGTTCCCTGAGCGCGTGCGTTTGGATCTGATGATGCGTATTGCCAACCTTGAAGAAGTTCAGCCATCAGCATTGGCAGAGCTGAACGAAATCATGGAGAAACAGTTCGCGGGTCAAGCGGGTGCACAAGCAGCCAAAATTGGCGGCCTGAAAGCAGCAGCGGAGATCATGAACTACCTAGACAACAACGTCGAAGGTTTGTTGATGGAACAAATTCGCGATCAGGACGAAGACATGGCGACGCAAATCCAAGACCTAATGTTTGTCTTCGAAAACTTAGTCGAAGTGGACGACCAAGGTATTCAGAAGTTGCTGCGTGACGTACCACAAGACGTGTTGCAAAAAGCACTCAAAGGTGCAGATGACTCGTTACGTGAGAAAGTCTTCAAGAACATGTCTAAACGTGCTGCTGATATGATGCGTGATGATATAGAAGCGATGCCGCCAGTACGAGTGGCAGATGTAGAAGCCGCTCAGAAAGAAATCTTAGCAATTGCCCGTCGAATGGCGGATGCTGGTGAGCTCATGTTGTCTGGCGGTGCTGACGAATTCTTATAATTTCTATTGCTTCGCAATTATCCTATTGCGGAGCACCCTCACTTCTTAATCGAACACACAATAGGTAACCCATGGCTGGCGATAGAAAACGTGGATTTATCCGTCCTGATGAAGATGATTCGATGATCGAACCTCAACGTTGGGGGCTGCCTGATTATGGCGAGCCTAAAGCCAAACAAGCAAAACAAACCGCGTTCAACTATGACCCGGGATGGGTGCCGAATTTTGATGAGCCTGAAGAAGAGCAGCCACTTGCGCTAACCGAAGAGCAAATTGAACTGATTAAGCAAGGCGCTTATCAAGAAGGCTTACATCAAGGTCAGGAAGCTGGCTTTAAGCAAGGTTACGACAAAGGTAAAGAAGAAGGGTTGCAAGCCGGCCATGCTGAAGGTCTCGAGCTCGGAAAAGCGGAAGGGGTAACTGCAGGGCAAGAATACATTCAGCAGCAAGTTGAAACTTTTATGAACTTGGCCAATCAGTTTGCTCAACCTTTGGAGTTGATGAATGCTCAGGTTGAAAAGCAGCTGGTGGATATGGTGCTCTGTTTAGTTAAAGAAGTGGTGCACGTTGAAGTACAAACCAACCCTCAAATTATTTTAGATACGGTGAAGCAGTCGGTCGAAGCGCTACCAATATCAGGCCACCCTATTACCTTGCACCTGAATCCAGAAGATGTCGCGATTATTCGTTCAGCTTATGGTGAAGAAGACCTTAATTGTCGCAACTGGACGTTAGTTGCTGAGCCATCGCTCAATCGAGGTGACGTCCAGATTGAAGCCGGTGAATCAAGCATTAATTATCGCATGGAAGAACGCGTCAAAAGCGTATTGCACAGCTTTTGTGGCGCAAACCGTCATCAAGAGGGTGAGTAATCCATGCAAGCACTCGCTGACCGCTTAAAAAGCTACAAAGTTGAAGGCCTTACGACGCGCCCTGTCGCCTCTGGCAAACTGGTGCGTGTGGTTGGGTTAACGTTGGAAGCAACCGGCTGTCGCGCACCAATTGGCAGTTTATGCTTAGTGGAAACCATGTCAGGTCAGATGGAAGCCGAGGTTGTCGGCTTTTCAGGTGACAACCTATTTTTAATGCCAAGCGAACAAATTACGGGCATTTTACCTGGCGCGAGAGTCACCCCTTTAACCAGTGACGCTGGTTTGCCTGTCGGCATGGAGTTACTTGGGCGCGTGATAGACGGGGTTGGGAATCCACTTGATGGACTTGGCCCTTTGTATACCGATCACCGTGCCTCTTTTAATGCCGAGCCGATCAACCCGTTGGCTCGAAAACCAATTTCTGAACCGCTCGATGTTGGCCTAAAAGCCATCAATGGTTTGTTGACGGTTGGTAAAGGTCAGCGTATCGGTCTGTTTGCAGGTTCTGGTGTGGGTAAATCGGTCACGCTTGGCATGATGACGCGAGGCACCACCGCACAGGTTGTGGTCGTCGGCCTGATAGGTGAGCGTGGACGTGAAGTTAAAGAGTTCATCGAAGAGATCTTGGGTGAGGACGGTCGTCGCCGCTCAGTGGTGGTCGCGGCGCCTGCCGATGCTTCACCTCTAATGCGCTTAAAGGGGTGCCAAACGGCATTAACGATTGCTGAATACTTCCGGGACCAAGGGTTAGATGTTCTGCTATTGATGGACTCGTTGACTCGTTTTGCACAAGCACAGCGTGAAATCGCACTTTCTGTTGGTGAGCCGCCAGCGACGAAAGGCTACCCGCCTTCTGTATTTGCCAAGCTGCCAGCGCTGGTTGAGCGAGCGGGTAATGGAAGTGCCGAACAAGGCTCGATTACGGCGTTCTTTACCGTGTTGACCGAAGGGGATGATTTGCAAGATCCGATAGCGGACGCATCGCGAGCCATTCTTGATGGCCATATTGTACTTTCTCGTGAAATGGCGGATGCAGGCCATTATCCGGCGATTGATGTCGAGAAGTCGGTGAGCCGTGTTATGCCGCAAATCACGACCGAAGAGCACGTTCTGATGTCAAAAGCGGTGCGACAGGTCTTGTCTATTTGTCGCAAGAATCAAGATTTGGTCTCGATTGGAGCGTACAAACCGGGTACCGATCCTGCTATTGATGGCGCATTTACTTTGAAACCGAAGTTAGACGAATACTTGCAGCAGAGCATGAAAGAATCGGTGCCATACGATATGTGCGTCAATATGCTTAGAAACATTTTGGGTGGGTGATAGCGCGTGAATAATGCGATGGAGTTTCTACTTGAGCAAACTAAGGATCGTGAAGACCAAGCTGTGCTTGCACTGAACAAAGCGCGTTCTGAACTTGAAGATTATTACCGTCAGGTTGAACAAATTGAAAAGTATCGGCTTGATTATTGCCAACAGCTCGTCGACCGTGGTCAGGCGGGCCTAACGGCAAGTCAATATGGACACTTAAATCGATTCCTTACCCAGCTAGATGAAACTTTATCTAAGCAAAAGCAAGCAGAAAGTCATTTCAAAGAGCAGGTTGAAAACTGTAAAGAATATTGGTTAACCGTGCGTAAAGAACGCAAATCCTATGAGTGGATGATAGACAAACGCGAAAAAGAGAAACAACTTGCTGAAGCTAAGCGCGAACAAAAGCAAATGGACGAGTTTTCCACCTTACTTTACAGTCGAAAACCACATCGTTTCTAAACGTTATCGGTTCGATATTGCATTACGGTGTTGCAGTTGACTACATCTCTACCGATTCAAGTAAGGTAACTTTGATTGAGTCTTGTTCAATTAGCTCAAATACCTTCGGTCGAATCTCGCGAACCCACCACTCGTTGTATGTTTTTTCGTAGAGAGCCTGGCGTGCTTGTTCATTGTCGAACTCTCTAAGCCAAACAAAATAGTCATGTCCATCATCACCAGTGTGGACGTAAGTATTCAGTACACGCATGCCTTGTGAGCGTTGATAGGGCAACAGTTCTTCCTTCATCCAACTTAGCCACTGTTCTGTTTTGCCTGCTCTGATTCTATATTGGCGTAATTCTGTGATCTTCAAAGTGATTCCTTAATTGTTAAGTCAAATGTCTGTTTACGCTTATCGTTTTTCAAAGTCAATCAAGTAGCTGTACATCATGTTAGGAACCAGGTTCTCGGATAGTACTGTTGATGTTTGTTCCATAAACATGCCATCTATTAGCTTACCGAGAATTGACTCAATATTGTGGTGTGATTTTTGCATTTTAGCTGTCAGTGTCGGGTCTTTTTGACCTTTGTTTGCCGCCAGTATTGCTGTCTGTCAGCGATACGCTCAGAGCCACGAGAACGAGAGTTTCTAAATGAGTGTGAATTTGTCCCATGTATCTGCGACTACCAAGACGCCAGTTTCTGATGTGTCCGCTAAAGCGTCCGCAGAGAGCACTGAGAGCAAGGGATTTTTAGAAACGTTAACCGATGCGTTTACTGGTAAACAAAAGCCCGAAAAAGTAGCAACAGAATCGACAGTGGTTGAAGAAAAAGAAAGAGCGGATGTAGGCAGTACTTCTTCTGCTAACGTCTCGGACGAATTGTTGGCGCAAGAAAGCCAAGAATCCGTCAGTGACGAGACCCATGGTTTTGATGAAATATCAGCAAACAAACCGAATGCAACCTTAAGTGAAGAAGCAAGTTTACAAAAGGCGAGTAACAGCACACCTTTGGAGAATGATGTTGAAGCTATTGGAAAAGTGAAATCAACATCAATCGATACGAGCAACCCATCAAATACAATGGACGTAAAAAGCACGATGGGCGAAGGACAACAGCTTCTTGGTCGAATTGAACAAGCGAATCAAACCCTGAATGCGAGTAATGCATCCATCGATAGTGGCAAAGTTTTGCCTCAGAGCGCGAATTTAGTGCATTCGTTCCACGAGCAAGCAACCGTTTCGACACACCTTGATGAGCTGGCTTTAAATGAAACGCCATCAGTTCATTCGCTTGAACAAGCACAGATGATCCCAGGACAAGACTTAGAGCCAATTTTAGATAAGAATGGTCAACCTATCGATGTCGACAAACTCTCGTCTGAGTTTGCTGCTTGGCAAGAGCTAGCGAAACAAGCCAGCCATCCGACGACTAAGAGCGCAGTCAGTGGTGAAGTAGCTAACGAGCTGTCGCCGTTGTTAACAGACGTTGATGGTTCCAACATCGACGCGCTTCCACGAGTCTCCTTGGATGAACTTGAAGTTATAGATACCAAGTTGGCGCAAGGAAAACCACTGACTCAGCAAGAAGCTCAGATCATTGAAGGGTTGAAACAAGGAAGGATCACGGCGGATATTCCTGAGCAAGACCTTGCCCAATTTGTTGCGCTCCCTAATGACATTAAACAGATTCTCGCAGAGCAACAAGTACAACATAATTTAACTCGCCAGGCTGGAGCTATGGCAGTGTCTCAGCAAATCCAGCATGCAGCGGCTCAAGTACCCCAGCCACAAACTGCTCATAGTGGAGATAAAGTCGCATTATCTCCAACGCCTGATACGTTGATAGCCGCGCAAGTGCCGACGTCGCTTCAGGGTGTGAAAGACGGAGAGATTAGCCAGAAAGTGATGAACGCAGCATTGGCGACTGGTGCGCTAAAGGCGACTGCGGATAAACAAGATAAGCCGGATATCCAACACGGTTTCGCTGGACAGCTTCAGGCTATGGCAGGTCAGCAAGGAATTAATGTACAGCAACAAGCGCGTATTGATGCTGCACAACAAGCTCAGCTTCCGTTGCAACTAACTAAAGAGCTAGCCAACGAGCAAGTTGCGGAAAAAGTGCAAATGATGATGTCGAAGAATCTGAAAAATCTCGATATTCGTCTTGATCCACCAGAGTTAGGTCGTATGCAAATTCGTATGACCATGAATAATGACGTTGCCAATGTACATTTTACAGTGAACAACCCGCAAGCTCGTGACATTATTGAACAGACGCTCCCTCGTTTGAGAGAAATGTTAGCGCAACAAGGTATGCAGCTGGCTGATTCTTCCGTCCAGCAACAAAACAGCGGGCAACAGCAAGGTAGATATACTGCTGAACAACATGGTCAAAGCGCGCAAAGTGGCGGTTTCTCTGGACAGTCCGAAGAGGGTTTTGAATCTGATGTCAATCTGGATTTGAATGTCGCTTCAAAGCGTGATGGAATTAGTTTTTACGCATAAAAGGCCGTTTAACGGCAATGGAATATGGTTACCAAGCAACTCACTAAAACGTCTTGGTAACTCAAAAAAACAATAAGAGACAAGAATGGCAGAAGAACAGTTACAAGGGGCCGATGCGCCGAAAGGAAAAAGCAAGTTACTTATCATCATCATCGCTGTTGTAGTATTACTACTTGGTGGCGGGGCAGCGGCATTTTTTCTAATGGGCTCTGATGAACCTGCTCAGGCTGAATCGTCTCAACAGGCTCAAGTGAAGGCATCGGATGCTGCGCCCATCGCGTATGTGAATCTTCCTCAGGCATTTGTATTTAACGTTACTGGGGATAGCCGCGATAGGCTGGTTCAAATTAAAGCGCAGTTAATGGTTCGCGGTGCAGAAAATGAAGAGTTGGCGCGGTATCATTCGCCACTGATTGAAAGCTCTATGCTATCAACGTTTGCTTCCGCGACGGTTGATCAATTGCGCTCTCCTACAGGACGAGTGGAATTGCGCGATCGTGCTTCCGAAGATATCAAAGCAGCGCTGAATGCTGCGGTCGGTAAGCCAGTGATTGAAAAAGTACTGTTTACAGATTTTGTTATTCAATAGGTAAAACGTGACCGATCTATTAAGCCAAGACGAAATTGATGCGCTATTGCATGGGGTTGACGATGTTGATGACGTCGATGAACCGATAGAAAACGACACTGAGGGTGCCGTCAATTTTGATTTCTCGTCGCAAGACAGAATCGTACGTGGTCGAATGCCGACGCTCGAACTTATCAACGAGCGCTTTGCACGGCACATGCGTATTAGTCTGTTTAATATGCTGCGTAAAACGGCAGAGGTGTCGATCAATGGCGTGCAGATGATGAAGTTTGGTGAATACCAGAACACATTGTACGTGCCAACCAGTTTGAACATGGTGCGTTTTCGTCCGTTAAAAGGCACTGCGTTGATCACCATGGAGGCTCGTTTAGTCTTTATTCTGGTAGAAAACTTCTTTGGCGGTGATGGTCGATTCCACGCCAAAATCGAAGGCCGCGAATTTACCCCAACGGAACGCCGCATCATTCAGTTGTTACTGAAAATTGTATTTGAAGATTATAAAGAAGCGTGGTCGCCAGTGATGGGGGTAGAGTTCGAATATCTCGACTCTGAAGTAAACCCAAGCATGGCAAACATTGTCAGCCCGACAGAAGTGATTGTCGTGAGTTCATTCCATATAGAAGTTGACGGCGGTGGCGGCGATTTTCATGTCGTTATGCCTTACTCCATGGTTGAGCCTATCCGTGAACTATTGGATGCAGGTGTTCAGTCCGACAAGATGGAAACGGACGTTCGCTGGAGCTCAGCACTACGTGAAGAGATCATGGATTGTCCGGTTAACTTCCGTGTGAACTTGCTCGAAAAAGACATTTCTTTGCGTGATCTCATGGAGCTGCAACCGGGCGATATCATCCCGATTGAAATGCCAGAACATGCGACGATGTTTGTAGAAGACCTACCGACCTATCGCGTAAAAATGGGTCGTTCGGAAGATAAATTAGCGGTGCAAATTTCTGAGGAAATTGAGCGCCCACATGTCGTCAAAACAGATTTAGCTTTCTTAGGTAAAGACATCATGTCCGAGCTTGAGAGTGAAGACGATATAGACCATTAAGATACCTTATTAAACAGACATGCTATGGCATGAGTAAGGCGTAACACAGGATAGAAAAATGGAACCAAGTGACGATCAAAAGCTAGCAGACGAATGGGCAGCCGCTCTTGGCGAAGACCCGTCTGCCCCTTCTGTAGACGTAGATGAAGTATTGGCTGCGCCACTGGAAGAGCTAAAAGACACTTCAAGCCCAATTAGCGAAGATGAGCGTCGTAAACTCGACACTATTATGGATATCCCGGTGACGATTTCGATGGAAGTCGGTCGTTCTCAAATTAGCATTCGGAACCTGTTGCAGCTTAACCAAGGTTCGGTTGTTGAATTGGATCGTCTAGCCGGTGAGTCGCTCGACGTATTGGTTAACGGTACTTTGATTGCTCACGGCGAAGTCGTGGTCGTCAACGATAAGTTTGGTATCCGTTTGACGGATGTGATCAGCCAAACTGAACGAATTAAGAAGCTGCGTTAAGATGAGTCGTTCAATCAAAATGCGATTGAAGCAAATCACTGGAGCACTGAGCTTAATGCTAAGTGCTCCTTATGCATTTGCTGCCGCACCAAATAATCTGGATCTTGCGACGACACTTGGCTCGCTTGTGCTTGTAATCGGCGTGATTCTTTTGCTGGCTTGGTTGCTGAAACGTATGCAAGTGCCAGCGATGGGACAACAAAAGGGCTTGCGTATAGTGAGTCAGTTGCCAGTGGGTACAAAAGAAAGAATCGCAGTAGTTCAAGTGGGTGAAGAACAGTTTTTGGTTGGGATTACTAGCCAATCGATCCAAACTTTAGCCAAGTTAGATAAGCCACTGAAAGAGGAAGAGTTGGCGACCAATGCTTTTGCGACTCAATTTAGCCAGCTGATCAAAAAACATGACAAAGGGTAATCCAATTCGTTTGCTCCTGAGTACGTTGTTACTTTTTGTCGGCGTGCTGTTTTCTTCATTTACCTTTGCTGAAGCAGAGGAGTCAGCGCTGCCAGATAACTTAGCCGATGGAAGTAGTGTTACAGTTCAGGCTATGCAAAGTGATACTGGTGCTAGCCGTGCTATGTCCGTTTCTAGTGGCGGTGGTATTCCAGCATTCACCATGACCACGAACCCTGATGGCAGTGAAGACTACTCGGTTACACTACAAATTTTAGCGTTAATGACCATGCTTGGCTTCTTGCCTGCCATGGTGATTCTGATGACCTCGTTCACTCGAATTGTGGTGGTGATGTCGATATTGCGTCAGGCAATGGGTTTGCAACAAACGCCTTCTAATCAGGTTATTATTGGTATTGCGCTGTTTTTGACCTTTTTTGTTATGTCTCCTGTCCTGAACGAAATCAACGACAAAGCTGTTCAGCCTTATTTGAACGAGCAAGTTACGGCGCGAGAAGCGTTTGATGCTGCACAAGCGCCAATGAAAGCATTTATGCTTAAGCAGACCCGAATCAAAGATTTGGAGACGTTCGTAACCATGTCTGGAGAGCAAGTCGAGAATCCAGAAGATGTGTCGATGGCGGTGTTGATTCCGGCTTTTATCACCTCAGAGCTAAAAACTGCATTCCAAATTGGCTTTATGCTCTTCTTGCCGTTTTTGATTATTGACCTTGTAGTCGCTTCGGTATTGATGGCAATGGGTATGATGATGTTGTCACCTATGATTGTTTCGTTGCCGTTCAAGTTGATGTTGTTCGTATTGGTCGATGGTTGGAACTTGATACTCTCGACACTCGCGGGCAGCTTTGCCCTTTAGATAAGCGCAGATAGAGGATAAGACATGACACCAGAAATGTTTGTCGAGCTTTTCCGTGAAGCACTTTGGATGGTGCTTATCATGGTCTGCGCTATTATCATCCCAAGCTTGCTTATCGGCCTTGTAGTCGCGATTTTTCAAGCTGCGACATCCATCAACGAACAAACATTGAGCTTCTTACCGCGTTTGATTGTCACGCTTTTGGCCCTGATGCTGTTTGGGCATTGGATGACGCAAATGTTGATGGAATATTTCTATGGCTTGATTGAACGCTTACCTCAGGTGCTTTATTAGAGGCGCCTATGGAGTACCCCACTAGCGTTGTCTTAGATTGGATCGCAAACTACTTCTGGCCCTATGTTCGTATCTCATCCATGTTGATGGTGATGACAGTAACCGGGGCCCGATTTGTTTCGCCAAGAATCCGCCTTTACCTCGGTTTAGCCATCACTTTCGCTGTCATGCCAGCCATCCCCGCCGTACCTCAAGACATTGAGCTACTCTCGTTTCGTGGCTTCATGACCATTGCCGAGCAAATGATCATCGGCATAGCGATGGGTATGGTTACTCAATTTATGATTCAAACCTTTGTCCTACTTGGTCAAATATTGGGTATGCAATCAAGTTTGGGCTTTGCTTCTATGGTTGATCCCGCAAATGGTCAGAACACGCCATTGCTTGGCCAGTTATTCATGTTCTTAACGACAATGTTTTTCCTTGCCACCGATGGACACTTAAAAATGCTGCAATTGGTGGTGTTCAGTTTTAAAACTTTGCCGATTGGCTCCGGCTCGCTCAACGCGGTTGATTTCCGTGAAATGGCAGGCTGGCTTGGTATTATGTTCCAAACGGCACTGAGTATGTCTCTATCTGGTATTATTGCGCTACTGACCATTAACTTGTCGTTTGGTGTAATGACCCGTGCCGCACCACAGCTGAATATCTTCTCGCTTGGTTTTGCTTTTGCTTTGATGGTGGGTTTATTACTTTGTTGGTACATACTGGCTGGTCTATACAGTCATTATGAAATGTTCTGGACAGTGGGTGAGGCGCAGATTTGTCGGCTTATTCGCTTGGAGTGCTAAGATTTGGCAGAATCAGACGGTCAGGAACGCACCGAAGAAGCCACGCCCCGACGGTTACAACAAGCCAGAGAAAAGGGGCAGGTCGCTCGATCTAAAGAGCTTGCATCAGCATCTGTGCTGATCGTTGGCGCCATTTCATTGATGTGGTTTGGCGAGGCGTTAGCACGTTCATTGTTTTCCATCATGAGCCGTTTATTTGATCTTCAACGAGAAGAGATTTTCGATACTGCAAAACTGTTTGATATCGCTTTGGGCGCGATGAGTGATTTGTTGTTCCCACTATTTTTGGTGTTAGCGACATTGTTTACCGCCGCCATGATTGGAGCAGCAGGTGTGGGAGGAATCAGTTTTTCTGCCCAAGCGGCCATGCCCAAGCTGTCGAAAATGAATCCGCTTAGCGGCTTAAAGCGAATGGTTGGAATGCAAAGCTGGGTAGAGTTGATCAAATCAATCCTTAAAGTGGTTCTGGTCACTGGTGTCGCCATCTATTTGATCCAAGCATCACAGGCCGATCTGATTCAATTGAGCATGGATGTGTATCCGCAAAACATCTTCCATGCTTTAGATATTTTGCTGAACTTTATTTTGCTGATCAGTTGCTCGCTATTGATTGTGGTTGCCATCGATATTCCATTTCAAATCTGGCAGCACGCTGATCAGTTAAAAATGACCAAGCAAGAAGTCAAAGACGAATACAAAGAGACTGAAGGTAAGCCGGAAGTGAAAGGTCGTATTCGTATGTTGCAAAGGGAAGCGGCTCAACGTCGAATGATGGCGGATGTTCCTCAAGCTGATGTTATTGTTACTAACCCAGAGCACTTCTCGGTAGCGCTTCGTTATAAGCAGAAGACAGACCGTGCACCAGTCGTGATCGCTAAAGGTACTGACCACATGGCGATGAAGATTCGAGAAGTCGCACGCGAACATGACATTACGATTGTGCCCGCACCACCTTTGGCTCGTGCGTTGTACCACACGACAGAGCTCGAGCAAGAGATCCCCGATGGGTTATTTACTGCCGTCGCTCAGGTTTTGGCATTTGTATTTCAATTGAAGCAATACCGAAAACGAGGTGGACAGCGCCCGAAAATTCAAGATTATGATTTGCCAATCCCGCCCGAGCACCGTCATTGATACGAAAAGCGGTAAAGCCTTAAAAAAGCTCGTTTGATCAAAAGCTAAGCTCTATTTGAGTGTTTAGTCATTATTTTGGCGCTAATTATGGTACATAGATTGCTTAAAACGCTTTAATTATCAACCCTACCTAAACTTTTAGGCTAAAGCGGTCGCGTATTAATAGTAAGAGCTTACGCGACGCTTCAATCGATTGAGATCTCTCGTAGTATGAAGTTAAGCCTGCCGTTTGCAGATAAATTGCCACGAATCCCTCAACGTGAAATGCCAGCTATTGGTGCTCCGGTGATGGTTTTGGCCACCCTAGCGATGGTGGTACTGCCGATTCCAGCATTTTTGCTGGATATGTTCTTCACCTTTAACATCGCGCTGTCGATGGTGGTGTTGTTAGTGACCGTTTACACACGTCGCCCTTTGGACTTCGCTGCTTTTCCAACGGTATTGCTGATCGCCACGTTGCTCCGCTTGGCTTTGAACGTTGCCTCGACTCGTGTCGTCTTACTGCATGGTCATGAAGGCGGTAATGCGGCAGGTAACGTAATTGAGGCGTTCGGTAACGTCGTTATTGGTGGTAACTACGCGGTCGGCCTAGTGGTTTTCCTCATCTTAATGATCATCAACTTTATGGTGGTGACCAAAGGTGCGGGTCGTATCTCTGAGGTAAGTGCTCGCTTTACGCTTGATGCGTTGCCGGGTAAGCAAATGGCGATTGATGCGGACTTGAATGCCGGATTGATAGACCAAGAGCAGGCAAGAGTTCGTCGTTTTGAAGTGACCAAAGAAGCGGATTTCTATGGCTCGATGGATGGTGCCTCGAAGTTCGTAAAAGGTGACGCGATTGCCGGTATTTTGATTCTGTTTATCAACATCGTCGGCGGTCTGTCGATCGGTATGGCGCAATATGGATTGGGTTTCGGTGAAGCGATTGAAATCTATACCTTACTGACAATCGGTGATGGTTTGGTCGCACAAATCCCATCGCTATTGCTGTCAATTGCAGCGGCAATGATGGTGACACGCCAAAACACCGATGAAGACATGGGTGAACAACTGGTTTTCCAGATGTTCGACAACCCAAAAGCGCTGATGATTACTGCGGCTATCCTTGGTGTGATGGGCATCGTACCGGGCATGCCACACTTTGCGTTTTTGAGCCTGGCAGTCGCGGCCGGTGCAGCGGCATATTTCATCGACAAACGGCAGAAGCAGAAAGCGAAAGAGCCCGCTTTACCAGCAACAGCAGACGAAGGTACAGAACCTTCCTCACAGCGCGAACTGTCTTGGGATGACGTCCAGCCAGTCGATATTATTGGCTTGGAAGTAGGTTATCGCTTAATCCCTTTGGTGGACAGAGACCAAGGTGGGGAACTGTTAGAGCGCGTAAAAGGCGTGCGTAAAAAGTTATCGCAAGATTTTGGGTTCCTAATTCCAGCGGTTCATATTCGTGACAATCTTGAGCTGACCCCAAACAGTTACCGAATTACATTGATGGGGGTTGCGGTGGGCGAAGCAGAGATTCGTCCGGATCAAGAGTTAGCGATTAACCCAGGTCAGGTGTATGGCATGATTGATGGTGAGCCAACCATTGACCCTGCTTTTGGACTGGAAGCCGTATGGATCCGAGAAGATCAGCGTGAGCACGCGCAAGCCTTAGGTTATACGGTTGTTGATTCATCAACGGTATTAGCGACGCACCTGAGCCAGTTATTGACCAACAACGCATCACAGCTAATTGGCCATGAAGAAGTAGAGAATTTATTAGAAATGTTGGGACGCAGCGCGCCTAAGTTAGTCGAGAACTTTGTTCCTGACCAATTACCATTAGGTGTGGTGGTGAAAGTCCTACAAAACTTGTTAAACGAGGCCATTCCAATCCGCGATATTCGCACGATTGTTCAAACTTTGGCTGAGTACTCAAGTAAGAGTCAAGAAGCTGACATATTGACGGCAGCAGTTCGAATTAGTCTTAAACGTCTAATTGTTCAAGAAATCAATGGTATAGAGCCTGAGTTACCAGTGATTACTTTGATACCTGAACTGGAACAAATATTGCATCAAACTATGCAAGCATCAGGAGGCGAATCCGCGGGGATTGAACCGGGACTCGCTGAGCGATTGCAGTCTTCACTAAGCCAAGCGACACAGGAACAAGAACTGAAAGGCGAACCTGCCGTTCTGCTTACTTCTGGTGTATTACGCTCGACGTTGGCGAAATTTGTGAAGAACACAATACCTAATCTCCGGGTACTGTCTTACCAAGAAATCCCGGATGAAAAACAGATCAGAATTGTGCAAGCCGTGGGTAACTGATCTCACGCATCATTAATGGATTCATAGTTTGAAAATAAAGCGATTTTTTGCCAAAGACATGAGAACGGCGCTGCTCCAAGTGAAAGAGGACTTAGGCGCGGAAGCGGTGATCATGTCAAACAAGAAAGTGGCTGGTGGAGTAGCGATTGTTGCGGCGATAGATAGTGAATCTAATCCGTCTCAAGCAAGCGCAGCGTCACAGCAAAATCGCGGTGCTTCTCAATCGAATCGCTATAACGAACATCGTCAAATGTCATCGTCTTCTGCTGATCGTTACCAAGATCGTCATTTAGATGAAGATAAAATTAGCCTGAACAGTAATAACAGTAACAATGAAAAAACAGGCTCAATGACGCAGCGATTCGCTAATATGCTTAAGCAATATAGCGGTGGTGCAGCAGATGCTGACGATCACGTAGCGGAAAATGAAGATTCGCTCTCTGCTTTGCTGCAACGCCAAAATAAGCATCGCGACGGCTACAACCAAGAAAAGCCAGCGCCATATCAACCAGATTCACCTTTGGCGAAGCTAATCGCACAGGATAATCGATTTGAACGTCCGACGCCCAAGCTGGATCCGACGCGCTATGACCGACGTCGCCCAAGTGATGAGCGTGACGAATCGGCCGATGAGCTAGAAAGCATGCGCGAAGAGATGACGTCAATTCGTCGTCTGTTGGAGCACCAAGTTTCTGGCCTGATGTGGCAAGAAGTAGAACGCCGTGAGCCTCTAAGAGCAATGCTGATTAAGCGCTTAGAGCGAATGGGCGTTTCTCCGGAGTTAGCAGACCAGATGGCCTGTTACATCCCGGAAGATACAAAGCCAGCGCGAGCGTGGAAAGCGTTATTGTCGCTGGTGGCGGATCAAATCAATATTCCTAAACAGGACATTTTAAAACGTGGTGGCGTAGTCGCATTGTTGGGTCCGACGGGGGTTGGGAAAACAACAACCGTAGCGAAACTCGCAGCACGCGCAGCCATGGAATACGGTGCCGACAATGTGGCCCTTGTGACAACAGATACATATCGCATAGGTGCACATGAGCAGCTCTCAATTTACGGAAGAATCATGGGTTGTCCCGTAAGAGTTGCTAAAGATTCTAACGAGTTAGCCGATGTTATATATCAGCTAAGAAACAGAAGACTGATTTTGGTCGATACGGCAGGGATGGGGCAACGAGATGTGAGGCTTTCCGAGCAGCTCGACACTCTAATGCAAGAGAGCGGAGAAGTGATTCACAGCTACCTTGTTTTGCCGGCTACCGCACAACGTCGTGTTCTACAAGAAACGCTGGATCACTTCCGACGTATACCACTTTCGGGTTGTATTATGACGAAGCTTGATGAGTCATTAAGCCTAGGCGAATTCATCAGTGTAGTGATTCAAAACGCAATGCCAGTAGCTTACATCGCTAATGGTCAGCGCGTACCAGAAGACATTGTGATAGCGCAACCAAAATATATGCTTGCGAAAGCAAATGAACTGTTAGAGAAGTCGACAGAGAACGAACCTCACTTTTGGAACAGTGACAGTGAAGGACTCTAAGGCGGCGGACTACTATGACTGAGAATATGATACACGATCAAGCAAGCGGCCTCCGTCGCTTAACACAACCATCGTTGACCAAAGTGATTGCTGTTACTGGCGGCAAAGGTGGTGTGGGGAAATCAAACGTAACACTGGGTCTGGCGATTTGTATGGCTCGCCAAGGCAAGAAGGTGATGGTTCTCGACGCTGATTTAGGTCTGGCCAATGTGGACGTGATGCTCGGAATTCGTGCAAAACGTAATCTAGGACATGTCTTAGCGGGTGAATGTGAGCTAAAAGATGCGATTGTCGAAGGGCCTTATGGTATAAAGATAATTCCTGCAACTTCTGGCACACAGAGCATGACAGAGCTTTCTCACGCTCAGCATGCCGGACTCATCCGAGCATTTGGTAGTCTTGAAGACGAAATGGATGTCCTGCTGATTGATACCGCTGCTGGTATCTCTGACATGGTAATCAGTTTTTCGCGAGCAGCTCAAGATGTGGTTGTAGTTGTGTGTGATGAACCGACGTCAATCACAGATGCCTATGCATTAATCAAGCTGTTGAGTAAAGAACACCAAGTTCAACGCTTTAAAGTTGTAGCAAATATGGTCAGAAGCTACCGTGAAGGGCGAGAATTGTTTGCAAAGTTGACACTAGTCACAGAGCGATTCTTGAATGTTAGCCTTGAACTCGTAGCATGTATTCCATTAGATGATAAAGTACGACAGGCTGTAAAAAGACAAAAAATTGTCGTTGATGCGTTCCCACGCTCGCCTGCCGCTTTAGCTATCAGCTCACTAGCAAACAAAGCGTTGACGTGGCCACTACCGAAAACACCAAGTGGACACTTGGAATTTTTTGTGGAAAGGTTGCTAAATCGTACCGAATTCGCAGAGGACCCTTTTGGTGAATAAAGCGATAACCTATGACCAACATGGCAAATTTAATAGCCAGCAGGCGTTCATTGAACGTTATTCAGTGTTGGTTAAGCGCATTGCTCACCACCTACTAGGCCGTTTACCGCCGAGTGTTCAGGTAGAGGATTTAATTCAGGCCGGCATGATCGGTCTTATCGAAGCTCAGCAGAATTATGATGGTTCTAAAGGTGCGAGCTTTGAAACTTATGCAGGTATCCGTATTCGTGGCGCAATGTTAGATGACATGCGTAAAGGCGATTGGGTACCGCGTTCTGTTCATAAAAATAATCGAGAGATTAACCAAGCGATTGCGGAGCTGGAAGGCGAATTAAATCGAGATCCTACTGATTCTGAAGTAGCCACGCATCTCGGTATGACACTGGATCAATATCATAGTGCTCTTACCGATATCAACTGCTCAAAATTAGTCGGTATTGAAGATTTAGGCGTTTCTGATGATGTGATTTCACCGGCGGATGAAACCGATGACAGCAACCCATTCAAAGGGGTAGTTGATGAATCATTTCGAAAAGCACTGGTTGAATCAATAAAACAGCTTCCAGAGCGTGAAGCTTTGGTTCTTTCGCTTTATTATGATGAAGAACTCAATTTGAAAGAAATTGGCGATGTGTTAGGCGTAAGCGAATCTCGCGTAAGTCAAATACTGAGTCAAGCGATGCAACGTTTACGTACCAAGCTCAGTGCGTGGACACAAAATGACTAAAAACACTGATTTTACGATTCAGTGGAGGCAATTTTGAATAAAAACATGAAGATCCTTATTGTTGATGATTTCTCAACAATGCGCCGTATTGTTAAAAACCTGCTTCGTGACTTGGGTTTCAATAACACTCAAGAAGCGGACGATGGTTTAACCGCATTACCAATGCTGAAAAAAGGTGACTTCGATTTTGTTGTAACTGACTGGAACATGCCAGGTATGCAAGGCATCGATTTGCTTAAACACATCCGCGCGGATGCAGAACTTAAGCATCTGCCAGTTCTAATGATCACGGCTGAAGCGAAGCGTGAGCAGATCATTGAAGCTGCTCAAGCAGGTGTAAACGGCTACATTGTTAAGCCATTTACTGCTGCAACATTAAAAGAAAAATTAGATAAAATTTTCGAGCGTTTATAACTCTCTCTTTCTCTTTGTTATTCGAGTCATTCATACCAATTATTAAATACCTATTAAATGACTCGTTTAGCGTTTTCAAAGTGATAAGAAGAACTAAACGTAAAAGGGTCTATTCAGAATGATCTCACTAGAGCAGGCGAAGTCACTCGTTCAAATGCTAGAAAACGGGGAACAAGACCAAGCCAATATGCTTGTTGCCTCGATCTACGAAGGTGCCGATAACCCAATGCTGCAAGAAATTGGAGCGTTAACTCGAGACCTTCACGAATCACTCAAGCAGTTCAGTCTCGATCAGCGCATGACCGAAATTGCGAAAGACGAAATCCCTAACGCTAGGGATCGTCTCAATTATGTGATCGAGAAGACAGAGCTTGCAGCCAACAAAACAATGGATGCGGTCGACTGCTGCCTTCCTATCGCTGATAACCTGCATGATTGCCTTCTAAAAGTTCGTCCTCAATGGAATGAACTCATGCACGGGCGCATAGAATTAAGCGAATTTAAAGCACTGTGCCACCGAATTGACGGGCTATTAGTGCAAGTCGAAGGTGACAGCACTGAATTGCGCGGCCAATTGACCGAAATTCTCATGGCGCAAGACTTCCAAGACCTAACTGGCCAAATCATTCGCCGCGTAATTACGTTGGTTAATGAAGTTGAAGGCCGCTTAGTGGAAATCCTAACCGTATTCTCTGGAAATAAACTTGAAGAACACATTCAAGTTTTGTCAGAACCGGCAGATAAAAAGAATACACAAACAAGCGAAGCCGAAGGCCCGATTCTTCATCCAGAACTGAGAGAAGATGCGGTTTCATCGCAGGACGAAGTCGATGACTTGTTGTCCAGTCTTGGATTTTAAAGGTAACGTATGAGCTACGATTTAGACGAAGATATTCTTCAGGACTTTCTCATTGAGGCTGGGGAAATTCTCGAGCTGCTTTCTGAGCAGTTGGTTGAATTGGAAAATAACCCAGAAGACAAAGACTTACTTAATGCTATTTTCCGCGGGTTTCATACCGTAAAAGGCGGTGCCGGCTTCCTTTCATTGGCAGAGCTAGTCGATACTTGTCATGGTGCGGAGAACGTGTTCGACGTTTTACGAAACGGTCAACGCACGGTAACGCAAAACTTAATGGATACGATGCTAAAAGCCTTGGATACGGTTAATACCCAGTTCCAGGCTGTTCAAGATCGTGAGCCGTTAGAAGCTGCGGACCCTGAGCTTCTTGAAGAACTTCATCGTCTATGCAAACCTGAGTCAGAAGATGAAGTAGCGGCAACCGTAGTTGAAGAACCAGTGGCTACTCCAGAACCT
Source organism: Vibrio sp. Vb1026 (assembly GCF_033338745.1). Classification (NCBI taxonomy): domain Bacteria; kingdom Pseudomonadati; phylum Pseudomonadota; class Gammaproteobacteria; order Vibrionales; family Vibrionaceae; genus Vibrio; species Vibrio sp. Vb1026. Next base: position 30,886 of record NZ_JAWOTH010000003.1, read on the forward strand.
ATTATTCCCGAGCCTATCATCGAAGAACCTGCTGCACCGTCAGCACCATCAAGTGTCGGCTCTGTTGATGAAATTACCCAAGACGAATTCGAAAAGCTATTGGATGAGCTTCATGGTAAAGGTTCAGCGCCAGGCAACTCAATGTCTGCGACACCTACAACGCCATCTGAACCGCCTCAATCGAGTGCACCATCAGTTGAAAGTGGTGATATCACTGATGATGAGTTTGAACGTTTACTCGATGAACTGCACGGTGTAGGAAAAAGCCCTTCTACGGCAGAGGCTGCTGCATCCGTACCAGTAGAGCCACCTAAAGCGGCAGAGCCTTCCGCTCCAGTGTCATCTTCATCAAATCAAGACAGTGACTTAATGACGGACGAAGAGTTCGAAAAGTTACTCGATGAGCTACATGGTTCAGGTAAAGGTCCAACGCTAGAAGAATTGGATATGGCAACGAAGCCTGCTTCAGCAAACGTAGAGCAAAGCCCTGCGAAACCTGAGCCTGTTGCTAAGCCAGCACCCGTTCAAACAGCGCCAGCACCAAAGCCAGAATCTAAACCAGTCGCCGTAAAAGAAGAAGCTAAAGCACCAGCGGTTAAAAAACCTCAGGCTGAAGCAACCGTTCGTGTTGATACCTCGACGCTTGATACCATCATGAACATGGTGGGTGAGCTCGTATTGGTTCGAAACCGCCTATTAAGCCTTGGTTTGAATAGCGACAACGAAGAGATGTCCAAAGCGGTCGCTAACCTTGATGTGGTAACTGCGGATCTACAAGGCGCGGTAATGAAAACGCGTATGCAGCCAATTAAGAAAGTGTTTGGCCGTTTCCCGCGCGTTGTCCGTGACTTGGCTCGTAACCTAAATAAAGACATCGTGCTAGAAATGCGCGGTGAAGAAACCGATCTCGATAAGAACCTTGTAGAAGCATTGGCCGATCCGTTGATTCACTTGGTACGTAACTCGGTTGATCACGGTATTGAAATGCCAGACGCACGCGCGAAGGCCGGCAAATCACGCACAGGTAAAGTGATTTTGTCAGCATCGCAAGAAGGGGACCATATTGAACTATCCATCGTAGATGATGGTGGCGGTATGGACCCGAACAAACTGCGTGGCATCGCGGTGAAGCGTGGCATGATGGATGAAGATGCGGCGGCACGTTTAACAGATAAAGAGTGCTTCAACCTTATCTTCGCACCTGGCTTCTCAAGTAAAGATAAAATTTCTGACATTTCTGGTCGTGGTGTGGGTATGGACGTGGTTAAGACGGCGATCAATACCTTAAACGGTTCAATCGATATCGATTCTGAGCTAGGCAAGGGCACTAAGATTACGATCAAAGTACCACTAACGTTAGCGATTTTACCGACTCTGATGGTCGGTGTTGGCGGTCATCCGTTTGCTCTACCACTGGCTTCGGTGAGTGAAATTTTCCACTTAGATCTTAGCCGTACAAACGTGGTAGATGGTCAGTTGACGATCATTGTGCGTGAGAAATCTATCCCACTATTTTACTTACAAAACTGGTTGGCATCCAAATCGCAAAGCGTCCAAGAGCGTACTGGTCACGGTCACGTGGTGATTGTACAGATTGGTAACCAGCGCGTTGGTTTTGTTGTGGATACGCTTATTGGTCAAGAAGAAGTGGTTATTAAGCCACTCGATAATCTATTACAGGGCACTCCAGGTATGGCTGGTGCGACAATTACTAGCGATGGCCATATTGCATTAATTCTAGATGTGCCTGATTTACTTAAGCGATATGCTGCGGCTTCACGCCTTTAAGCAAAGCTGACGTTATTAAAAGGAATAAGATGGCGATTAAAGTACTAGTCGTTGATGATTCGAGTTTTTTCCGACGTCGCGTGAGCGAAATCATCAACTCAGAATCGCGCCTAGAAGTGATTGACGTTGCGGTAAATGGCAGAGAGGCGGTTGAGAAAGCCAAATCTCTCAAACCTGACGTCATCACGATGGATATTGAAATGCCAGTGATGGATGGCATTACAGCTGTACGTGAAATTATGGCCGCTGCTCCAACGCCAATTCTAATGTTTTCGTCCCTGACCCACGACGGGGCGAAAGCTACGCTTGATGCGCTAGATGCGGGCGCATTGGACTTCTTACCGAAAAAGTTTGAGGACATTGCGCGTAACCGTGAAGAAGCGGTGTCATTACTTCAACAGCGTGTGATTCAGATTGCCTCGAAGCGCGCTTTCATGCGTCGACCTATCGCTCGCCCAACAGCGAGTACCAGCACGACTACTCGATCATTAGGTTCAAGAACGGCTTCACCTGTGACTCCAACACCAACTCGACCTGCTGCGACAAAGTACCGTGCTTCTGGTAAGAAGTATCAACTGACGGCAATTGGCACATCAACAGGTGGCCCCGTTGCTCTACAAAAAATTCTGACGCGCTTGCCGATGAACTATCCGCATCCGATTGTATTGATTCAACACATGCCAGCAACGTTTACTGCTGCGTTTGCCAGTCGTTTGAACACCTTGTGTAAGATTCAAGTGAAAGAAGCACAAGATGGCGATGTGTTACAGCCCGGTGTGGCATACCTTGCACCAGGTGGGAAACAAATGATGGTAGATGGACGAGCGGGCGCTGCTCGTCTTCGCATTATTGATGGCGGCGACCGCATGAACTACAAACCATGTGTGGATGTGACTTTTGGTTCTGCCGCAAAAGTATATGGCGACAAAGTGCTCTCTTTAGTGTTGACAGGCATGGGTGCAGACGGTCGTGAGGGCGCTCGCATGTTGAAGTCTTCAGGCTCAACAATTTGGGCACAAGATGAAGAAAGTTGTGTTGTTTATGGCATGCCCCAAGCGGTTGCTAAAGCAGGCATTTCTTCAGAAGATTTACCGCTTGACCGCATTGCTGAACGCATGTTGGTGGAAGTTGGCCTAGCTTAGGATTCATCATGATTGTTTGGAGTGTAGCTAACCAGAAAGGAGGCGTGGGTAAAACCACCTCAACAGTGACATTGGCGGGCTTATTGAGCCAGAAAGGCCATCGAGTATTGATGGTTGATACTGATCCTCACGCCTCACTGACTACTTATCTCGGTTATGATCCTGATGCAGTAACTTCGAGCCTATTTGATTTATTCCAGTTGAAGACGTTTTCTCGTGAGACGGTTAAGCCGTTGATTTTAGAAACAGAGCTGGAAGGAATGGATATCATTCCCGCGCATATGTCCCTTGCCACGCTTGATCGCGTAATGGGTAATCGCAGTGGTATGGGATTAATCTTAAAACGGGCGCTGCAAACTGTCTCACAAGACTATGACTATGTGTTGATTGATTGTCCGCCAATCCTTGGCGTGATGATGGTGAACGCGTTGGCAGCCAGTGACCGAATTTTGATTCCTGTTCAAACAGAGTTTTTGGCAATGAAAGGTCTAGAGCGCATGATGCGTACGCTAACCATTATGCAAAAATCTCGCCCGGGCGGTTTCAAAGTGACTATCGTCCCAACCATGTACGATAAGCGCACGAAAGCGTCATTGCAGACATTGATGCAACTGAAAAAAGATTACCCAAATCAAGTGTGGACCTCAGCGGTGCCTATTGATACCAAGTTCCGCGATGCCAGTTTAAAGCACTTGCCAGCTTCGCATTTTGCATCTGGTAGCCGTGGTGTGTTTGCCTATAAACAGCTACTGATTTACCTGGAGAGGTTGGCGTTCGATGAGCAGTAATGATGTGCTGTCCAGTGAACAAGCACTTGATGACTACTTTAATGCATTACTGGATGATGAAACTGAAATAACGACTCTTGAGGAAGACCTTGACCTGTTGGCTCAAGAGGTATCATCTGCAGAGCCAGAATTACAGCTACAATACTCGGAGCCAGAAACGTACCAGTTTCAAGAAACATATCCGCCAGAGTTGGAAGCTCCAAACCTGGAAGATGTTCAAAGGCTATTAAGTCAGCTTGAAGCAAGCAACCCAGTGGCTGAGTTGGATATTGATAGTATTCTTGAACAAAATACGATTGATATTGCCGCAGAGATAAAAGCGGCTGAGCCTGAGGTACAAACCTTTAGTGAGGTGCCTGAGCTTCAGGGTGTTGAGGAAATACAGGACTGGGTGATTGATGAGCCAGTTTTTGAGGAAGCGCAACCAGAGGTGGATGAACCTCACGCAGTGATCGAACAAAGTATCAATATAGAATCGAACGTCGATACTGAACTCGAAACACAAGCAGATTCCGATATACCAACGGTCTGGGAAAGCACGAAGCGAAGTGAGGACTTCCAAGTTCTTTACTTTGATGTGAATGGTGTCACGTTTGCTGTACCTCTTGATGAGTTAGGTGGTATTCATCGCATTAGCGAGCTTAACCATTTGATAGGAAAACCCGCCTGGTATTTGGGGCTACAAACAAATCGCGAGCAACAGTTTGATGTCGTCGATACCGCGAAATGGGTGATGGCAGATAAGCTTCGTGATGATAGCTATAAAGATAACTACCAATATGTCGTCATGCTTGGTGAGAGCATGTGGGGGTTGGCCAGTAACCAATTAATGGGGACTGAAACGCTTAATATCGACAAGGTTCGCTGGCGTGAGCAGGCGGGTAAACGCCCTTGGCTAGCGGGCATGGTAAAAGAAAAAATGTGTGCCTTAATTCATGTCCAGGCGCTCATTGACATGCTAAACGCCGGTTTAGATGTCAAATCACTGAATTAGATTTAAGTCGGGAACGACATTAACGAGGATTAACTATGTCTCAAGCTTTTGAAGTAGAAGTGAAGAAAGATGCATCGAATGACGAAGTTCTTCAGTGGGTGACGTTCCAGCTAGAAGAAGAAACGTACGGCATCAACGTAATGCAAGTTCGTGAAGTACTTCGTTATACTGAAATTGCCCCTGTTCCAGGTGCACCAGATTATGTACTTGGTATCATCAACCTACGCGGTAATGTAGTTACTGTTATCGATACACGTTCACGTTTTGGCCTGATGGAAGGCGAAGTCACCGACAACACTCGTATTATTGTGATCGAGTCTGAGCGTCAAGTGATTGGTATCTTAGTAGATAGCGTGGCAGAAGTCGTTTATCTGCGTTCTTCTGAAATTGATACGACGCCTTCAGTTGGTACCGACGAGAGTGCGAAGTTCATCCAGGGTGTGAGCAACCGTGACGGCAAGCTTCTTATCCTTGTGGATTTGAACAAGCTGCTAACAGATGACGAGTGGGACGAGATGGCTCACCTTTAATGGCTGAATGATGATGGCTGAAGAGACTCTTTTATCTGCTCCATTCCTTGCGGGTGGCGTCGCTTTTATCGTGTTAGTATTGGTTGTTTTGCAACTGCGGATTCGCTCGGGGTTACAAAAGCAGTTAGACCAACAACGAGCTCAATCTCGACACGCAGATAAAGAAGTGCAAAAGTTGAGTAAGCAGTTACTCGAAGTGCGCTCGGTTGTCGTTGGTCTTGGACAAAAAGTGACGGAGCAACAAGACATTATTCAGCACTTAAACGAGAGAATTCGCGAACTCGAACACGCTGATACTGATGGTCGCTTGTATAGTCGTGCTTCTAAAATGGTACAGCTTGGCGCTGATATCAACGAGCTGATTGAAGAGTGCGAACTACCAAAAGCCGAAGCTGAGTTGATGCTTTCACTGCAGAAGAAACTGGCGGGGAAAGAGAAGATTCCACCATTAAGTGGTCAGCCATCAGATGACGCAGAATATCCAGCGCGTGGACGTCGTCGACGCTAAAGGTTATCAAGCGATAAAAAAGAGGCGTTATTACGCCTCTTTTTTTGTTTTTAGCCGCTAATGCTCTTCTTAAATACAACCCTAGACAACCTTCAGTCGATCTTGCTCTTAGTTCTGGCCTCTCAAATTCAAAATGAGCGCTTATAACTACTTATAGTTAATTTTATTAAAGTGTGATGATTAATTAACAAAAATACATGAACTTACATGTAACCTAGCCCTCTTATCCTGTTTTGTCATAACTAAGCTGTGCTAATATAGCGGCTCGTTCATTTTTTAGTTGAAGCTCTATGTTAGAAGTGTCTAACCTGACAGCAATCCGTGATGAAAGGGTTCTGTTTGAAAACCTGCAGTTTGAAATTAAGCCTGGTGAATTGGTCCAGATCGAAGGGCGTAATGGTACTGGTAAAACTACATTGCTACGGATTGTGACAGGGTTAGGTGATAGAGAAGAAGGTGTCATTAAATGGAAAGGCGAAGAGGTTGAAAAATCTCGTGATGTTTTCCATCAAGATCTGCTTTTCTTAGGACATCAAACAGGAGTGAAACGAGAGCTTACCGCATTAGAAAACTTACGTTTTTATCAATCTATTCAAAATAATCGCTCTTCAGACGAAGAAATCTTCATCGCTTTGACTCAAGTAGGATTAGCTGGTCGAGAAGATGTACCTGTAGCACAACTTTCCGCAGGTCAGCAACGACGAGTCGCATTGGCAAGGTTATGGCTCAGTAAGCAAATTTTATGGATTTTAGATGAGCCGTTGACTGCCATTGATAAGCAAGGCGTCAAGGTGCTTGAATCTTTGTTCGCAAGTCATGCTGATAATGGCGGTATTGTTGTCTTGACGACGCATCAAGATATGTTTGCGGACAGCCCGAAACTTAGAAAAATAAAGCTGGGTGACTGATATGATTTCCTCGATGACCACCATCATTCGTCGTGAGCTCCTAATCGCATTTCGCCGTCAGGCAGACATTCTGAACCCGCTGTGGTTCTTTATTATTGTCATTACTCTCTTTCCTCTGAGTATTGGACCAGAACCTAATTTGTTAGCACGTATTGCAGCGGGCATCGTTTGGGTTGCCGCATTGCTGTCCGCCTTATTATCATTAGAGCGTCTATTTCGTGATGATTTTCAAGACGGTGCACTAGAACAAATGATGCTAATGCCGATTCCATTGCAACTTGTAGTGGTTTCAAAGGTCATAGCACATTGGTTGTTAACAGGGTTACCTCTGATTTTAATTAGCCCATTATTGGCGGTTTTACTTTCGCTCGACTTCAATACTTGGCTATCGGTTGTATTAACCTTGATGATCGGTACACCAACACTAAGTTTTATTGGCGCCATTGGTGTGGCGTTGACTGTTGGGTTGCAAAAGGGTGGCGTTCTTTTGAGTTTGCTTATTCTTCCGCTCTACATCCCAATTTTGATTTTCGCAACATCGGCAATTGATGCTGCCGCACTCGGTATGGCGTATAACGGTCAACTAGCGATTTTAGGTGCGATGCTAATGGGGGCGATGACATTAACGCCTTTTGCCATCAGTGCCGCATTACGAGTTAGTGTTAACTAACTCAATAAAGTGCCAATGAAGCGGCGCTTGATCAAAGAATTATTATTAAAGCACTGCTACGGTCTCAACCCTTTAGACAGTGTCCCTGAAGTAAGAGTGAGAACAAAACATGTGGAAATGGCTACATCCTTATGCCAAGCCAGAAGCAGCTTATCGTTTGAGTGGTAAGTTTCTGCCTTGGTTTTCTGTATTGGCCCTCGTATGCTTATCGGTTGGTACGGTTTGGGGGCTTGCATTTGCGCCTTCAGATTACCAACAAGGTGACAGTTTCCGAATCATCTACATTCATGTCCCATCAGCTATTTGGTCTATGGGCGTTTATATGTCGATGGCGATCGCTGCATTTATTGGCCTAGTATGGCAAGTTCGCCTATCTGATATGGCGGCACTTGCGATGGCTCCGATTGGTGCAGTATTTACTTTTATTGCTCTACTTACAGGTGCTGTTTGGGGCAAGCCTATGTGGGGCACTTGGTGGGTATGGGATGCCCGTCTTACATCTGAATTGATTCTGCTATTTCTCTACCTTGGTGTGATTGCGCTCTACCATGCGTTTGACGATCAAAAAACCGCTGCAAAAGCCGCTGGTATCTTAGCGATCGTAGGCGTAGTAAACCTACCTATCATTCACTTTTCCGTGGAATGGTGGAACACGCTTCATCAAGGTGCGACGATCACGAAATTTGAACAACCTTCTATTTCATCCGACATGCTTTGGCCGTTATTGCTGAACATCTTTGGCTTTGCGTTCTTCTTTGGTGCCGTGACGATGGTCCGTTTTCGTAACGAAATCATCAGTAAAGAAAGTCACCGCCCTTGGGTGCGCAAACTCGCAACAGAACAAACTCAGTGAGGTAACTGATTATGCATTTTGAATCTCTGAGCGACTTTTTTGCCATGGGTGGCTACGCATCATACGTATGGAGTGCGTTTGGTATTACTTTCTTATCCATGCTGATTCTTCTGATCACTAGCCTTCGCCGCGGTGATGCATTATTGAAAGAAGTGAAAGCAAAAATTGACCGTCAAGCTCGTATCGACGCAGCGAAGAACATGGAGAACACCTTATGAACCCGAGACGTAAAAAGAGGCTAGGTATTGTACTAGCGATCTTTATCGGTATTAGTGCCACCATTGGTTTGATACTTTATGCGCTTAACCAAAATATGGACCTTTTCTACACTCCAACGGAATTGGTTAATGGTAAGCCAGATGGCACCAAGCCAGAAGTAGGCCAGCGTCTGCGTATCGGTGGAATGGTGGTTGTGGGCTCAGTTCGTCGAGATCCTAATTCTTTGAAAGTGAGTTTTGACCTGCACGATGTCGGTCCGAAAGTGACGATTACCTATGACGGTATTCTTCCTGACTTGTTCCGTGAAGGGCAGGGGATTGTTGCTCAAGGTGTACTGAAAGATGCCACGACAGTTGAGGCATTTGAGGTCCTAGCGAAGCACGATGAAGAATACATGCCACCAGAAATTGCAGAAGCGATGAAGAAAACGCATGAACCGCTTCAATACAGCACCGAACAGAAACAAGGAAGCGGCCAATGATTGCTGAAATCGGTCACTTTGCTCTCATTCTTTCGCTTGCAATGGCAGTGTTGTTGAGCGTATTGCCATTGTGGGGAGCATCGAATAATAACACCATGCTCATGAACACAGCGCGACCGCTATCTTGGTCTATGTTCCTGATGCTGTTGTTCTCTTTCGCCATTTTATGTTGGGGATTTTATACCAACGACTTCACGTTACAGTATGTAGCGAGCAACTCGAATAGTCAGCTTCCTTGGTACTACCGTTTAACCGCAGTATGGGGTGCGCACGAAGGTTCACTGTTGCTATGGGTTTTAATCCAAGCTGCTTGGACTGTCGCTGTAGCGACGTTTAGTCGTGGTATGCCGCAAGAGTCGGTTGCACGTGTACTTGCTGTTATGGGCATGATCTCAGTGGGTTTCCTACTGTTTATCATCCTAACGTCAAATCCATTCCTACGTACGTTACCGTTCTTCCCGGTTGACGGACGTGACTTGAACCCTCTGCTTCAAGACCCTGGTTTAATTGTTCACCCGCCAATGCTTTACATGGGCTATGTTGGTTTCTCGGTTGCGTTCTCTTTTGCGATCGCATCCCTAATGACCGGACGCCTTGACACGGCTTGGGCTCGTTGGTCTCGTCCTTGGACAACCGCAGCATGGGTATTTTTAACACTTGGTATCGCACTAGGTTCTTGGTGGGCTTACTACGAACTTGGCTGGGGTGGCTGGTGGTTCTGGGACCCAGTAGAAAACGCATCATTCATGCCTTGGTTAGCGGGTACCGCATTAATGCACTCTCTTGCCGTGACAGAAAAACGCGGCACATTTAAAGCGTGGACGGTACTATTGGCAATCTCTGCATTTTCGTTGAGTTTGTTGGGCACCTTCTTAGTCCGTTCCGGTATTTTAGTATCGGTGCACGCGTTCGCGTCTGACCCGTCGCGCGGTATGTTTATTCTAGGCTTCCTCGTTTTCGTTATCGGCGGCTCTTTATTGCTGTTTGCCGTAAAAGGGGCAGCAGTGCGTGTACGAGGTAACTTCGACTTAGTCTCACGTGAAAATGCGCTCTTAGCCAACAACGTATTACTTATCGCCGCTCTTGTTGTGGTGTTAGTGGGGACACTGTTGCCGCTCGTACACAAGCAGCTTGGTTTGGGGTCGGTCTCTATCGGTGCGCCATTCTTTGACATGCTATTTGCGTGGTTAATGATGCCATTTGCTTTTCTGCTTGGTATTGGTCCTCTTATTCGCTGGAAGCGAGACAATTTATCTAAACTTGTGAAACCAATGCTCGTTTCAGGTGTGCTTGCTTTCGCCTTGGCCGCGCTATGCGTGTACCTGTTTGCCGATTTCTTCTCAACCATGGCTTACATTGGTTGGGTGATGGCGATTTGGATTATTGCGATGCATGGCTTTGAACTGTACGAGCGCGCAACGCACCGTCATAGCTTTAGTGAAGGTGTTCGCAAGCTGCAACGTAGCCACTGGGCAATGATGTTGGGTCATGTTGGTCTGGCGGTATCTGTTATCGGTATTGCGATGGTACAGAACTACAGCATCGAGCGAGATGTACGTTTAGCACCTGGCGAACACTTTCAAATTCAAGGTTATGATTTCTACTTCTCAGGCTTGCGTGATAAAGATGGTCCAAACTACGATGGCTACATCGCAGACTTTGAGATCACACATGATGGCAAATACGTGAATACGCTTCACGCAGAGAAGCGCTTCTACCGTACGGCTAAGTCTATGATGACTGAAGCAGCCATTGACCGTGGTATTAGCCGCGACCTATACATTGCAATGGGTGAACGCTTAGACGACAACCGATCTTGGGCTGTTCGTATTTACTATAAACCGTTCGTTCGTTGGATTTGGGCTGGCTCTTTGATTATGGCATTAGGCGGCGCACTAGCGATTTCTGATAAACGCTACCGCTTCCGTAAATCGCCGAAGAAAAACGCGAAGTCAAAAGAGCAGGAGGCATAACATGAATAAGAAAATCTTATTTATTCCGCTTGTCGCTTTCATGATTCTAGCGGGCATTTTCGCAACCCAATTAATGCGTAACCAAGAGGGCGATGATCCAACTAAATTGGAGTCGGTTTTGGTTGGCAAGCCAGTTCCTGAATTTCATTTAGAAGACCTGGCTGAGCCTGGAAAACAGTACGACCAATCAATTTTTAAAGGTGAACCGTTGCTCTTGAACGTTTGGGCAACGTGGTGCCCAACGTGTTATGCAGAGCATAAATACCTAAACGAATTGGCGGGTAAGGGCGTTAAGATCATCGGTATGAATTACAAAGATGATCGTAATAAAGCAATAGGTTGGCTGAATGATCTCGGCAACCCGTACTTGATCAGCCTATTTGATGGCAGCGGTATGCTTGGCCTTGACCTTGGCGTTTATGGTGCTCCAGAAACATTCATTATTGATGCAAATGGTGTGATTCGCTATCGCCATGTAGGGGATGTAAACCCACGTAATTGGTCAGAAACACTGGAGCCGCTTTACAACAAATTGGTTGAGGAGGCGAAGCAATGAGAAAGCTAATTCTTGCCGTTTTTGCTGCGATGACATTATCTCTTGCTGCTCATGCGGCCATTGAAGTGTACGAGTTTGATAATTTGGAACAAGAACAGCAGTTCAAAGAGTTAAGCCATACGCTCCGTTGCCCTAAATGTCAGAACAACACGATCTCGGATTCTAACGCTGAACTTGCTCAGGACTTACGCCATAAGGTGTACGAAATGACCAAAGAAGGTAAGTCCAAAGATGAGATTGTTGATTACATGATCGCCCGTTACGGTAACTTCGTGACTTACAACCCACCATTTACGGTCGCGACTGCGATTTTGTGGCTAGGGCCACTCGCTGTAGTACTGGGTGGTTTTGGTTTGATTGTACTGCGTAGCCGTAAATCTAAAGTTAAGGCAAAAGCGAGCAGTGACGAGCAATGGGATGAGCAAAAAGAAGCTCGTTTAAAAGCATTGCTTGAAGAAGAGAACAACGGAGATAAGAAGTAATGACACTATTTTGGATTTCCACCGTTGCTCTCACGCTTATTGCTTGTGCGCTGGTGGCTTTGCCGCTGATTAAACAAAAAGCGAACAATGATGATGTGTTACGCGATGAGCTCAACAAGGCATTTTATAAAGACCGACTATCTGAGCTTGCAGAAGAAACTGACGAAGGTCTGGTTGAAAGTGAAGACGAACTGATTTCTGATCTAAAGCAATCACTGCTTGACGATATCCCTGGTGATAAAGCGCAAAAAGAAACCAAGGTTTCTCCAATCGCGGTTTTAGTTCCATCGGTAATTCTGACGGTGGTGCTGAGCTATGGTTTGTATTATAAATTTGGCGCGTCAGACGATATTGTTCAATGGCAAGAAGTGTCTGCAAATCTACCTGAGTTATCGAAAAAGCTGATGTCGGCTTCTTCTGAGCCGCTGAGTGACGATGAAATGGCGGATTTGACCCTTGCCCTTCGAACTCGCTTACATTACCAGCCGGAAGACTCGACAGGTTGGTTACTGCTAGGTCGTATTGCGTTAGCAAATCGTGATGTCACCACGGCTATCGATGCGATGGAAAAATCATACCGCCTAGAGCCCAAAGATCCTGATGTGATGTTGGGTTATGCACAAGCTCTGATGCTGTCTCAAGAGGAAATGGATCAAGCGACGGCTCGCTCATTACTCGGCAAGCTGATGCAGCAAGACTATGTCGACCTGCGTGTGTTTTCTTTGTTAGCGTTCGATGCGTTTGAGCGTCAAGACTTCCCGGCAGCCATCAAGTATTGGGGAATCATGCAGCAAATGATTGGTCCAGAAGATAGCCGCTACGAGATGTTGTCACGCAGTATTGAGAGTGCTCGTAAGCAAATGGGCGAAGCGGTTTCACCGGATAAGAGTGTAGCAGTGACAATTAATGTGGCACCAAATGCTCGGTTGGATCCAAACGCAGTTCTGATTGTGTCAGTACACCGTTCAGATGGCTCCCCGATGCCTGTGGCTGCTGCTCGTTATCCGCTAGGTACTTTCCCTCGCACAGTCGTATTAGATGATGGCAATGCCATGATGCAAGGGCAAAAGTTATCTTCACTCGATAAGCTAATCGTCCGTGTGCGTGTAGATTCTGACGGTAACGTAGCAACGCGTGATCAAGATTGGCACGGAGAAAGTGACGTCGTTGAATTTGGCGCACCAGTAGAAGTGACCATTGATCAGCAGTATTAATTGTTAACATCTGTCTCTGAAACATGACAACGAGGTAGAGTCAGTTGCCTTTAGTGGTATGACTCTAAACGATCGAGTAGAATACCGAAGGCCAGCGATTGCTGGCCTTTATTTATTCCCATATCTGAGTCATCTTTACTATGTATCCTGCTCAACATACGTACAATGGTTAATCGGGGTGACTTAGGTACATTAATAGTCGTTATGGAAAATAAAATGTATAACAAGGGTAAATCTACCTTCTTGTTGCTGTTAGCCGTTGGACTGGTTGGCTGTTCAAGTGCGCCTGATGAAGCAGTAACAGGACAAGAAACAAATCAAACGACTTCTGATGTGTATGACCCGTTGGAAGGCTTTAACCGAACCATGTGGGAACTCAACTACGAATATTTAGATCCGTATTTGGTTCGTCCTGTATCACTTGCGTATGTAGAATACACGCCAGTTCCTATTCGTTCTGGTATCGCTAACTTCTTATCGAACTTAGATGAGCCAGCAAGCATGGTTAATAACTTAATCATGGGTAATGGTACGAAAGCCGTGGACCACTTTAACCGTTTTTGGATTAACTCGACGTTCGGTATTTTCGGTTTATTCGATATTGCAAGTGCCGCGGGTATTACGAAGTACGACGAGAAAGCGTTCAGTGATGCGGTAGGCCACTATGGTGTTGGAAATGGTCCTTACTTCATGGTTCCAGGTTATGGTCCGTATACCTTACGTGAAGTGACAGATACCGTAGATAGTACGTATTTACCCCTCTCTTATCTCAACTTCTGGGCGAGTTTGGGTAAGTGGGCGTTTGAAGGAATGGAGAAGCGTGCTTTATTAGTACCGCAAGAAGCGCAGCTAGACTCGTCGCCGGATCCATATATTCTAACTCGCGATGTTTATATCCAGCGTCAAAACTTTAAAGCAGAAGTTGAAACGGTAGAAGAAGTTAACATCGAAGAAGAAGAGTATTTAGACGAATACCTAGAAGACTTTTAAGCGTTGTTCTTCACAATAGAGAAATGAAAAAAGGCTTAGCTGATGCTAAGCCTTTTTTGTATTTTGCAGCTTGGTTAGAAACGGTAGTTTGCTTGAACACCGATTAGCCAAACATTACCCGTAGTTTCGCCTACGAATTGGCCACCGACTTGTTCTGCAGTGTCGTCTGACTTGTAACCACGAGACTCAACGATTGGTGCGTCTTTCGCAAAAATATAGGTGAAGCCAGCGTCTAGGCTGAAGTCTTTCGTCCAATCGTACGTTGCGCCAATACTTAGCCAAGTGCGGTCAGTTTCTGGAATAGTGATCGTACGGTTTTTGTCGCTTACTGCTGAAGTATCGTATGCAATACCAGTGCGTAGCGCTAGCTTAGGATCAAGCTGGTAAGTGGCACCAACAGCAAAGCGATAGTTGTCTTCCCAGTTTTCTACTTTAACCATATGCGTGCCAGCAGTATCTAGACGTGCTTCCAATTTCTCGAAAGAGCTCCAATCCGTCCAGTTAACGCTTGCGTGTAATGCAAGTTGGTCTGTTACTTGGTGGAAGCTTGCCAACTCAGCCGTTGCAGGCAGGTTTAGATACATGTAGCCGTTGTCGCGTTCAGAAGTACCGAAGCCAAAACCAAGACCTTCAGCATGGCCTTCAAGCTTCAGTTCAACTTCAGATTTGTACGCGAATCCGATACGGTTATTTTCATTGATCTGCCATGCTGTACCAACTTGCCAGCCCCAAGCGGTATCGTCACCTTCCATGTATTTTAGAGCGGTACCTTGAGGAACACTGATTGGTTGATTAGTTTCAGGGTTTAACCCTACAACGTTATTCTTAGGAGCTGCTGCGCCAAAGCTGCCTTCGCCGATGATGTAACGGATACCACCACCAACGCTGATTGATTCATTGACTTTGTAAGCTGCGTTCAAGTTCGCTTCCATTGTCGTTACGCTTGCTTCGTTACCGAAGTGCGAGGCACCAAAGCCTTTACCTAAATCGGTTTCCATGCCGTAGTTGGTGCCAAATGCCAAACCAATCGCGAATTTCTCATTATATTGGTGTGATAGGTAGAAGTTTGGAATGATTGCATCATGTGCGAAGTCATCTGAAGATGCAGAAGAAGTGCTACCGTGGAAGTTTACATCACCTTCAATATCAATATTTGGGTTCACATAGATTGCACCAACGGACACTTGAGTGCCTTCCAAATAAGTTAGCATTGCTGGGTTACGCCATTGTGCACTTGCGTTGTCAGCCATTGCAGCTTCACCAGCATATGCTCGACCTAGGCCTGTTGCAGAATATTCAGCAAGTTGGAAACCTGCTGCGTTAGCCATGCCCGTTGCGCCAAGTAGGCTTAATGCCACTGCTGTTGATAGAAGAGTCTTGTTGGTTTTCATTCGAATGTTCGCTGATTTGTTTATAACGTGGGACAAAAGTTTAAAGGTAGAGTTTTTACTTTAGAAATGAAAATCCAGCGTAAGTGGTCATTTGGAATATTATGCTTTTAAATGTTATTTGTGCGGTTTAATAATCTAACTGTGAAAGGCTTGTAAACGGAATTCAGCGAACAGCTGTGCGTCCTAATTGTGAGATTTAGATACACGTGTTCACTCAAATTGAGTGGGCAATAAATCGCAGATATGAAAAAAGGCTGGAAATCCAGCCTTTTATATAAAGTATTTTTCTACTAACTAACAGCGAAGCGTTTAGAAGCTACGGCTGTATTGTAAGCCGAATAGAATAGCATCAGCGCGTGTTGTTGCTGACAAGCTCGAGATATTTTGAGGGCTTTGAGCGTCACTTGGGTTGTACATTGGGTTAGGTGTTGATTCATTTACCTCAACATCTTTACCCATTAGGTACGTAAAGCCAAAGTCGACATTTGATTTACTATCAATGTGATAAGTAAAGCCGGTAGAGAACCATTGGCGATCTGAGTCAGGAACGGAAACAGACGTTAAGTCAGCTTGGGCGCTCGTGTCGTACATGTAACCAGCACGAAGTGTCCAGTTATTACTTAGGTAATATGTACCACCAATCGAGTAGTGCCAACCATCTTGCCACTGGTACTGTTTATCGTACGATGAGCCAAGAGGAGAGCCTTTTAAGTTAGAGAATTCAATTTGATCGAAAGTTTCCCAGCCAATGTATTGGATGCTGTAGTGTACAGCAAACTTAGTGTCTTGAATTTTGTGGAAGCCGGAGAACTCGGCCATATCTGGTAAAGGTAGTGTGATTTTTTGACCTTTATCGTCTTTTGCTTCCATTTCTGGACTATGACGGTATGCAAGACCAAATCGATTGTTTTCATCTAGCTCGTACACAGTACCAACATTGAAACCTACAGCCCAACCATCAGCTTCGTCTACATCGACGAGTGTGCCTATTGCAGCATGTTCACGCTTCATTGTACCTTGGCCGTAGATTAAATCTAAACCAGCACCAAAGCTCCATTGTTCATTGAGACGGTAAGAACCTGCAAGGCCAAAGTTTACGCTCTTAACATCAGTTAAGCCGCCATATTCTTTTGCCGCAAAGCTATTGTCGAATTCTGTTTTAGTACCGAAATTAGAGTATGCGTTTACGCCCCATGCAAACTTGTCATTTACAGGAACGATTAGATGAATGTTCGGTGCAATAGAAGTATCGCCAGCGTCGTCATAGTTTGAGTCGACAGGCTTGAACAGTGTTGGTGCTACTTGGCACGTTGAACCACAATATTTCGCATCTTTCACTTCAATCATTGAAGTAATGCTTTCGAAACCTAGCGACAGTTCCATTTTATCAAACAGAGCCATTGCTGCTGGGTTACGAGCCATTACTGCTGCATTATCTGCGATTACTGCATCACCAGCAAATGCACGGCCGATGCCAGTTGCTGATTGAGCGTTGATTTGGAAACCCGCTGCCATCGATTGACCTGAGGCAAAAGCTACCGTTACTGCTAGGAGAGTCTTTTTAAACAGACGCGTGTTCTGAGTCATTTGTTTTTCCTTATTAGATTCGTCTCTTTGGACGATAAATTGAGCTTTTGCTCAGTGGCGCAGATAGTAGTATCAATAATTGCTTGGACAAATCCGACCATTGGATAAAATTGAATAAAAATTGCAGAAATGATGTCTAAAAGACGGGAAATTGCACTTAAAATGCATAATTTAGAGTTTAAGCTCTAAATGGTATAGCGATGGTGAATGTTTTGCGTTCTATTTATACAAAAATGCCGCTAAGTAAGATCATTTAGCGGCATTTAACCTTTTGAAGGCTGGAAATCGTCGAAGTTGTTACATCGGCTTAATCATTGATGCAAGAGTCGTAGCGATAGCATCAATATTTTCACCTTCTTCCCCGACTAAAATCAGGCTTGAACTCCCAACGGGCTGAACGATTCCGGTCATGCCATCCTTATTAAAGTCGGTACTTTGTTCGCTTGGAATACCAGTAATAAATAACGTTACTTTACCTTTTGGACCTTGGAACACCATATGCACCGCATTGGATTCACCAAAACCGCAGTGGTTTAGGTAGTAAACGTGATATGGAAAGTTTTCACTAAACTGGTAATGAAATGGCGACATTTTCGCATTAATTTGCGAGCTCGGTACATCCTCATCAAGATGACGAACAAACGGTTCTTCATGAATTACGTGTTTCATCGCGGTATCCGCTAAACTGGCTTGTGCTGGAGACACCAAAACATTTCCCCAGTTTACTTGACCAACTAATAACCCTGCGGTGAACGCAATAGAAGCGGCAAGTGCCATTGCTTTGCGGACAAAGTTTGGTCTGACGACCTTCTCTTCATCAAGTGCACTCGACGTCTGGCTAAATAAAATCTTATCTGCGAGATCTTCGGGTACATCCACATTCATGGCTTGTTTAATTTTTACATCGAGATCCAAAACGTCATCAACAAACTTATTGTTGGCGTCGCTACCAGCTAAAGCTTGCAGAATCTCTTCATCCTTTTGTTTTGGATCCGACAAAATACGACGACGAAATTCTAAATCATCCATTCTTTTGTCCTCTCTTGGTATCTTGAGAATCCAACATCTCTTTAAGTTGATTACGAGCGCGAAATAGTCGAGTCATCACTGTGTTTTTATTTAAATCAAGAATGTCGCCAATTTCTTCTCCACTGAAACCACCGACAACTTGGAGAAATAAAGGCTCACGGTATTCAACATCGAGCTTCATGATCTGTGCCTGCAGCCATTCTTGCTGATGATGTGAGTCATCGCTGACTTTAGCATCATTGCCGTAATCATCGATATCAACTAAATCAAATTGTTTACGTTCGAAGCGGCGCGCATTTTCTCGTCTCAATATTGTGATGAGCCAAGACTTGGCAGCTTTTTCGTCCTGGAGGCTATCGAGTGACTTCCAAGCTCTAAGACAGGTTTCCTGAACTAAATCTTCCGCGACCGCTTTATCTTTGCACAACCAATATGCGTAGCGGTACAAGTCACGATGATACCCTCGGACGAGCGCTTCGTATTTTCTTTGCTTGTCCATATCAGAGTTGACCGGACTGTTGGAATTTTTCTTTCCAAACATTTTTAATATGGCCACAGGAGCCTCCATCCTCGCTCTGTGAGTTTCTTATTTGTTCTGAGCATGACTTTATTTGCTTCATCGCTTAGCGGTTTTGGTTGCAGGATTTGTCATGCAACCCCTTTGACACAATAAGCCATGTGGTTACCTAAAAGTGTATACGCAAATGTCAGATATCATCGAACACGAATTGATATATATTGTTAACAATATCATCATTAGTAATCAATGGCTTGGATAAGTTCACTCGATGGAGCATTAAAAGGGACTTCTGATGGTGGATTCTTGAATTGTTTTGAATCAATAATCGCTTTAGGTGAGCTTAAAACTCGTAAAATCACTATAAAATTGATCTATTTCAAAATATCAAGCAGTGAAGGGGTTATAGTACACCTTGTCATCTCGTTAGTCATTGCGACTAACATGTTGAGCAAGATGACACTTCCTTTTGAAGGCTGACTTTACTTTCTCCTAATCAGGAAACTGATTACTTTTCAATTGGCGTAAGTTAATTGTTTTATAGATATTCCGACCACACAGTTATGTGTGGTTTTTTTTTGCTTCGATTTTACTTTCCGTATACCTCTTACCGTTTTAACTCTCTATAGTTAACCATTAGTAATCGCATAAGAATCAAAGAAGTAGAGTAATTGAACTACTTGCTTCACGTTTATTTAAACGCACGTTTGATAAATTTAACAAATTCATTACAATGCATCAGGTCAGACCTCTTGTATTTAAGGAGAAACAATGGGCAAGCAGGAAGTAAAAACACGCAATGGTGAGCGTGTCGCTATTGTCGCGGGGCTTCGAACTCCCTTTGCTCGTCAAAGCACGGAATTAAGCCAAGTGCCAGCGGTCGATTTAGGGAAAATGGTAGTAAGCGAAATGCTTGCTCGAACAGATATTGATCCGAAGCTAATCGAACAAGTGGTATTTGGACAAGTAGTACAAATGCCTGAAGCGCCAAACATCGCACGAGAAATCGTGTTAGGCACCGGTATGAACATCCATACTGATGCTTACAGTGTGACTCGAGCGTGTGCGACGAGTTTTCAAGCGGCGGTTAATGTCGCAGAAAGCATCATGGCGGGAACCATCGATATTGGTATTGCTGGCGGTGCAGACTCTTCTTCCGTCCTGCCTATTGGCGTATCAAAGAAATTGGCTGCTAATCTGCTTGCTCTTAGTAAGACAAAAACAATGGGTCAGAAGCTTAGTATCCTCAAAAACTTGAGCTTTAAAGACCTGATGCCAGTGCCACCAGCAGTAGCAGAGTACTCTACGGGTTTATCCATGGGACAAACTGCAGAGCAAATGGCTAAAACACATGGTATTTCTCGCGCAGAACAGGATGCGCTTGCACATCGTTCTCATACGCTGGCTTCTCAAGCTTGGAAAGAAGGAAAAATCCAAGATGAAGTGATGACGGCTTTCCCTGAACCATACAAAAAGTGGATTTCGGAAGACAACAATATCCGTCATGACTCAACGGTTGAGGGATACGCGAAATTGCGACCTGCGTTTGATCGTCAGTATGGCAGTGTTACGGCTGCGAACAGTACGCCATTGACTGATGGTGGTGCGGCAGTGATGTTGATGCGAGAAGGTAAAGCGAAAGAGCTCGGAATGGAGATTCTTGGTTACATCCGAGGTTATGCATTCTCTGCTATCGGCGTGGAAAAGGACATGCTGATGGGGCCGACTTATGCCACAGCGAAAGTGCTTGAAAATACAGGCTTGGAACTGTCAGACCTGACGTTGATCGACATGCACGAGGCCTTTGCTGCTCAAGCATTGGCGAATGTGAAGATGTTTGCTTCCGATAAGTTTGCTCAAGAAAACCTTGGTCGCTCAAAAGCGATTGGTGAAATTGACATGGATAAGTTCAACGTGCTTGGCGGATCAATTGCTTATGGTCACCCATTTGCTGCGACTGGTGCGCGTATGATGACGCAAACCCTACGAGAGCTAAAACGCCGTGGCGGTGGTATTGCATTGAATACCGCATGTGCTGCTGGTGGTCTTGGTGCGGCAATGATTCTGGAGGTTGAGTAATGAGCGAGCAAAAAGCATTTAGTCTAAAGGTTGATGAGCAAAATATTGCTTGGTTAGCAATTGATGTTCCTAATGAAAAAATGAATACGCTGCAGGCGGCTTTTGCTGACGAAATGAAAGAAATTTTTGCTCAGCTAAAAGACTCCAGTGGTATTAAAGGGATGATCATCCACTCCCTAAAACCGGACAATTTTGTTGCGGGTGCTGATGTTCGAATGCTAGAAGCATGCACCACAGCAAGTGAAGCGGAAGCCTTAGCAAGGCAAGGTCAGGAGTTGTTCCAGCAGCTATCGGACTTACCTTATCCTGTCGTTGCGGCTATTCATGGCCCATGTTTGGGCGGTGGTTTAGAACTGGCTCTTGCATGTGATTATCGTGTTTGTACGGATTCTGACAAAACGCGTTTAGGTCTGCCAGAAGTACAACTTGGTTTATTGCCAGGTTCTGGTGGTACTCAGCGTCTGCCACGTTTGATTGGCCTGTTACCGTCGTTGGACTTGATCCTGACGGGTAAACAACTTCGTGCGAAGAAAGCTAAAAAATTGGGCGTTGTGGACGCCTGTGTGCCTGACACCATTTTGCTCGACGTAGCAAAACAGTTTATCGACAAAGGTAAAAACAAGGGCACGAAAAAGCTATCGACGAAAGAAAAGGTGATGTCTGGTAGCGGGCTAGGGCGCAAGTTTGTATTTGAGCAAGCTGCGAAGAAAACGAATCAAAAAACTCGCGGTAACTATCCAGCAACGGTTGCAATTCTAGAAGTTATTCAACATGGCTTAGAGAAAGGCTTCGCTAAAGGTCAAGAACTTGAAGCGAAGCGCTTCGGTGAGCTTGTGATGAGCTCAGAGTCAAAAGCGCTCCGTTCGATCTTCTTTGCCACAACAGAAATGAAGAAAGAAAATGGCACGGATGCGAAACCAGCACCAGTTCATAAAGTTGGTGTGCTTGGTGGTGGTCTGATGGGCGCCGGAATCAGCCATGTGTCTGTTGCAAAAGCAAAAGTACCTGTTCGCATCAAAGACGTCAGCAACGATGGCGTTTTAAATGCGCTCAACTACAACTACAAGTTATTTGAGAAACAGCGTAAACGTCGCATTCTATCCAAGGCCGATCTGCAAGCGAAAATGCTGCAACTGTCTGGTGGTGTCGATTTTACCAGTTTTAATCATATTG
This sequence comes from Vibrio sp. Vb1026, assembly GCF_033338745.1. Lineage (NCBI taxonomy): Bacteria > Pseudomonadati > Pseudomonadota > Gammaproteobacteria > Vibrionales > Vibrionaceae > Vibrio > Vibrio sp. Vb1026. The sequence continues at coordinate 52,758 of NZ_JAWOTH010000003.1, forward strand.
ATGTCGTAATTGAAGCCGTTTTTGAAGACTTAGATCTTAAGCAAAAAATGGTGGCGGACATTGAAGCGAACGCTAAGACAGAAACTATCTTTGCGACCAATACTTCTTCGTTGCCTATCCACAAAATTGCAGAAAAAGCAGAGCGTCCAGAAAACGTAGTTGGTTTGCATTACTTCAGCCCAGTAGAAAAAATGCCTTTGGTGGAAGTGATTCCGCATGAAACGACGTCAGATGAAACCGTTTCAACAGTTGTTGCACTTGCTAAGAAGCAAGGTAAAACCCCGATCGTAGTGAAAGACAAAGCGGGCTTTTACGTGAACCGCATTCTTGCTCCATACATGAACGAAGCGGCGCATATTTTGTTGGCTAACGAACCGATCGAAAAGATTGATACGGCGTTGCTTGACTTTGGTTTCCCTGTTGGCCCGATTACCTTACTGGATGAAGTCGGTGTCGACATTGGCGCGAAAATTATGCCGATTCTGGTTAATGAGTTAGGTGACCGATTCAAAGGCCCGGATGTGTTTGATATCTTGTTAAATGATGGACGTAAAGGACGCAAGAGTGGTAAGGGCTTTTACACTTACAAGGGCAAGAAGAAAGATGTCGACAAATCAGTTTACAAACTGCTTAAGCTCGACCCTGAATCTAAGCTAAGCGATAACGATATTGCGTTGCGCTGTGTGCTGCCAATGCTGAATGAAGCGGTACGTTGTTTGGATGATGGCATCATTCGCTCGCCACGTGACGGTGATATTGGCGCGATATTTGGTATTGGTTTCCCACCGTTCTTGGGTGGTCCGTTCCGTTACATGGACCAATTTGGCATTAAAGAGCTCGTAGAGAAAATGAATGAGTTTGCATCGAAGTATGGCGATCGTTACGCGCCATGTGATGGTTTGCTTACTCGAGCTGGTGAAGGGACAACGTTCTATTAAACGTTGCTTCGGTAGAGAAAAAGGCTTGCCAGTGGCAAGCCTTTTTCATAAAGAAGAAATGGTTACTTCTTCTTGTCTTTCTTATCTTTATTGTGGCCTTTACCTGGGTTGTCGTCCCCGTGAACGCTGCTGTTACCTTTTTTGTCTTTATCATTCCACTGCTTTGAAGAGCAATCATCTGAGTTGATAGATACATTGTCTCCGCTAAGGCGCACACAGTCGTCACTTAATTCGAAGCCATCGCCTTTGACTGAGATTTCAGCGTGAGCAGATGCCAATGGCAGTATAAGAGCCACAAGTAAAAGTGCTTTTTTCATGACTACCTCATTAAGTTATTTTTAGTGCGGGGAATTAGAGCATAAGCCGTAATGGCGTAATTTCAATTTTCTGCTAATTATGGTGCCGATTCAATCTATGAGACCGACAATCTCACTGGGCTCTAGGTACATACTTAGTATTCGACAATTTTATTTCTGCGCAACTAGATCACCCCAAGCCGCAATCTTTTGGCCGAAGTTGGAACTCTTCAATTGATCCAATTTCTTGTCCTAGATGGATGCGCGGAGCCTCCGAATGCGCTTGACCTTGAGAGTGCATGATCAAACGATTTGCAGTACGAGGTTTCAATTCGTTCACAACGAAGCGAATCATGTCTGCGCGCGTCAGCTTCTTCAACTCCGCCAGTACCTTGTCACGTTGGTTAAACTCAGTGTCTTTATTTCCTATCGCAACCCAAAGACGTTGAGCCTGACCTCGAAGTGTGGTGTCCGGCGTTGCTATTTGGTTCCACAAGCCGCGCTTACTGCTGTGCCATTGGTAATCGTTTAACTCTAACAACACCATATAAAAGGCATTTAAAAACTCATCGATTGAGGTAACCAGCTCGGCAGGTGCTGCATTAGGTGACTGCACATACAGTACAATACCAGGGTGACGATTTAGCGGCATATTGCCAGTGCCTACCATGTAACCTAATTGCTGCTTGGTACGGATTTCGTGGAAAAACGTTGCCGACATAAGGTGATTGGCCAATGAGTATAGCGCGATACTACGAGGCTCAATATCCTCGCACTGGTGGTAAATAACGACCGCGGAATCTTGCTGGTTACAATGCACCTCACGTTGAAAACTGCCATTTTTACCTAGCATAATGAGCGGACGAAGTGCCTCTTCATAACGTTGCTCGTTAACTCTTAGAGCATCCTTCAAGGTCGTAGCCATGTCATGGGCTTGCTGGCGTTGCCAGTCTCCGTAAACAAACATTTCAACGTGCAGTTCTGCAAGAATGGATTCTACGAATACCGAGAGTTCATCGACTTCGATTTCTTCTAGCGCTTCGACTAAGGTTGCGAAAGGCGGGTTATTGGGTTGAAGTAACCCAGTAAGTGCGTTAAACAGCTGCGAAATAGGGCGATCTTGTGAAGCATTTCTCCAGTTTCGTAACAGTTGTTGTTTGATGGTTTCAAAGCGAGCAGGGCTGAAATCTCGAGAAGCAAAACGGTGCAGAATCATTTCCAGCAACTGAGGCAGCTTTTGACTGAACCCTGAGAGGGTTAAGGTCACGCCACCTTGGTGAGCGTACATGTTGTAACCCATCCCTGCGATTTCTGCTTGATAGGTTTCTTTTGCTAGCGAATCGAGGAACATCTCTACACATAAGCGCGTTTTGACGATGTTCTTTGGTGATGCAACGGCATGAGTGCTGTCGATAGCGACATAAACGACACCTTTTGGCACGCGAAATTCGTCATCTTGCAAATGCCACAGCCGAAACCCTTCGAGATCCTCAATCAACTCTGGCAGTGAATCACCATTTTCGAGTGGCATGGGGTCGAGGTCGTAGCAAATATAAGGGTTCTTTTCCGGTAAGACGAATTGCCAGCTTGGGTCGATTTGCTGATAGAAACGACGTTGGTCTTCACTAAAAGGTGTGACGGAGTACGGGGTAAAGTACCATTCGGCAGTACGGTTGTATTCCAGGCCTTTAGCAATCAAAGTGACGCGTACATTATCGATGGTTAAGTATCGCAGCAATGAACGCTGTAACTCCTCATCGTAGCCCGCCATTTTGTAGTCACCATAAACCGTGTCTTCCGGTTGATAGTGCTGCATGTTGATCACCAGATGGCTGACGAGATCCATTGGGCGCGATGGCTCTTGGAAGCGAAAAGCCGATTCTAATACCGCTTGTTTTTCGAGATAGCGCCATTCATCTAACCCGTCTTGTTTGATCATCGAGAGGTATTGAAAAACTGCTTGAACGATATCATCAACATGATCTAAGCCGTTTGGCGTCAGGGTGCAGCTTACGGTAAAGTCTCGGTAGTTACTGCCACTCGCGCCGCCGCCCGCTGAGAGAGAAGTAATCCAGCCTTTTTCTTTGAGTTGAAGCATCAAACTGCCTTCTCCTTCATAACCCAACAGGTGAGCAAAGTAGGAGAGTGGCTTCACGCTATAATGCGCATCCATTCCCGGCATGGGGAATGTGAGAATCAGTTTACGGAACTCTTTGAGCGGCTCGACTTGAACCAAAATGCCCGTGCTTTCCTCAGTGCCTATCGGTACATCAATCGATTTTCCACGAAGGTGGTGATTTGGGATGTCGGCAAACATGGTTTCTACCCAAGCTTGCTGTTCATCGAGCGACTGTGGCCCAAATAGAGTCAGTGTCATCAAATCGGCGGAATACTGAGAGTGGTGAAACTCCACAATTTCGTCGCGGATGGATTTACCATCTCGGTCGCCAAGAGTATCTAAGTTTCCGACAGAGAATTTTGAAAACGGGTGCTCTGGATTGATGACTTCTTTGTTAACTTGATACAGGCGACGAGAATCATCATTGAGTTTGAGCTTGTATTCGGAGTCGACAGCCTGGCGTTCTTTGTCTAATGCTTCTTCGTTAAACAAAGGTGCGGTAAAGAATTGGCTAAATCGATCTAAGGCACTTTCAAAGGCATTTGGAGCAATATTGAAAAAGAAACAAGTGTGCTCTGTACCAGTCCAAGCGTTGTTTGTTCCACCGTGTTGGCTAATATAGCTTTGAAACTCGCCCACTTTAGGGTATTTTTCCGTACCCAAAAAAAGCATGTGTTCTAAATAGTGTGCCAGACCTTGGCGATCGTTTGGGTCGTCGAAGTGTCCAACGTTCACTGCCAGAGCAGCTGCCGACTGTTGAGCTGTATCGGAATGAATCAGCAGTACACGCAGATCATTGCTCAAGGTAATGTAGCGGTATTGATTTGAATCGTTAGGACTTAGATGCACGATGCGTCTCCAGATTTCGCATTACAGTAATTTAGGCTCCCCTCGCGGGGGGCGCAAAGTTTGCGTTTCGACAAATACTGCTTGCCGTATTTTTGTTATTCGTAGACTTCTGCACAGGCCCATCGCGTTTGCGTATGGGGAAGAACTGTTTGAGTGAATGCTCTGAACTCATTGCACAGTTAAATAGTGTGATGAACTGAGTACATTCTTTTAATAGATTGTTAAGAAAGTCGCTATCTTTAACAAGCGAATTGGTATAATGAACAGATAATTATATCAGTATTTTTATTTCGTCATTGTTAAAGTTAGCCCCGTCTATCTAATAAAGATAGCAGTCAACCTTTTGGTAGCGTTAGCTATCCCTAGGAAATAACATGAAAATATTCATCATGCGTCACGGTGAAGCCGAGCATTTTGCAGATTCAGACGCAGCACGACAATTGACCCCAAGAGGCAGAGTCGAATCAGAAGCGGTTGCGAGAGCCTGTAAAGAACAGGGTTTTGCGCAATTCGATAAAGTGTTGGTGAGTCCGTACATTAGAGCTCAACAAACTTGGCAAGAGATCAGTACGTATTTCTCTGCAAAAAGCATTGAAACTTGTGAAGATATTACACCTTATGGCCAGTCCGAGCATGTCTTCGATTTCGCAAGTGCGTTAATCGAAGTCGAACAATTGGACTCGCTTTTGTTCGTATCGCATTTGCCTTTGGTCGGTTATCTGACTTCAGAGTTTGTAAAAGACATGACACCACCGATGTTTCCTACATCAGGGCTAGTGTGCATTGAATATGATTTACAAACACAAAATGGTGAAGTGCTATGGCATATTACGCCATAAGTGTCTAAACCAAAATAAGCGTTTGCAAATTAGAGACCGAATAAGAAAGGCAGGATATCCCTGCCTTTTCGTTTCATCGTGTCTACGGTAAGCCTATTACTTTTCAGGAATTGAAAGCAACACTAACAACGCACCATCACCACCAAATTCTAGAGGCGCTTGGTGAAAAGCCATAACGTCAGGATGCTGTGCTAACCAAAGTGGGGCTTTCTGTTTCAGGATGTGTTTCCCAATACCATGTTGCACACACGCACAATGAATCTCGTTTTTGATGCAATAGGCTATCATCGCACCAAGCTCGCGTTTTGCTTCTTGCTGTGTCATGCCGTGCATATCGAGGAACACGTCCGGTACATACACGCCACGACGTAGACGTTTGACTTCATAAGTGGAGACGTCGTCACGTGCATAACGAGTTGGACCTTCATCGTTTAATAGAGGGACAAACTCGTCTGAAAAGTAAAATTCAGAGTCACTCGCTTCACGGTTGGAGCGCTTGATTTCTTTTTGCTTAGTATTTTTTTTTGGTTGCTGGATTATGGTATCCTGTCGCAACTTTTTTACGCCCTGTACTGCTTCCTGAAACAAGGCGAAATCGTCATCGTTCTCGGTGTCTTTTTTGCTCATTAGGTAAACAATTTCATTAATAAACTTTATTGGCAGTATTGTAGCGCTTTTCGGAGGCAATTTTGGATAAGATTTTTGTAGAAGAAGCGGTATCGGAGCTGCATACCCTTCAAGATATGATTCGTTGGACGGTAAGCCGCTTTAATGCAGCGAACCTGTTTTACGGTCATGGTACTGATAATGCGTGGGATGAAGCAGTTCAGCTTATCCTGCCAACCTTATACTTGCCGATTGATGTGCCTCCGCACGTATTGAACTCTCGCCTAACGACAAGCGAGCGTCTGCGTATTGTTGAGCGCGTAGTAAAACGCATCAACGAGCGTACGCCAACAGCATACCTAACAAACAAAGCATGGTTCTGCGGTCTTGAGTTCTTCGTTGATGAGCGTGTACTTGTGCCACGCTCTCCTATCGGCGAATTGATTCAAGCGGAATTCCAACCTTGGTTGGTGGAAGAGCCTACGCGCATCATGGACCTATGTACGGGTTCTGGTTGTATCGCGATTGCTTGTGCGCACGCTTTCCCTGAAGCAGAAGTGGATGCGATCGACATCTCTACAGATGCTCTACAAGTGGCTGAGCAAAACGTGCAAGATCACGGTATGGAGCAGCAAGTGTTCCCAATTCGCTCTGATTTGTTCCGTGATCTTCCAAAAGAGAAATACAATCTAATCGTGTCTAACCCACCATATGTGGATGAAGAAGACATGAACAGCCTGCCAGATGAGTTCACGCATGAGCCTGAGCTTGGTTTAGCTGCGGGTACGGATGGTCTAAAACTTGTGCGTCGTATTCTAGCTAACGCGCCAGATTATCTAACAGATAACGGCATTCTTATTTGTGAAGTCGGAAACTCAATGATTCATATGATGGAACAGTACCCAGAGATTCCATTTACTTGGATTGAGTTCGAGAACGGCGGTCATGGCGTATTTATGCTAACGCGTGACCAGCTGGTTGAGTGTGCAGAAGAGTTTAAACTGTACAAAGACTAATAGAGTCTTGCACTAAACATCAAAACACCGAGCTTTATGCTCGGTGTTTTTTTTATGCATACCTCGCCGATATTAACTCTTTACATCAAAACGTAATAAAGCCACTATGAATCCACGAAGAATTGGAAAGCAGCTATGCTCTGTTTTGAGAGAGCGTGGCGATAAAAACTTGAGGAAGTAATGGCAGGAAACAGTATCGGACAACATTTCCGAGTGACGACATTCGGGGAAAGTCACGGTATCGCACTGGGATGTATCGTAGACGGATGTCCTCCGGGGTTGGAAATTACAGAAGCAGATCTACAAATCGATCTCGACCGCCGTCGTCCAGGCACATCACGTTACACCACACAACGTCGTGAACCGGATGAAGTTAAAATTCTTTCTGGCGTTTTTGAAGGCAAAACCACGGGCACATCGATCGGTTTGCTAATTGAAAACACCGATCAGCGCTCAAAAGACTACTCTGACATCAAAGATAAGTTCAGACCGGGTCATGCTGATTACACTTACCACCAAAAATATGGCATCCGCGATTATCGCGGTGGCGGCCGTTCTTCAGCTCGTGAAACCGCAATGCGTGTGGCTGCTGGTGCAATCGCGAAGAAATACTTAAAAGATGAGTTTGGTGTTGAGATTCGTGCTTACTTGTCACAAATGGGTGATGTATCTATCGACAAGGTAGATTGGAACGAAATCGAGAACAATGCATTCTTCTGCCCTGATGCTGACAAAGTAGAAGCATTTGACCAACTTATCCGTGACCTGAAAAAAGAAGGCGACTCTATTGGCGCAAAAATCCAGGTTGTGGCAACTAACGTGCCTGTTGGTCTTGGGGAACCCGTATTTGACCGTTTGGATGCAGACATCGCGCACGCACTAATGAGCATAAACGCGGTGAAAGGCGTGGAAATCGGAGACGGTTTCGAGGTGGTAAACCAAAAAGGCAGTCAACACCGTGATACGCTTGCTCCTGAAGGTTTTGGTAGTAATCATGCGGGTGGCATTCTTGGCGGTATCTCGACTGGTCAAGACATTGTCGCTAACATTGCGCTTAAGCCAACATCAAGTATCACTGTGCCGGGTGAGACCATCACAAAAGAAGGTGAACCAACTCAGTTGATCACCAAAGGTCGTCATGACCCATGTGTGGGTATTCGTGCTGTGCCTATCGCAGAAGCGATGCTGGCAATTGTGGTGATGGATCATTTACTACGCCACCGTGGTCAAAACCATGGCGTACAAACCGAGACTCCAAAGATTTAAGAGCTTTGTGTCATTCCAGCGAGCTATAGCGAGACTAGGAATCTAATTTCAGCACGATGAAAAGAGAAAGAAACATCTCTGACAACAGAGTGCTCGGATAATAGATCCTGAATCATGCTCCTTCGTCGCTGTTCAGGATGACTGAATATAAAATTATGCCACTCACTGAATCGCGGGTGGCACAATTTTATCAGGCAAACTTTTTTGTTTAAGTAGTTTTTGCTTAATGAATCGAGCCTTCGGTTTCCAAATGGAAAGAAGGCAGACGCCACTTAAAGCGCACTGCAGCCATACGCAGCATGTAACCAGTAACCAGTGTAATGATCGTGGCAGTGACATCGGGAACATTGAATTCTAATAGCGCTAAGTACATTCCTGATGCGATAAGAGCGACAGAAGCGTAAAGCTCTTCATGCAGTACCAATGGTGTTTGGCGACAGATTAAGTCACGAAGTAGCCCACCGAATACACCCGTTACTAACGCTGAAACCATACAAATACCAGGGTGCAAGCCCATGCCCATCGCAATTTTTGTTCCGATGATACTAAACACGATTAAACCTAATGCATCGAGGCGAATGAACAGACCTTTCAGCTTAATCACCCATTTCGCTAAACCTGTTGTTAGCACACCTGCAACACACGTAATTGCAAGGAACTCTGGGTTTTTTACCCAACCAAGAGGGTAGTGGCCTAATAGAATGTCACGTACGGTGCCACCACCAATGGCCGTTGCGCTGGCCACCAACATAACACCAAACCAGTCCATCTTTCTTCTACCAGCACTTAACGCACCTGTCATGGCTTCAGCCGTGATACCAATGATATACAACACACTTAGCAACATAGGGAAACACTCAACGTAAAAAGTCACTACGTTCTACGAGAATCAGCGTAGGCGAAGTAACAACACTTACAAACGGTTCTATCTCTCTTAAAAAGTGATTAAAACCAGCAACATGCTTGTAATCAAACGGCTTAAAAATAGCGGTTTGAACGGCATCAAAATAAGGCGAGAGTGTAGTGGTAAATAAGTACGCTGACGAATGAGAAATTGTATGGAGAAAGCGATGTTCAGATAAATTCAACTAATAACCAAAAATGTGGGGTTGCCTTTACCTCATAGCTAAAAACAGCGACAATATGCAGCGCATGTCAAACTGAAGTACAAACTCGACGATGACCCACGAATACCAAGACTTAATCACCATTTTTAATGACACCTTTTTAGAACAATTTAATACGAAATTAGAGTTAGGTGGTGATGAGCCTATTTATCTTCCTGCTGATGATGAACACCCTCATCATCGGATTATTTTTGCTCGGGGTTTTTACGCCTCTGCTTTACACGAGATTTCGCATTGGTGTGTGGCTGGTCCAGAGCGTCGTTTGCTGGAAGATTTTGGCTATTGGTATGAACCCGATGGGCGAACAGCAGAAGTTCAAGCGGAGTTTGAGAAAGTTGAAGTGCGACCTCAAGCTTATGAATGGATTCTGGCACAAAGCGCTGGCTTCCCTTTTACGGTGAGTTGTGACAATCTACACGGCGATTTTGAACCAGATAGGCTCGGCTTTATGAAAAAAGTGCATAAAGAAGTGCTAGGTATTTTGGACGTTGGCTTGCCTTTGCGAGTGAAAATGCTTTCTGATGCCCTGCGCGCATTTTATCAAACTAAGCCACTGGAAGCGTCGGACTTTTGCGTTAAATAACCACTAATAACCTCAGAGATACACCATGATTATTGAATTTGAAGAAAAACTACTGGAACTGATTGATGCTCGAATTGAAACAGCATCTGACGATGAATTGTTTGCTGGTGGTTATTTACGTGGTCACATCTCTTTATCCGCGGCGTCTTGTGAAGAAGAAGGGATTAGCGATATTACTGAGCTGAAGTCACGCATTGAGAGCAGCTTAGAAGATGCGCGTACCGAGTTAAGCCCGGCCGATCGCGCGATTGTCAGTGATTTGTGGCAAGAGCTCCAGGCTCAGGCTTAATCCCTAAGCAGCGTTCTCCCTTTATTTAATCCTAGTCATTTACTACTTCGAAAAATTCGAACCTCTCCATAAAATTTTTGTGGTTGTAGCGAAACTGTTCAACTTTTATTCTGATCAGCATAAAACGTGAACAAAGGATTACAACCATGAAAATTGTCGCATTTGGTGCATCTACCAGCTCTACCTCAATCAACAAACTACTTGCTACATACGCAGCAAATCAAGTCGAAGGCGCTCAAGTGAATGTTCTAGACTTAAACGATTATCAAGCGCCAATGTTTAGCGAGGACAAAGAGAAAGAAATAGGTCAAGCTGAAGGGGCTGTCGCGTTTTTACGTGACTTGGCGGAGGCTGACGCTCTCTTTGTTTCCTTCGCAGAGCACAACGGTTCGTACCCAGCGGCCTATAAAAACTTGTTCGATTGGGCGACGCGCATTGAGCGTAATGTATTTCAAAACAAACCTGTCGTTTATTTAGCAACTTCCCCAGGTCCCGGTGGTGCACAAAGTGTTCTTGCGGCGGCGACAGGTTCTGCACAATTTTTTGGCGCGGATGTAAAGGCATCGTTATCGGTGCCGAGCTTCTACGAAAATTTTGACGTGGAATCGGGTAAGGTTGTAAACCCAGAAGTGGCAGAGCAAGTGAAACAGGCAGTTGCACTGCTGAAGTAATCTCAGTACGAGCAACTTAGTGAGTTAGCGATTCCCGACACGTATCTGTGTCGGGAATTAAAACGAGAGAATACTCTTACAGCTCGGTAATGGCTTTGCCTTTTCTTAGTTTACGAACCCACATTCGACTTGGGTGAAGTTCGGTTAATACATCAACAGGTAATGGCAGCGGGTCCCCACAGATCTGGGAGGCCAACACTTCAGCTAATAGTGGTGCAGAGCTCAGTCCACGAGATCCTAAACCTAAGAAGCAGAATAGGTTAGGGTACTGATGAATGGTTTCTACCTCTTCTGCTTTTTGATTTTGTAAGTTGGCGTATTGCGTTTTGATCGTCTCAAAGTCACCCACATTTCCGACAAATGGTAAGTGATCTCGGCTAACACAACGAATACCTTGGCGAGATTGATTACCAGTGATATCTACCTCTTTTGCCCATGTTTGATTCGGTACACATTTCACTAGCTTTTCCGCATTATCTTTTTGGGCGTTTTCATCAAATTCGTAGTCAAGGTGACTGCGGTCGTAGCTTGCACCGATACACAAGTGTTGATTACTTGGGTTAACAGGTGTCATGTAACCGTCGTAACACAACACCGTTTTCAGCTGACTCAGCGTTTCGGTTGCTGGCGCATGACTGACTTGTCCTTTCACTTGTCCCATTGGTAGGGAAGCGGTTTGACTCAATGTCTGGAACTCATGGCCGTTCGCAATCACAACCGTTGAGTGCTCAAATGTTTGACCACTCGCCGTTAGTAGCCAGAGCTGACGCTTTTCATCCCAATCTAATGCCTCAACATGGTGTTCAAACTTCGTTGAGAGTAACGACGTCTGCTCCAATTGTTTAATTAACCCACGAGTTAACTCGGCAGGGCACAGCCACCCTCCCATTGGGTAGTGCACAGATGCCATATCAATAGGTAACCCGATAGTGTTCGCAGTCTCCTCGGCGGACAGCTTGTGAATGAGCTCTGGTGTGAAGTTACCCGCAAGTATTTTCTCCAGTTTGTCTGTGGATTTGTCATCCCACATCAACTGAGTCACGCCACACCAGTCATGATCAAAATCGATCTCTTGTGCTGCTTGTTCAACAAACTGACGTGCGAACAAAAATGCAGGAGCAAACACTCGTGAAACACCCGTGTGCGGGCCATTAAGCAGTGGATAAACGGCTCCTTGTCGATTGCCTGAAGCTCCTTTGGCTGGTTGTTTGTCTTTACAGTAAAGGGTGACGTTTTGGCCACGACGAACTAACGTTTTCGCTAACGCCGCGCTGGCTATACCACCACCAATGATGGCTATCGAATCAAGATTGCTAGATGCTGTGCGATTGAACCAAGGGAGATGGTTCGACTGCTTTTCACGTTGCTCCATAGAGCCGGCGATCATTTCTCGTTTAGTGCCGAAACCTTTCACCTTTTTCATTGTAAAGCCAGCTTCGTTCAAACCACGACGTACAAAGCCTGCTGCGGTAAACGTGGCAACTGTACAATCTTGCTTGGCTAGCTTTGCCATGTTGTTGAACAGGCCTTGGTTCCACATCTCTGGGTTTTTGCTTGGCGCGAATCCATCTAAGAACCAAGCATCAATCAAACCTTGTTCGTTGTATGGGACTTGCGGCATGCAGTCTTTAATGTCACCAAACCAAAGGTCGAGTGTGATTGCACCGTCTTCTAAAACAATGCGATGACACTCCGGCACAGCGGCAGGGTAGTGCTTTTGTAACTTTTCCGCGTACTCAGCTAGCTCAGGCCAAGCTTCATGCGCCTTCTTTAAATCGGCTTTGCTTAATGGGTATTTTTCAAAGCTAATAAAATGCAGCTCTTTCAATGTTGCGTCCGGATGCTGACGACGAAACTCACTAAACCACTGGCATACTGCTAAGAAGTTTAATCCCGTGCCAAATCCTGTTTCACCAATGACAAAACGTCTTTGGTCAAATTCCTGCCATCTTTCTGGGAGATGATTTTGTTTTAAGAAAACGTAGCGTGTCTCTTCAAGACCGTTTAAGTTAGAGAAGTAAACATCATCAAATTGGTCTGAAACCGGAGTACCAGCTTCGTTCCAACCAAGTTCTGCGTTTTTTATTGAAGTCATAATGGTGCAAATTTGTGATTTGGCGCGGTAAGAATGGGGCGATTGTACGAATTTATGGGAAAGCTGACCACTTTTGTTGACTATCTTAGTTATCATCTAGCGGATTTTTGAATTATAGGAATGTCATAATGAAACGAGTCGTAATCACCGGTATGGGTATTGTTTCAAGTATCGGTAACAACGTCGAAGAAGTTCTAGCGTCTCTTAAAGCGGGCAAATCTGGCATCACTGCATCTGAGCAGTTCAAAGAACACGGTCTTCGTTCGCAAGTATGGGGTGACCTAAAAATCAACCCGGCGGAACACATCGACCGTAAGCAGATGCGCTTTATGGGTGATGCGGCTGCTTATGCATACCTATCAATGGAGCAGGCAATCGCAGACGCTGGTCTTACAGAAGAGCAGGTTTCAAACGATCGTACCGGTATCGTTGCAGGTTCTGGCGGTGCTTCTGCATACAATCAAACGGTAGCGACAGACACGATGCGCGCCAAAGGCGTAAAGCGAGTTGGTCCTTACATGGTTCCTCGTACTATGTCTTCTACTGTTTCTGCTTGTCTTGCTACGCCATTTAAGATTCGTGGCGTGAACTACTCAATGAGCTCTGCATGTGCAACATCTGCACACTGTATCGGCCATGCTATGGAGCTTATTCAACTAGGCAAACAAGATATTGTTTTTGCTGGTGGCGGCGAAGAGCTAGATTGGTCTCAAACTATGATGTTTGATGCGATGGGCGCACTGTCAACCAAATACAATGACACGCCAGACAAAGCATCTCGTACATACGATGCAGACCGTGACGGTTTTGTTATCTCGGGCGGCGGCGGCATGCTGGTTATTGAAGAACTAGAGCACGCACTGGCACGTGGTGCGAAAATCTACGGTGAAATCGTAGGTTACGGTGCGACATCAGATGGCTACGACATGGTAGCGCCATCAGGTGAAGGCGCAATTCGTTGTATGAAGATGGCGATGCAAGACGTTGATGGTGTGGATTACATCAACACGCACGGCACATCGACACCAGTTGGTGACGTGAAAGAGCTTGGTGCTATCCAACAATTGTTTGGTGAGAACAGCCCTGCAATCTCTGCAACAAAAGCAATGACTGGCCACGCACTCGGCGCAGCGGGCGTGCACGAAGCAATTTACTCAACACTTATGCTAGACAAAAACTTCATTGCTCCAAGCATCAATATTTCAAACTTGGACGAAGCAGCACAAGGTCTGGACATCGTGACAGAAGCACGTGATGCAGAGCTAACGACCGTAATGTCAAACAGCTTTGGCTTTGGCGGCACAAACGCAACTTTGGTTATTAAAAAGTACCAAGGTTAACTGAATTTGTTGGCGCCTTGCGAGAGTACTGTAAACGCCAACAATCCAGTTTCCAGAGCTTGATCAGTCACACTGATCGAACAGACGCAGACTCTATCCCATGGAGAGCGGGATAGGATCCTTTTGTTCTGGAACTTTGCCCGGCTATTTAGCCGGGCTTTTTCTTTTCTCTGTTTCTGCTTTTCTCTAGGCTTCCCGTCAATCGATTCTATAGGAGTTACCTCCTTGAGGTTTATTGGTGTTATATCTTGAGATTTTTCGGGAAAAGGGCACAATCGCTTTAGTTTCGCATCTTGCGAATAAACGAACTCTTACAAATGGATGTTAGAACGCTGGCGCTATGAAAATTATTGTTGATGAAAATATGCCGTATGCTGAAGAACTATTCAGCCAACTCGGTAACGTAATTCTAAAACCAGGTCGTACACTGACCGCCGATGATTTAGTGGATGTTGATGCCCTAATGATTCGCTCAGTCACCAAAGTGAATGCTGACCTGATCAGCAAAGCAAACAAGCTGAAGTTTGTTGGTACGGCCACGGCAGGCATGGATCATGTTGACCAAGCACTCTTAAAAGAGAAAGGCATTTTCTTCACTGCGGCGCCAGGGTGTAACAAAGTGGGTGTGGCGGAATACGCGTTCAGCGTGATGATGGTGCTCGCTCAGCAACAAGGTTTCTCGGTATTTGACAAGACGGTAGGTATTATTGGTGCAGGCCAAGTAGGTAGCTACCTAGAGAAATGTTTGAAAGGCATGGGTATTAAAGTTCTCATCAATGACCCATTCAAACAAGAGGCTGGTGATCCTCGTAGCTTTACTCCGTTGACAGAACTGATTGAAAGCTCAGACATCATTACACTACATACGCCAATCACCAAAGATGGCCCATACCCAACGCATCATTTGATTGATGAGAAGGTATTAAATGGTCTCCGCAGCGATCAAATTTTGATTAACGCGGCTCGAGGTCCCATCGTTGACAACGCTGCTTTGAAGCAACGTCTTTTGAAAAACGATGGCTTTACAGCGGCACTTGACGTATTTGAATTTGAACCAGAGGTTGATATGGAGCTTCTGCCTCTGCTAGCATTCGCAACCCCTCACGTTGCAGGCTATGGTCTGGAAGGGAAAGCTCGCGGTACGACGATGATTTTCAACAGCTATTGTGAGTTCTTAAATAACGAATTACGTGCGCATGCCAGCGATTTACTGCCAACCGCGCCTGTTCCTACTATGGTATTGGACAGAGCTTGGGACGAAGCAACACTGCATAACATAACG
This sequence comes from Vibrio sp. Vb1026, assembly GCF_033338745.1. Taxonomy (NCBI): domain Bacteria; kingdom Pseudomonadati; phylum Pseudomonadota; class Gammaproteobacteria; order Vibrionales; family Vibrionaceae; genus Vibrio; species Vibrio sp. Vb1026. Next base: position 68,074 of record NZ_JAWOTH010000003.1, read on the forward strand.
CAGTTAATCTATGATGTGCGTAGAGATGACGCTCTTTTCCGCCGTGAAATCAGTAAGCCAGGCGCTTTTGACCTGATGCGTAAAAACTACTGGGATCGCCGTGAATACAGCGCTGTCACGCTAGTGGGTAACAAAACATGTAACCTTGCTCCATTAGCAGAACTAGGTTTTCAGATTGAGGTAAGTCAATGAGCCAGCAATATAATGTTGCCATTTTAGGTGCGACCGGTGCGGTCGGTGAAACAATTTTGGATGTGCTTCAAGAGCGCAAATTCCCAGTAGGCGAAATCTTCCTACTCGCGAGTGAGCGCAGCGAAGGCAAGACTTACCGCTTCAATGGTAAAACGGTACGCGTTCAAAACGTAGAAGAGTTCGATTGGTCTCAAGCGCATATCGCACTGTTTTCTGCTGGTGGTGAGCTATCAGCCAAGTGGGCTCCAATTGCCGCTGATGAAGGCGTGATTGTTATCGACAATACATCACACTTCCGTTACGAGTACGACATTCCTCTTGTTGTGCCAGAAGTAAACCCAGAAGCGATTGCAGAGTTTCGTAACCGTAACATCATTGCGAACCCGAACTGTTCAACCATCCAAATGTTGGTGGCACTAAAACCAATTCACGATGCGGTGGGCATTGAGCGTATTAACGTATCAACCTACCAATCGGTATCTGGTGCAGGCAAAGCGGGTATTGATGAGCTAGCAGGTCAAACGGCGAAGCTGCTAAACGGTCTGCCTGCAGACAAGAAGCAATTCTCTCAACAGATCGCGTTTAACTGTATTCCACAAATCGATCAGATGATGGAAAACGGCTACACCAAAGAAGAAATGAAAATGGTGTGGGAAACACAGAAGATCTTTAACGATCCATCAATCACAGTCAATCCAACGTGTGTACGTGTTCCTGTATTCTACGGTCACGCAGAAGCACTTCACATTGAGACTCGTTCACCTATCGATGCACAAGAAGTTGTTAACTTGCTTGAGCAAACAGACGGTATCGAAGTGTTCCACGGTGAAGACTTCCCTACACAAGTTCGCGATGCGGGCGGTAAAGACCGTGTAATGGTTGGCCGTATCCGTAACGATATCAGCCATCATAGCGGCGTAAACCTGTGGGTTGTTGCTGATAACGTGCGTAAAGGCGCGGCAACTAACGCGGTGCAAATCGCAGAAGTTCTGATCCGCGATTACTACTAAGTCGCTTACAGTTCATTTCAAAGCCTCGCACAGTGCGAGGCTTTTTTGTACGAACGAAACAAAATAGTGTGAGATTAGTACGAATATGGCGAGAGCCACACATTTTTTATTCTCAACGCTATAGTTTTGCATGCGATATCCGATATATTTAACCGATCACCATTTCAAATTGTATTTAGCACAAAACTGAGCCTTCTATGCGTCAAAATTATAAGCGTTTGTTAGCAGCCCTTGTGTTGATGAGCGCGACTCAGACATCATCAGTGGTTCAAGCCGAAGGAATTCGTCTTGTTGGACCGTCTGGTGAAGTGCAATCATCTCCGAGCTATGCTGAAGATATTGAGCGAGCATTACCTGCTCCTCCTGCGAATACTCAACCGTCACGTTTCTTTGGTCCGACTGGTGAAAATCAAACACTATGGTCGATCGCTTCAGAATTACGACCTTCACGCGGTGTTACCGTTCAACAAACGCTTCTTGCCATTTACCGAATTAACCCTCAAGCGTTTGAGAACCAAAACATTCATGAATTGATCCCAGGGAGTCGGCTACGAGTACCTTCTTTAGAGCAAGTGCAAAGCGCGACCACAGCGCAAGCTGTTGCGATTATGAAGGCGCATGAAGCTAAGTTAAAACAGCCGAAGCCGACAAATAGAGCGACGCCAGCACAACGAGTCACCGAGCAACCAAAGCCACAAATTAAAGTAGAACCCAAGTCTGCGACTAAGCCAGAGACAGTGGCAGCAACGGAGCCAAAACCAACTCCGAAAACAATACCGGTCATCCCTGCGCCACCAGTAACCACCTCTCCGCAGGGTGAAAAGCAGGTCAGTGCGCTAAAGGACAAACTTCAAGGCTCACAAAGTGAATTAGAGTCATTAGAAGAGAAGAACCATCGTCTTCGATTGATGCTGTCAGAAGTGCAAAGCGAAGTCGAAACTTTGAAAAGCGAGTTGAATGACGAAGAACGCATTCGCTCAGAAGTCGAGAAGCTGCTTGCTGAAGAGCGCCAACGCCTTGCTGAACAACAGCGCATGCAACCAAGCACCATGGACAAAATTTTGTCTAATGGTTGGCTCGTTGGTCTTGCGGCATTAATTCCTGGTGCTTTGATTGCGTTGCTAGTTGTTATGCTTCTTGGCCGACGCTCTAAAGCGAAAGAGGAAGAAGCGGCTGCGCAGGAACAGCAAAACGTTGATCCTCTTGCGGCGCCAATCGGTTTAGCGGCGGCGGATGAGCTGGATGAAGAGCTCACGCTTGATGATGAATTGTTTGCAGATGAAGATATCAACGCACAGTCTTTACAAGAAGAGAAGTCAGATTTAGAAGAAGACGTCTTTGCTAACCTCGACGATGAAGAACTTGATTTCAATCTGGAAGGGGACGATGACCCATTTGCAGATATTGGCGATGACGGTGACCTAGATGTTGGTCTGGATGAGTTTGAGTCATCGAACAATGGTATCCAAGTCAACGGCGAAGAAAAGGCGCTTGGTTTAGAAGAAATGGAGCGAGCCTTAGATGAGGTTGCTCCAGAACTAGAAGTGCTCGATGACGATGAGTCTGGCTTCGATCTTTCGGATGATGCGAATGAGAAATCAGACTCGCTTTCAGACGACGCATTTGCCGAGTTACTTGCAGCCGATGAGCCGTCAGAAGAGTTACCAAGTGACACTGTCGACCAGGATATGCTTGATGACTTGTTTGCTGAACTTGGCAACGATGACTTCGATTTAGATACTGATGAGCCTGAGTTAAAACAGCCCGTTTCGGATGATGACTTTAGTGTAGGAGAGGCATCTGACGACGATATCGATAAGCTATTGGCCCAGTATGAACAACCGGCTAGTGAATCGGAAGTTCGAGAAGCTGACGCCAATGAAGGTCCTGTTCTAGATGAAAACAGTACAGAGCTACTCGATGAACTCATTGATTTTGATGAAGATGACACAGACGAGTTTGATCCACTAAACGAGCTAGAAGCAATCTCTGGTTTTGAAGGTGATGACTCGATCGAAGAGTTAGACGCAGATAGCACAGACTTACTGGACGAACTCATTGATGATGTTACCTCTGAACTTGATGAAGAGACTGAAGCTGATTTAGATCCGTTTGATGATCTGATTCGAGAGGACGAGAGCCCAGAGCAGAATAAATCGGAAGAGGAAGAGTTACTGAAATCACTTGGTTTTGGTGAGCCAGACGCCGACGAAAAGCCATCTCCCGTAGTTGGGTCAGAACAAACTCATGAAGATCAGGACATTGAGTCTGGGTTGGACATCGACGCTTTATTAAGTGAAAGCCAGCCAGACACGCAACAAGCTGTAGAAGATCAACCATTAACCGAGCCAGAGGCTGCCTCAGAGCCATTTAGCAGCGATGAATTTCTTGGTGATTTAGAGGACCTCTCACCAGAGAATGATCCTTTAATGAGCGAGCTAGACGACCTATTTGAGTCAGACAGTGAAGAACTTCTGCCAACAGAACAAGAAAAAGCGGATTTTTCTGCTGAACTTGACGCTCTATTTGATAGTGAAGACGATTTACCGCAGCAAGTTGAAAAAACACAAACGGAGATAGAGGAAGCTTCATCACTACAACAAGAGGCTACCGATACTGATTCAACACAAGAACCATCCGTGGAGTCCGATGCTGAGGTACAGCCTCACGTTGAGCAAGAGGAAGACATTCCAGCCTTCACGCCGACACCAAATACAATAGAAAATGAATTCGGTGTTCCACAAGAAGAAGATTGGCTACTGGATGAGCCTGAATTGGAGCCGGAAACTGAGTCGACCAACGATTCAGAAGAAGAATTCAATTTTGATGAGCTAGATCTTCCAGAATTCAGCGAAGAAGATGCTCTAGCATCTATGGCTGGCGAACCTGCGTTAGAAACGTCCGAGTCCGTTGAGTCAGAACAAGTTGAAGCAGGCTTACCAACTAAATCAGAAGAAGAATTCAATTTTGACGAGCTGGATCTTCCTGAGTTTAGTGAAGAAGACGCATTGGCGTCTATGGCGGATGAGCCGGAGTTAGAAACGTCCGAGTCCGTTAAACCAGAGCAAGTCGAAGCTGATTTACCAACCGAGTCCGAAGAAGAGTTCAATTTTGATGAGCTGGATCTTCCTGAGTTTAGTGAAGAAGACGCATTGGCGTCTATGACGGATGAGCCGGAGTTAGAAACGTCCGAGTCCGTTGAACCAGAACAAGTTGAAGCCGACTTGCCAACTGAATCAGAAGATGAATTCAATTTTGATGAGCTAGATCTTCCTGAGTTTAGTGAAGAAGACGCATTGGCGTCTATGGCGGATGAGCCGGAGTTAGAAACGTCCGAGTCCGTTGAGCCAGAACAGGTTGAAGCCGACTTGCCAGCTGAATCAGAAGATGAATTCAATTTTGATGAGCTGGATCTTCCTGAGTTTAGTGAAGAAGACGCATTGGCGTCTATGGCTGGCGAACCTGCGTTAGAAACGTCCGAGTCCGTTGAGCCAGAACAGGTTGAAGCCGACTTGCCAGCTGAGTCCGAAGAAGAGTTCAATTTTGATGAGCTCGATTTGCCAGAGTTCAGCGAAGAAGATGCCTTGGCGTCGATGGAAGAAGAGCCAGAATTACCGAGCTCTGAGACTGCAGATATAGAACCAATCTCCGGTGAGGATGATGAGTTAAGTTTTGACGACGAAGATCTTCCAGAGTTCAATGAGGAAGATGTTCTCGCGTCAATGAACGAGGGTGCGTCAGAGAGCCCTAAGGTTGAAGCAGAGACATCGAGACCAGCTATTCAAGCCGATAACGATCATGATGCTTTGTTTGAAGTATTTGCGCAGCAAAACGGCTTTGATACTGACCCAGAAGTGCAGCCAACAGCGACAGAGGGTGAGCCGCTCAGTAATTTGGATGATGAATCATCAATGGCTAACCTTCTTGCGGAAGACGCAAACTCAGAAGTATTTGAAGGTAAACTAGACAGTGACACCATCGCAAGTGCAGGTATGGATTTTGAAACCATGCTTGATGTTGGAGATGATTGGGATGGCTTTAAACCCGCTGCTGATAACGTAAGTTCTACTGAAGAAGTGCCTGAGGACCAGCGTGATGTTTGGAATTCGAGTGATGCACTAAGTCAGCCAGAGATCGCGCAAGAAAACTGGGCAGAGCAAAGCGACTTGGATGACTTCGACCCGAAGAAAAATCAATTTATGACGATTGATGAATTGATGGCTCAGGTCGACAGAGAAGGTGGTGAGTTCGAAGAAGAAGACCTTAAGCTCGATGTCGGATTGAACGAGTTTCCAGATGTTATCGGCGAGATCGGCGATATTGACGTAGATAACAATGCTGAAGCGGCTGGGAAACTGGATTTGGCTAAAATCTATCTCGAGATGAACGATTCTCAAGGGGCGATTAAACTACTAGAAGAGGCGATTGTTTACGGTGAGGATGATATTCGCCGCGAAGCAAAAAGCCTGATTGACGCCATTAATGGCCGATAAACCGAAACAAAAGGGTAGCGTTTGCTACCCTTTTTGTGTCCCGTTAGTAGGATGCTACCTTTATGTCACCCTTGGTGAAACTGGCAACTTGAGGTGACTTGAGTATATACTTCCCGCCCCATTTTAGAGTTCGAAGGTTAAGATGAGAATCGCATTAGGTATCGAGTACAACGGTACAAACTACTTTGGTTGGCAGCGCCAAAGAGAAGTGAAAAGTGTCCAAGAAGAGCTAGAGAAAGCATTGTCCGTCGTCGCTAATCACCCAGTTGAAGTTCAGTGTGCTGGTCGGACAGACGCAGGCGTGCATGGCACGGGACAAGTTGTGCACTTTGATACCAACGTTACTCGAAAAATGGTAGCTTGGACCATGGGCGCAAACGCGAACATGCCGAGCGATATAGCGGTTCGTTGGGCTAAGGAAGTTTCAGATGATTTCCATGCAAGATTCTCAGCGACAGCGCGCCGTTATCGTTACATTATTTTCAATCATGCTTTACGTCCAGGCATCTTAAACTCGGGGGTTAGTCACTATCATGGTGAGCTCGACGAGAAAAAAATGCATGAAGCAGGGCAGTTCCTACTCGGCGAAAATGATTTTACGTCGTTTCGCGCGGCGTATTGTCAGTCTCGCAGCCCATTTCGAAACTTGATGCACCTGAACGTTACGCGCCATGGAAACTATGTGGTTATTGATATTAAAGCCAATGCGTTCGTGCATCATATGGTTCGTAATATCACAGGTAGCTTGATAAAAGTTGGACGTGGCGAAGAGAGTCCTGAATGGATCAAGTGGTTATTAGACGCCAAAGATCGCAAACTAGCGGGTGCGACAGCGAAAGCGGAAGGTCTGTACCTGGTAGATGTAGACTACCCAGAAGAGTTTGGGTTACCTGAAGTGCCGATCGGTCCACTGTTTTTACCAGATAATTTGAACTAATTTTACAAACTTATTTCAAAATATCGGTAGTGTTTACATTGAATGTGAACGGAAAACATACGCTATTTACGATATCAAAAATAGGTACAACCAGTTTTTTATCTACAGTAGCTGCAAGATATGGTTTAATCCGTCGGTATTATGTCGAATTTATATCTTTCGCAATGAAGCGGAAGAGTTGAGAGAAAAGGTCTTCCATGAGTTGGCTTGAAAAGATTTTAGAGAAAAGCAATCTAGTAAGTTCACGCAAAGCTTCTATCCCAGAAGGTGTGTGGACTAAATGTACCTCTTGTGAACAGGTTTTATACCATGCTGAACTAGAGCGTAACTTAGAAGTTTGTCCAAAGTGTAACCATCACATGCGTATGAAAGCGCGTCGTCGTTTGGAAACATTTTTAGATGAAGGTAATCGAGTTGAATTAGGTTCTGAACTTGAGCCACAGGATAAACTGAAATTTAAAGATTCTAAGCGATACAAAGAGCGTATCTCTGCTGCACAAAAAAATAGCGGTGAGAAAGATGCGCTAGTTGTGATGCAGGGTGAATTGCTTGGTCTGCCGCTTGTGGCGTGTGCGTTTGAATTCTCCTTTATGGGTGGTTCAATGGGTTCAGTCGTTGGTGCTCGCTTTGTGAAAGCAGTGGATGCAGCCATTGAAAATAACTGTGCGCTTGTTTGTTTCTCAGCAAGTGGTGGTGCTCGTATGCAAGAGGCTTTAATGTCTCTTATGCAAATGGCAAAAACCAGTGCTGCGCTTGAGCGTTTATCAGAAAAAGGTCTGCCGTTTATTTCTGTTCTAACTGACCCTACAATGGGTGGTGTATCAGCAAGTTTGGCTATGTTAGGTGATATCAACATCGGTGAACCTAAGGCCCTCATTGGCTTTGCTGGTCGTCGTGTAATCGAGCAAACTGTACGTGAAGATCTTCCTGAAGGTTTCCAGCGTAGTGAGTTCCTACTTGATCACGGTGCTATTGATATGATCGTTGACCGTCGTGAAATGCGTCAGCGTGTGGGTGGTCTTATCGCTAAGATGACTAACCACAAGTCTCCTTTGGTGGTTTCGGTTAACGAATCTCCAAATGAAGAGCCATATTCTGTACCAGAAGCGGACGAAAAAGGGTAAAGTATCAACTAACATAAAAACCAAAGAATTTAATGGTTAAAGTTAGATGACCCAAAACCCAATTCCTCAAGCCACATCTTCATTAGAGATGTGGCTTGATTATTTAGCAAATATTCATTCCTCAGCAATTGATCTAGGCTTAGACCGTGTCCAAGCGGTAGCAAACAAAGCCAATCTTACCAAACCAGCTCCAACCGTAATCACCGTTGCCGGAACCAATGGCAAAGGCTCAACGTGTGCGTTAATGGAAGCCATTTTACTTGATGCTGGCTATTCAGTCGGTGTTTATAGTTCTCCGCACCTGATTCGTTACAACGAGCGTGTACGCATTAATGGCGTTGACGTTGTAGATGCCAAGCACTGTGAAGCATTCGATTATGTAGAAAAGCAGCGTGGTGATGTTAGCCTTAGCCTCTTTGAATTCGGTACGCTTGCTGCGCTACGTATTTTCCAAGTAGAGAAAGTTGACGTTGTCTTACTTGAAGTAGGACTTGGCGGCCGTCTAGACGCCACTAACGTTGTTGACCATGATGTTTCTGTTATTACGAGCTTAGCGATCGATCATGTGGATTGGCTTGGTGATGACATCAATGTTATTGGTTTTGAAAAAGCGGGCATTTACCGTTCAGGGAAGCCAGCAATTTGTGGTCAACCGACGCCACCAGCGACCGTGGCGGCTCATGCTGACGATATTGGTTCTGAGTTCTTCCAAGTAGGTATTCAGTACGATTACCAACTAACTGATAATGGTTGGAAATGGAGCAGTGGGGCATTTGAGTTAGAGGATTTACCAATCCCATCGCTACCATTACAAAATGCAGCCACTGCACTGATGGCACTAGGGGCTTCGGAATTGCAAATCACTGACATAAATATTGTCAATGGCTTGAATAATGCGCGTTTGGCGGGGCGTATGCAAGTACTGCATCACGAACCTGAAATAGTCCTTGATGTCGCTCATAACCCGCACTCTGCTGAGTATTTGGTAGAAAGAGTGAAGCAACAATATCTGGGTAAGAATATCCATATTGTGGTTGCAATGCTGCATGACAAGGACATTAAAGCAACCATTGACGCTCTAACTCCAGTTGCAACACAATGGTATCCAGCGTCGCTTACTGGACCGAGAGCGGCGACCGCTGATGAATTGTGCCAATACTTACCTGATGGGCAAGTTCATTTTGAAAACCCTGTTGACGCCTTCGAGAGTGCGAGAAGCCACGCAAAGGCAGGAGACGTTATTCTGGTGGTTGGCTCATTCCATACCGTCGGAGAGGTATTGGAACATTGGCAATCAAATAATAAATAAGTAAAGGTATTTTGATGGCAAGTAAATTCCAAAGTCGTTTAGTCGGCACCATCATTCTAGTCGCAGTCGGAGTCATTGTTCTTCCCGATGTGCTAGATGGTAAGAAACTGCACTACAAAGAAGAATTTGCCAGTATTCCTATCAAACCAGAACTTGATAGTGATGTGGAAAACTTCGAAATATTAGAGCCAGTGGAAGACGACATTACGTTACCGGATTCTCCGGTTGAAGCTGTAGTGCAAGAACGTGAGGATGCTCAAGTAGCCGTTTCTGAGCCCGAGCCAGTGCCAACATCTAAACCTGAGGTCATCAAACAACCAGAGCAAGTTGAGGTCGTCACTCGTCCTGTTCAAGAGAAAAATCAATATGAAGATTCAGCTTGGATCATTCAGTTGATGGCACTTAAGAATCACGAAAATGCTGTCGCGCTTGTCGCGGATTTGCAAAAGCGTGGTTATCAAGCTCACACAAAGAAAGAAAACGAGTTTACGAGAGTGATTGTTGGCCCTGATGTGTCAAAAAGTAAACTTGAACGACAAGTTCAAGAATTACAAAAAATTACAGGTTCAAAAGGTCAATTGCTTAAATTTAAGCCATTAAATCCATAAGAAAACGTTTGCGTCAGCATTTTTTCTGTTAAAATGCGCGCCAACTTAAGATGAAGAAAAGATGAATTGGATAGATTTTATCATTTTAGGTGTGATCGGATTTTCAGCTCTGATCAGTTTAGTTCGCGGTTTTGCTAAAGAAGCTTTGTCTTTGGTGATTTGGTTTGGAGCGTTTTTTATCTCCAGTAATTACTATGCCAAATTGGCGGTGTACTTCACCAACATCGAAGATGATATGTTTCGTAACGGAGCGGCGATTGCGGCGTTATTTGTCGCAACCTTGGTAGTTGGTGCAGTGGTGAATTACGTCATTGGTCAACTGGTACAAAAAACAGGGCTATCAGGTACGGACCGAATTCTCGGGATTGTATTTGGTGGTCTACGCGGAGTCTTAATTGTTTCTGCGGTGCTGTTTTTTATGGATGCGTTTACTGCATTCCCAAGCTCGGATTGGTGGAAAGATTCACAGTTGATCCCTGAGTTCAGCCGTATCATCGCCCCATTCTTCGAGCATTTACAAGCAACATCAAGTTTTCTGTCTGGCACTATCTAGTAGTGCCAGCTACTGTCGCAAATCGAGGATTAGGACATGTGTGGTATTGTTGGAATCGTGGGCACAACGCCTGTAAACCAGTCTATTTATGACGCGTTAACGGTGTTACAGCATCGTGGCCAAGATGCCGCTGGTATTTGTACCATAGAAAGCAATCGTTTTCGTCTACGTAAGGCGAACGGTTTAGTCAAGGATGTATTTGAAGCAAGACACATGCAACGCCTGCAAGGCGAGGTCGGAATTGGTCATGTTCGTTACCCTACAGCAGGCAGTTCAAGCGCTTCAGAAGCTCAACCTTTCTACGTAAACTCTCCTTTCGGTATTACACTTGCCCACAACGGTAACTTGACTAACGCTAACGAAGTTCGTCAGAAGCTGTTTGAAAAAGATCGCCGTCATATCAATACCACTTCAGACTCTGAAGTATTACTAAATGTACTGGCGCACGAAATTGACTCAGTAAAAGGAAATGTCACGACCGAAGACGTATTCCGCGCAGTCACCAATGTTCATCGCACAATTCGCGGTGCTTATGCTGTGACCGCCATGATCATTGGTCATGGTATGATTGCATTTCGTGACCCACACGGTATTCGCCCGCTCTGTTTAGGTAAGCGTGAAGTTAACGGCAGAGCAGAGTACATGGTTGCGTCTGAATCGGTGGCATTGGATGCGGTCGGTTTTGATTTCGTCCGTGATGTTGCACCTGGTGAAGCGATTTACGCAACGTTTGACGGTGAGCTTTACACGAAGCAGTGTGCAGATAATCCTAAGCTGAACCCTTGTATTTTCGAGTTCGTGTACTTTGCTCGTCCAGATTCGTTCATCGATAAAATTTCGGTATACAGTGCTCGCGTTGAAATGGGTAAAAAGCTGGGCGAACGTATTCGTGAAGATTACGCAAACCTTGATATCGATGTTGTCATTCCTATCCCTGAAACGTCTTGCGACATTGCACTGCAAATCGCTCAAGCGATCGATATCCCTTATCGCCAGGGTTTCGTGAAAAACCGTTATGTTGGACGTACGTTTATCATGCCTGGCCAGCAACAACGTAAGAAATCAGTACGTCGCAAGTTGAATGCTATTCGTTCGGAATTCAAAGGTAAGAATGTGTTGCTGGTGGATGACTCTATTGTTCGAGGTACAACGTCAGAGCAGATTATTGAGATGGCTCGTGATTCTGGTGCCAAGAAAGTGTACATGGTCTCAGCGGCTCCTGAAGTTCGTTTCCCGAACGTATACGGCATTGATATGCCAAGTGCTACAGAGCTTATTGCCCATGGCCGTGACAACGATACAATTTGTAAGCAGATTGGTGCCGATGCGCTTATTTATCAACGTCTAGAAGATTTGGTAGAAGCTGTAGGTCTTGGAAATCAAGACATTACTCAGTTCGATACTTCCGTGTTTAACGGTGAATACGTAACGGGTGATATCGACCAACAATACCTAGATTTTTTAGATGGTCTTCGTAACGATGATGCGAAAACACAACTTGAAATCCAACAGGATTTAGCAAACCTAGAGCTTCATAACGAAGGCGCATAGGATGCGCTTTCTTAAGTCGTAAAAAAACCAGAGCTTTGGCTCTGGTTTTTTGTTTTCGCTATCTAATTAGTGAATGTTATAAGCGATCACAAAGTCAATAAAGAGGCGAACTTTCTCTGGCAGGTGGTCTTTGTGGTTGTAAAGCATATAAATGTCGCGCGGGTTTGCACTCCAATCTGGCAGTACGCGTACCAAATCGCCGCTCTCGATGTACTCTTTGATCATGACATCTGGCATTAGGGTGATGCCTAAACCTTCGGAACAAGCGCTGCGCACCACATTGAGCGCGTTTGCTTGAAAACGACCACGATCAACATTCACCACAGACTCGCCTTTGCTATTAATCAAGGTCCACTTAATAAGCGGGTACCCTTTTAGCAATGAATGGTTAGAGAGCTCTTCTGCATGATGAGGCGCAGGATTCGAGGTTAGATAGTCAGGGCTTGCAACGAGAATATCCTTCACTTCGCCAATCTTACGCGCGATGAGGCTAGAGTCGCGTTGCGGTCCCACTCGAAAAATTACATCCCATTCAGTAGGGTCAAGCTTGTCCGCATTATTCTCTGTCGTTAGCTCAATGTTGATGTCCGGGTACTGCTTCATAAAGCTGTTGAACATCGGCATCATCATTCGTTTAGTTAAGTTATAAGGCGCGGATATCTTAATCTTGCCGGATGCTCCTCGGCAGTCGTCAGTGATTTCCTCTGCCGCAGTTGTTAGCCTTTGTAGTAAAGGAGAGCACTCATGGTAAAAACGTTCCCCTGCTTCAGTGAGCGAAAGTTTGCGAGCATGACGGTTCAATAGTCGAAGATTGACAGAGTCTTCTAGCGCTTGAATGCGTCGGGTGATGGTCGCAACCGGGATCATGGTTTTTCGCGAAGTTGCGGTGTAGCTCCCATTTTCGACAACCAGTCGAAACAGGTTTAAGTCATCTAATTTCATATTTCCAGACACATTAAATTACCGATTACGGTTAATTTATAATTAACTTTGTGATCAAAGCTTGCTTTAAGTCAACATGTTGCATCATTTGAACACAGCAACCCTGTTTAAGTAAATACTGTTATACGCCGTAATATTTGTATTAATGCAGTTTCCGAGCTAAGTTTTATAACAAGGCGAAGCGGCCTCAGGTCTTGCTGTGACACGTTTTGCTGGAAGTAAACACAACAAAAATAATGACTTAATAATAAATCTGTTTTTTTGACTGAGCTTTGTGAGGGATAAAGGTATGTTTAAGACTCACAGTCAAACGGCAATGGTCTCGGCACAGGAAGTGATTAATCAAAAACTAATAATGTTGGTGGACGATGATCCAATATTTCGTAAAGTAACCAATGCCTATTTAGAAAGTCAGGGTTTTAAAGTAGTAGAAGCAGAAAACGGCCTAGAAGCGCTTCAACAACTCAGGGAATGCCAACCCGATCTTATCTTATGTGATTTATCGATGCCGGTCTTAGATGGTATCGAGTTCGTCGAAGAAGTTAGTCTCGAATACCCATATATGCCGCTTATCGTGGTATCAGGCACGGATGAAATGTCCGATGTCGCGAAAGCGTTGCGATTTGGTATTAAAGATTTTCTTCCTAAACCGATAGGTAATTATGAGCACCTATCTCAGGCGATAGAGAATACGCTAGAAGATACCGATAGTCACTTCTCAGAACAACGTGACTTTTCAAGTCAGTGGTTTAGAGTTGATGATGGTGGTGAAATCCCAGATGAACAAGAGCTGTATTGGCATCTGGAATATTTACAACAGAATCCGAGTGCGGCAAGAGATTTACTGCAAGCGCTATTGCCAGAGAAGGATGCTGCTCAGGGAGATTGGCGCTGCTCGTACCGTTTATTGCAATCGACGGATGTGATGCCCTTGGTTTTCGATTATCGTTGGTTAATGAATGGTCAATTTGCGTTTTATCTCGTTGATTCTGCTTCCCAAGCTAATGATGGAGTTGCGACGACATTGCTCGTTAGGGCATTGTTTGACGATTATCTCCGTAACTTGAAAAGTTTCAGTGCTGATCTCAAGGACATGGTAGGGATCATTGAAAAAGGAATTGAGTGTTCGGAGTGTGCGGGTGCAGTCAATGCTGTGTTTGGTGTCGCCGACCTCGCTTCATCCTCGGTCTCTATATTGCCTGCGGGTTTAGATAGCCATTGGTCTGACGGAAATACGAATCAACACATCGCAGCAGGTAACCGTTTAGGGGGAGGAAGTATGAAAAACTTCATCACCCGCGATTTACCGCTTAGTGTTGCAGGACAGTTGTCTATCGGGTGTTTAGGTTCTTCAAGTTTTAGTTTAAGTATTACCCGGAAATCCCGACTAGTATAATTATGACTTGCAAACCAATAAGCAGCGTCCTTACGCTGCTTATTATCTTTTTAGAACCACCAAAACAACATACGTTTAGTTTAATAACCTTACTTTTTGCTGGTGTTTAGATTTGGCTGTTTAATGTATAGTCAGCGCTTAAAACAATAATGACCCATTTGTGCAACGATAATTTAACGCTGTGCCTTGGGAGAAGCAAAGTCAACTAGTGAGAAGACACATCATGGCAGACAAAGATTTTAAAGAGCCTTATAATATTTTTTACTTTTTAGGTTTTATTGCAGTTCTTTTGATCCCAACACTTCCTGCAACGCTAACCTGGCTTCGTGTAATGAATGGTTACGCAGGCTTTTAATCTAGCTATTTTGTACCGGAGTTCACCATTCGTATTAAGCGTTACTTTTTCAATACTGTTGGTGGACTCTGTATTGTGCTCGGCATAGCCGGCATAGCCCTTCCACTTTTACCCACCACACCTTTTATTTTGCTTGCTAGCGCATGTTTTATGCGTGGTAGCCCCGCATTTCATCAATGGTTACATAACCACAAAACGTTTGGACCCATTCTCGACAATTGGCATAAGCATCGGGCTGTTACTTCAAAAGTAAAAAAGCGTGGTGCGATTTTTATTGCGCTTAGTTTCATGGTTTCAATCGTTGTTGTCCCCCTCGTTTGGGTAAAAATTGGTCTTTTAGTGATGCTAATCGTTTTACTCAGCTGGTTTATGCGTCTGCCTGTGATTGAGTTGGTTGCTGACCGAGAAGAAAATCACTAAGATTGTAGAGAATAGTGTGCCCGCTCTTCGAGTGGGCGTTTGTATTTTCAGCGCCTGTGACTTTTACGAAAATAAGCACATAGTGGTGAAAACCTATTGTTCGTTGCCCTCGTGATACTGCGATTAGAGAGGGCGATGAGCCAATCTAAGTAAATCGGTATTATGACTACAGAAACAATTTCACTGATCAAATCTAGCATCAAAAGCATCCAAGACTACCCAAAGCCAGGCATTCTATTTCGTGATGTGACGAGCCTTCTTGAAGACGCGAAAGCATACCAAGCAACGATCAACTTACTTGTTGAACGTTACAAAGATATGGGCTTTACCAAGGTTGTGGGTACGGAAGCTCGTGGCTTTCTATTTGGCGCGCCTTTAGCGCTTGAGCTAGGTGTTGGTTTTGTACCAGTGCGTAAACCAGGCAAGCTACCACGCCCTACTGTTGCTCAATCTTATGAGCTTGAATACGGCGTTGATACACTAGAAATCCATACAGATGCCATCGTTGAAGGCGACAAAGTACTGGTTGTCGACGATTTATTGGCAACGGGCGGTACTATTGAAGCGACGACTAAGCTGATTCGCCAACTGGGTGGTGAAGTTGAGCACGCTGCGTTCGTTATCAACCTACCAGAAATCGGTGGCGATAAACGTTTAGAAGCACTAGGTCTAAACGTGTACAGCATCTGCGATTTTGAAGGACATTAATACATTCAATGAGTTATTTAGCTTTAGCGCGAAAATGGCGTCCTAATCAGTTTGACCAAGTTGTCGGACAAAAACATGTCCTGACGGCGTTGGAAAACGCACTGGCGCAAAACCGTTTACACCATGCTTATCTGTTCAGCGGGACTCGTGGTGTGGGTAAAACGAGTATCGGTAGGCTGTTTGCCAAAGGCTTGAACTGCGAAACCGGCATTACCGCGACACCTTGTGGTAAGTGTGATACTTGTCGTGAAATTGATGAAGGTCGCTTTGTCGATCTTCTTGAAATCGACGCAGCATCACGTACTAAAGTTGAAGACACTCGTGAACTGTTAGACAACGTTCAATACAAACCTGCTCGTGGACGTTTTAAAGTGTACCTCATCGATGAGGTGCACATGCTATCGCGTCACTCTTTCAATGCGTTGTTGAAAACCCTGGAAGAGCCGCCAGAGTATGTGAAGTTCTTACTCGCAACAACTGATCCACAAAAGCTGCCTGTCACTATATTGTCGCGTTGTCTTCAGTTTCATCTGAAACCAATCAGCGTTGATGATATTCACCAGCAACTTGATTACATCCTAGGTCAAGAGCAAGTTTCAGCAGAGCCAAAAGCGTTGGGTATGATCTCACATGCTGCAGATGGCAGTATGCGTGATGCTCTCAGCTTGACTGATCAAGCAATTGCATTAGGTAACGGTGCGGTGCAAGCCGATATTGTCAGCCACATGTTGGGGACGATTGATACCGACCAAGCGATTCACTTACTAGAGTCAATCAGCAGCAAGAAACCTCAACAAGCTATGGATAAAATCCAACAATTAGCGGCAAATGGTGTTGAGTGGGATGGTTTGTTGCAGCAAGTCGCAACACAGTTACACCGAATTGCGATGTATCAAGCGTTGCCCGCGTCGTTAGACCGAGCACAACCAGATGCAGAGAAAATTGAGCTGTTGAGTAAAGCTCTAAGCCCGCAAGACGTTCAGCTTTACTATCAAATTGCATTGAAAGGTCGTGAAGATTTGACCCTCTCGCCAAATGGGCGAGTCGGTTTGGAAATGATTGTGCTGCGTATGATGGCGTTCCGCCCATCAAATAACAGTGGGGCAAATGTTGTTTCTAGTAACTGCGAGCCAGCGTCATCTCCGGCTCAAAGTACCAGTCAACCAAAGGCTGCGCCAGCTCAGACAGCCGCTGCTCCTCGAGCTCAGCAGCCGAGTCCAGCACAAAGCACACCACAAGTGGCGCCTCAACCTTCATCCAGTTCGCAACCTGAGTATCAAGCGAGTGGATATGAGACGGTTCCACCACAGTATGATATGGCGCCGCCGATGAGTGAAAACCCAGCGCCGCAGCATGAAACGCCACCTCAACAAATGCAAGAGAGCGTTTCAACACCAGCGCGCGGTGGTCTAAGCGGTTTACGTCACCAATTACGTTCTCAGCGTCAAGGCCTACAACAGAACACTCCTCAAAATGGTGGCTCAAAAAAGCCTAAAGCGGCATCTGCACAACCAGAATCGGTTATCGACCGAGTAGCGCAATTGCATGGCAGTTCCGCGCAGGTGTCGCCAAACTCAGCTCCGAAGTCGACGGAGCCACAAGTTGAGGAAGCGTATCGCTGGCGTCCAAGCAAGCCTGTTGAGACAAAAGTAAATACAAAACTGACACCTACGCAGCTCAAGCAGGCACTTGAGCATGAGAAAACGCCTGAAATGGCACAAAAGCTCATCGATGAGTCATTAGAACATAATGAATGGGCGAAGCTAATCAGCTTAATGGAGATCCCTAAGCTGGTAGAGCAACTTGCGCTAAACTCTCATTATAGTAAGGAAGGAACAACCGTTTCGTTACTATTGAGAAGCAGCCAAGCTCATTTGAATACTGATAGAGCTCAAGCCGAATTGCTTAAAGCACTTAATACCGTGTTGGGTGAAGAGTGCCACATGAGCATCGAAATAGGGGAGAGTGGAGAAACACCACTTGAACTGAGAGATAGGCTCTACCAAGAGAAATTACAGCAAGCGCTGAACAGTTTAGAAAACGATCCAAATGTTCAATTTATTGAACGTCGTTTTGCTGCAGAGCTTGATAAAGATAGTGTGCGCCCTATCTAATAATCGAATGGAATGGGGTTGAAAACCCAAAGGTATAACCCCATTAATTGATGCAACACCTCATTAAACCAGAGAGATAAACATGTTTGGTAAAGGCGGTATGGGCAACCTAATGAAGCAAGCCCAGCAAATGCAAGATCGCATGCAAAAGCTTCAAGAAGAAATCGCGAATATGGAAGTAACTGGCGAGTCTGGTGCTGGCCTAGTTAAAGTTACTATCACTGGTAGTCACAGCGTACGTCGTGTTGACATCGATGAAAGTTTGATGGAAGACGACAAAGAAATGCTTGAAGATCTGATCGCTGCGGCGTTCAACGATGCAGCCCGTCGTGTTGAAGAAACTCAAAAAGAGAAAATGGCTTCTGTAACTGGCGGTATGCAACTACCACCAGGTATGAAAATGCCATTCTAATCTGCTGATATTTAATTAAGCGGACTTTTAATGCGTACCAGTCATATGCTGGAGCAATTGATGGAGGCCTTACGTTGTCTACCTGGGGTTGGCCCCAAGTCAGCGCAGCGTATGGCCTTTCATTTGTTACAGCGCGATAGAAAAGGCGGTTTGCAGCTTGCAGATGCGCTTAGTCAGGCAATGACAGAAATAGGTCATTGTACTGAGTGTCGAACCTTCACCGAAGAAGAAGTCTGTCACATTTGTACCAACCCAAAACGCCAAGAAAATGGTCAAATTTGTGTGGTAGAAAGCCCGGCAGACATCGCAGCCGTTGAAGCAACAGGCCAATATTCTGGTCGGTATTTTGTTCTTATGGGGCATTTGTCGCCATTAGATGGTATTGGTCCAAGTGATATTGGATTGGATGTCCTTGATTACCGCTTACGTCGCGGTGATATTACCGAAGTGATTTTGGCGACAAACCCAACAGTTGAAGGTGAAGCCACTGCCCACTACATCGCAGAGCTATGTAAAGAGCACCAAGTTGATGCCAGCCGCATCGCGCATGGTGTGCCTGTCGGTGGGGAGCTAGAGCTTGTTGATGGCACGACGTTGTCACATTCGCTATTAGGTCGACACAGAATTTAATAAAAAGCCGCTGAATTCAGCGGCTTTTTTGATTTTGGGAGTTAGGAACGATTAATCGTTCGATTCTTTACCAAGAAGATTTTTGTAGATAACCGCACCAAGCACGCCACCCACAATAGGAGCAATCCAGAACAGCCATAGCTGAGAAACCGCCCATTCACCCACATATACTGCGACTGCCGTGCTACGAGCAGGGTTTACTGACGTATTGGTGACAGGAATGCTGATCAGGTGAATGAGAGTCAAACACAGGCCAATTGCGATAGGTGCAAAGCCTTGTGGCGCACGTTTGTCTGTTGCACCCATAATGACAATCAGGAACATCATCGTCATGACAACTTCAGTCACAAGTGCAGCGATCATCGAGTATTGGCCTGGAGAGTATTCACCATAACCATTGGCGGCAAAGCCAGAACCCACAACATCGAATCCTGCTTGTCCAGATGCAATAACGTAAAGCACGCCACCTGCGATAAGCCCGCCGATCACCTGTGAGATGATGTAGGGAGCAACGTCTTTTGTCTCAAAACGACCGCCAGTCCAAAGGCCAACTGTCACTGCAGGGTTCAAGTGACAACCTGAAATATGACCGATAGCAAATGCCATCGTCAGAACGGTTAAACCGAATGCCAAAGAAACGCCCAACAGACCAATACCCACTTCAGGGAAACTCGCAGCCAACACCGCGCTACCACAGCCGCCTAACACTAGCCAGAACGTGCCAAAAGCCTCAGCCAAATACTTATTCATGTTCTTTCCTGATCTTTAATTAAATGACCCGCTGAACATAGTCGAGAATTGTCAATAAATTGTGAGGGAGATCGCGCAAAAACCGCAAATGGAACGCTATGTGGCAAGATTTCTCAAGGGTGAGATAAAAGGCTGAGGGGGGGAGTGCTAAATCTTGAGTTTGCTTTGATTACTGCCTCGGAGAGAAACAACCGAGGTACTAACTTTAAACGTGTGGTCTAGAGTCGCATTACGTCAATTGTTCTAATTCAGTGATGTTGTCGAGTGCTTCTTGATTGGTCTTGCCGCATACAATCGGACACGGTTTAAAATCGTGACAGACTTTAGGGCGTTCAGGCTTACCAAATAGCTTGCACAAATTGTCGTCGTTGAGTTGCACACAACGAACACCTGCAGGTTTGCCCTTGGGCATTCCAGGTATTGGTGAAGAGATACTTGGCGCAATACAGCACGCTCCACATCCTAATCGACAATCCATAATGTAAACCTCTTAAAAATTAAGGGGGCAATTATGGTCATTTTGACGTGGATTGGAAGAGTGAAGAAAGAAAAAAATAAAAGGGCGCGCTTAACATTACGCTCCCTTTTTGGTTTTTTGCTTTTAAATCATCGTGATTATTTTAAGAAACGGTTATAAACAAACAACAGAATAAATGCGCCTAGTGTTGCGGTAATGATACTACCAATGTTGACGCCAGTTGCTCCGCCGAAACCGAGAATGCCGCCAAGGAAGCCACCTACAAATGCCCCTGCAATACCAAGTAACATTGTTGCAATCCAACCGCCCCCATCTTTTCCTGGCATGAGCCATTTAGCAAGTGCGCCGGCGATTAAGCCCAAAATAATCCAAGAAATAATACCCATGAAAACTCCTTAATGCCTTCTTGATCAATTGAGTAATGGAAACTTGTTTAAGGATAGAACAGTAAAACGAAAGTAGTTGAATATCTCCACCGTTATGTGGGAAGGATGCAAGATCTTCTCAAAACTTGAACTTTTGCGTTGAGAAGAGTATAAATCGCCCCCTAAATTCCCTTGGTGAGACCTGAAGTATGAGCACTCCATTTTGGCAAAGTAAATCGTTAGAGCAGATGACAGAAGAGGAATGGGAATCTCTCTGTGATGGTTGTGGCAAATGTTGTTTGCATAAGCTTATGGATGAAGATACCGATGAAATCTACTATACCAATGTGGCTTGTAGCTGGCTGAACAGTAAAACGTGTTCATGTAAGGATTACCCAAACCGTTTCACTTCGGGTGAAGAGTGCACCAAGCTGACCCGAGAAGACATCGACGATTTTACTTGGCTGCCACACACGTGCGCTTACCGTCTGTTGGCTGAAAAGCAGCCTTTACCAGAATGGCATCCGCTGATTACAGGCTCTAAGTCCGCAATGCATGAGGCAGGGGAAAGTGTCCGTAACAAAGTCGTTTACGAGATTGATGTGGTGGATTGGGAAGACCATATTTTAAATCATCCCAACCGTCCTTAGTCGAATACAAACAAGCCTTTCATTGATTAAATGAAAGGCTTGTTTGCTATTGGGGCTCCCAACTTTGACGTCTCGCTAACGAAATGCTGCTCAGTTTATTATTTAGTGTTGTAAACTTAGGAGTATGATTTCAACGCTTTACACTTCTATTCCTGATTGTTTTGATCAGGATTGTTTCCTATGAGGTAAACATGACGTTTCATTTCCCCCAGAAACTGCGCCTGACATCTTGGGTGACATTATTCGCACTTGCCGTCATTATGTTCTCCCCAATGGCTGTTCATGCGACTGCTACTGACGATATCCAAGAGCCTTCTGCTGCCGAAATCTCGATTGACAACTTGAACCGAGAGATTGTGGATTTATCCCAAAGCCTCTCGCAAGCGAGTGGCGACGAGCGTGATGCCCTTCAACTGCAACTATTCCAAAAGAATGAAGAATTAAGAAGCCAGTTAGCGTCAGCGATTGAACGTGAAACTATCTCTCGCGACAAGCTGATCTTGCTAGTTAAAAAACAAGAACAATACTCTGAGGACGCGACGAACTATCTATCGGAAAAAATAAAGAAAGTCGTCGAGGATTTAAATAAGGCTAAGGATGAAGAGAAGCTTGCTCTTGTTAATGATTATCGAGAGCTACAGCGTTATCTTGATGTTAGCTTCGATTCGAGCTGGCAAAATCTCGCTTGGTTGAAGGAGCTAGGGGCCCAAAACGAGCGCGCAGAAGCGGAACTAAAAGATAAAATTGATAAACGTATGCGCTTACTGTCTGCTTCAATTGAGTACTTGAGTCAGCAAAGTGAGATCATTGGCTCCCAACTTTCGTCTAGTCCAGAGTCGGAAAAAGCGTCGTTGCAACTTAGTCAGCTCATTACTAAACAAAGGCTAAATATTGCGACAGAAAGCTTACGCAACCTGATTTCAATTGGTGATAAAGTCGGTTTAGAAACGTCTGAATACAAACGCCAAATTTTTGAAGTGACGGGTAATATCACCCATGATTTACTGAATACCAAAGTTGTGTGGTCAATACTGAGTCACTGGTCCAACTCGGCACTGGATTGGTTTGCCGAGAATGCACCGCAGCATATCTTCCAGTTGTTTGTTTTTGCGCTGATTTTATTGATCGCTCGCGGACTGGCTAAGTTAACGCGCAAAGTCGTCCGTAAAGCAGTTGCATCGAAAAACTTAAAACTTTCCCACTTGATGCAGGACTTCTTTATCTCGATGTCCGGCAAATTCGTGTGGGTGATCGGTATCATGGTGGGCTTATCTCAGCTTGGTTTGAACCTAGCGCCAATCCTAACCGGTTTCGGTATTGCTGGTGTGATTATTGGTTTCGCGTTGCAAGACACGTTATCCAACTTCGCGGCGGGTATGATGCTGCTTATTTATCGCCCATTTGATGTTGGTGATTTTGTGTATGCTGGCGGTGTGGATGGCAAGGTAAGCCATATGAGTTTGGTGAACACCACAATCCGTACGTTTGATAACCAAATTATTATTGTTCCTAACAGCAAAATCTGGGGAGATGTTATTAAGAACGTCACGCATGAACGCATTCGCCGCGTGGATATGGTGTTTGGCATTGGCTATGCGGATGACCTCTTAAAAGCGGAGTCAGTATTGTCTGATATCATTACCTCTCACCCTTCGGTACTTCGCACTCCAGAGCCAATGATCAAAGTTCATACATTAAATACGTCTTCTGTAGATTTTATTGTGCGTCCTTGGGTAAAAACGGATGATTACTGGGATGTATACTGGGATGTGACGAAAGAGGTGAAACTACGCTTCGACCGAGAAGGTATTTCGATTCCTTTCCCACAACAAGATGTGCATTTGCATATGGTGGAGAAGCAAGACGCTTAATCACAGGTCCCAACAAGTGAAAGGCACTCTAGGTAGAGTGCCTTTTTTGATCTTCGGTTAGCGTTATTGTTACAGTTCGTTAAAGAACACCAGTTTCGGCTCGCATTCTAACAAGTTGTCGATCTGGCTAATCAAAAGAGCAAAGTGTTCTGTTTTACCATGAAGCTCAAACGCTTGTTGGTTTTTAAATTGCTCCTGAAAAACGAAGTGGCATGTATTGTCTTTATCTTGGAACAATTGATAACGAACGCAACCTTCTTCATTGCGAGTAGGTTCAAGCGCTCGGGTAAGTACCTCTTTCAACTCTTGTTCTTTTCCCGGTTGTGCATGAAAGGTAGCCGTCAAGTGAATCATAATGTTTACTCTTTTTGTTATAGGTAACGCCCTTGGCGTTGCAGGAACTCAATTTTGTAACCATCAGGGTCGGTTACAAAAAAGAACGTTGCTAAATGCTTTTGTTGATGGTCAAAGGCTTTGATGTCACCAGTTTCAATGCCGAGAGATTTAATGCGTTTGTGGGCTTGTTCAATGTCCTCCACGCTGACGGCAAGGTGGCCGTAACCTGAGCCGTGAGTGTAGGGCTCACTTTGGTCGTGATTGTGCGTCAGTTCCAATTCAAAGCCAGTTTCTTGGTTGGCTAGATAGGTTAGAGAAAAGCCATCAAAGATGTATTGATCAGCGACTTCTAGTTCAAGTACGTCACAGTAAAATTGTAGAGAGCGGTCCAGATCACTTACTCGGATCATGGTGTGAATCATTTTTGTCATAGGTACTCCTTGATAGTCCGCACAGGTTAGCGATTTCAAAAGGAGTCTGGGTAGTACTCTAGTACGACAAATTAGAAGATGCTCAAGGGTTTATAATACGGATGCATAGCCTAGGATGGTTATTGCTCGGTTGGTTGCTATTAACTGTTAAGTTGCGCAAGTGCTTGACGAGTGGTCTCTTGAGGTTGGCGGGCGTAAGTGAGGCAAGCGCATCGAAGTAAGGAGGCAAAGTTGTTCACTTCACCATTGTATTCGAGTGCCTCTTGATAAACAGTGCTTATGAATTTAGGAACCGTCATGTTTTGAGCACTAGCGATTTCCTCAAGAATTGTCCAAAAGCTCGCTTCAAGTTTTACACTGGTCGCGTGACCATCAATACGGATAGAGCGGGTGATGAACTGATAGTTGTCTTGGGGTTGCTTAGCAAAGATTTCGCACATTTTCTTTATTCATATAATTAAAGACCCATAATTATTGTGGTGTACGATTTAAAACGTCAACTGTTTTCATGCATAAAAAAACGCTCCCTTGCGAGAGCGTTGAAACATCACGAGTTGTGAAGTAAGTGCAAGTTGATTATTTAATTTGTTGCTTCAAGTACTCGCCTAGTTGCGAGTGGTGCATGATTTTTGATACTGGAAGGATAGTTTCTGCAGGTCCCCAAGCAAATACGTTGACAGGAGTATGCGTATGAGTACCCGTCCCCCATACTGTGTTTTGCTTTGTTGCATGCTCACGCGCTAGCAAGTTGCCACGGTCGTTGTAAGGAAAGAAAGCATCAAAGTCATTGATTGTCGGTACGTTCTCTTCGCTTAAGTATTTGTGTCCAGCGAGTCGGTATGGATTTGGTTTACTTGCTAATACGCGTTCTGCTTGCTCAGGCGTAATCGAAAAATCGCTATTTGCGTTCACGACTTCCGCAAACTTCTCTGGAGTTTGCTCTTTCTTATCAAGCGCTTGGAATTCACTGATCATGCCGTAGTAACTTTTCTTTTGGTTGTATAAACCATCGAGGATCTCGAACTGACCAAAGTTGAAGTTTGGCGCGTAATCCTGATTTTTGAATGCTTCGCCGTCGCGTTTTTGTGGCTTAGGCAAGTTTGCTGATGAGTAGCTAAAGCCAAAAGAGCCGGTTTCGTGGTCAGCAGTAACAATGATCAGGGTGTCATCACGGCCTTTTGCCCACTCATAAACTGAGTTTACCGCTTCATCGAATTTAAGCATTTCATGCAGCATCGTACCTGCATCGTTACTGTGGCCAGCCCAGTCAATTTGGCCGCCTTCAACCATCAAGAAAAAACCGTCTTTGTCTTTTGAAAGAATGTCGATTGCTTTGGTGGTCATTTCTTTCAGCGATGGCTGCGTGCGTTTTGGATCGTTTTTGCTTTGACTGTAGGCAATACCATCGTTCATGCCCGAGTAAGCAAAAAGTCCAAGTAATTTGTCACCTTTAGCTTGTGTGAGCATATCGCGGCTGAAAGCCAGGTTGTAACCTTGGTCTTGCGCCTCAGTAAGCAAGTTGCGCTCATCTTTACGTTTCGACTTTAGGTAGACATTACCTTCAGTGAGCTTTTCAAGTTGCTCGTATGTCTCTCCCTTGTCGTTTGTCGACTTTGGAATCCAATGACGAAGTCCCCCAGACATCATCACGTCTACGCCTGTTTCGAGCATATCCGCCGCAATACTGTTTTCTAGGGAGCGATGTGGTTGATGAGCGGCAAATGCTGCTGGCGTTGCGTGGGTCATACGCGTATCAGAGACGAGCCCTGTTGCTTTACCTTTACTTTTGGCTTTTTCCAAAATAGTTTCGACATGGTTGCCTTGGCTATCAATGCCAATGACTTCAGAAGCGGTAGGGATTCCTGTCGCTAGCATCGTAGCTGAGCACGCAGAGTCGACGACAATTGCGTCTTCTGGATTGGTCAGTGATGATCCAATCACACCTTCTTGAGCGAGTTTGTATAACGCTGTGCTTTCGCCTTTGTAAACCGAGTTAGGTGCGTGTTTTGCGTAGGTCTCGAGTAAACCAACTTGTTGAGGACCCATGCCGTCGCCGATCATCAAAATGACGTTTTTGATTTCAGCTGAGAGTGCGTTGAAAGAGAGGGTAGATGCAGCCACTGCCGTAACGATTGGAGATACTAAGCGCTTCATTATATTTTCCTTGTTTATTGAAAGCGCAGGCATTAAAGCAATGATTTATGAAGGTTTTGTGTCGGTAATAAAAGTTTAACCAAATTGTCGTTTTTGTTTGGTTTTGCAGAAAAAATGAGTCGCTCTCTAACGTTCGTTAGTTTGGAAAGAAGAAAGCCCACAAACGTGGGCTTGGATTACGCTTAGGAGTTGAAAGCATGGACTAAAGTTATCCATTCAGTGCTTTCACAAGAAACCTAGTTTAGGGAGCAATAAACGAGCATGTATTATCGGGCCACAAGAGCGGTCGAATTCACTTACGTTTGCATCATATCGTTCTTTGGCTTATTAAATTATGGGCTGCAGTAAGTGTTTGGTTCAAATAGGATTTGTTGTCGTGATGATTATCAGACTGGTTATCAGACTAATGCCAGTATGATGCCACCAACGGTAAGTGCCGCAGAAAGGTATTGACCCGCAGAATATGAGCCATCCTCTTCTTTCTCGATTTTATCGGGGTGATCCATGCCAAGCGCACCATGCGTGAAAGATTCGACCTTTTCACCAACAGATTTATCTTCTGCTTCTATTTTCTTGCTGTCGTGCTCGATTTGTTGCAGAGCGGCAAGTAGCGCTTTGCCTTCGGTCGAAAGCGTCACCTTATTGTGTTCGACTTTCAGCGGCGAAGCACTAGTTTCTTCTTGTGCAATACTTGCTTGTTTAGAGACGACAGATTGTTTGGCATAGCTATTAACAGAAGTGCTTCCTACTGGATTCATCGAATACTCCTTGGAACATCGACACTCGGTCACTGAGTGCGGGTAAAAAGCAGTTATATTTTTATCGGCGGCAAAGTTTATTTCTGAAGCTATTTGGATAAAAACAGGTCTGCTTTTGCCGCTTCTAGTTTCTATTGGTGATCATTAGCAAAAAATAGACCAGCAGGAAGCAGACCCTTGTCACTCGATGAACTCGGAGCGGTGTGATGATGCAACGCAACGGCAAGGTAGTAACTTAAATTGAAGACCAGCTACTTACATTGAAGATCGTTATTGCGTTTAGTTAGATGTTGATATGCCGCCATGCGGTGAGCATCTTGTACATACCGTACTGGTGGTGCGAGAACCTCTAACTGATAGTCTGTATTATCAGAAAGCACGTTATCTGTTGGGCTAATTACAACCACTTTTAAGCTCGGGCTGCGGCTTAAGATTGATGCTGCCGTACCCAACCCTTGCTCGGTGTGAAACTTGCCTGCAACATGGACAACCTGAGCGCCTGGGTTGTCGTCTAGGTAGCTAACGATAGATTCCGCCATAGTTTCATCCCAAGTAACTTGAGCTGCAAACTGTTTTTCCGTCTGCTCTGGCTTACCGTGATGCATGGATGCCATGAACTTTTCTTTGTACGGACTACTACCAGTGTTGATGGCTTGTGCAATGAACATCCGCTGATCATCATCGAGCTTGTTAATGTAATCTAACCCTTGTCGACCAATGCATCGGACAATGCTCTTTGGTGCATTTGCTGCAATGACCGGGAGATTTTTCTGCTTAGCAAACTCCACGAGAGGGCGATAGTCGCTTTCATAATTGGGCCAAGCGTTGGCTTGTTTCATTAAGTACTGTTCGCCGATCTCCCCACGTAGGTAAGCGTCAACAACAGGTTGTTTGTCGCGGGTAAATTGTTCCATAGATAACGCGAGTGAGCGGTCGTAGGACGTAAGTTGTTTGAGCATATCGGTTTGAAAGCGATGAACGCCGGCGTGTGTGTGCCATTCACCAATAAGAATGACATCTGCTTGTTGCAGCTCAATTGGCAGTTTGCTTAGAGCGATGTGCTCGCCAGAAGGGGTGTATAGTTGATAGTCGTAAAAACTAGTGACTTCCGCTGAGGTTGCGTGAGAGTTGGTGTGCGTATATGAAGAGCAACCAGTAAGTAAGCCTGCAAAGAGCAAGCTCAAAGTAGAAAAGCGCATTGAAAAGCCTCCAAAAATGTCCGGATGATATTAATGGAGGCTGAGCAATGAATCAATATAAATGATAACTATTTGCGTTTGTTGTTTTTTTTGACTTATTAATTGAGTGTTTTTTTGCGATATACACGCAACATAAAATCAGCCTCACATTGGAAAAGTGTAGCGGATTTCAACTCTTCACGAAGAGCATCGGTTGCTTTCCATGCGAATGGCGTCATTTGCAATAAATCGATTGCGGCTCCGTTTTTCAAGTCCATAACATAGTTAAGATGCTGCTGGTGCTCTAATTCAAACCCTTCAATATGTTCTGGTTCTTCATTGTGAAGACGAACTTCTTGATAAATGCGCTCACGCAGTTGGTATAAGTGGCGGCTAGCAGGAGTAACCGTGACAACAACGCCGTCGTTTTTTACAACGCGCTGCAGCTCCTCAGCTTTACACGGGGCATAAATGCGCAAAATGGCATCTAAGGATTTATTTGCGAAGGGAAGTCGGTGACTAGAAGCCACACTAAAGTTGCAGTGCGTGTAACGCTTCGCCGCGTAACGAATGGCAACTTTGGAAATGTCTAAGCCATAAATCGTGGCATGGTTCGCTTGTGTTTCTATCGTCTTTTGTACTTGATCTGTGTAGTAACCTTCACCACAACCAATATCTAATAATTGATGGGTGCTCCCCTCAGTGTATGTTGCACACAGCTGCGCCACTTCTTGGCGCATTGGGTTGTAGTAATCTCCTTCAAGGAATCGACGACGAGCTTGCATCATCTCTTTGTTGTCACCAGGATCTTTAGAACGTTTGTGGTGCGCTGGCATCAAGTTAACGTAGCCTTCTTTTGCTAAGTCAAACTGATGATTGTTTTCGCACTTAAACGTTTTTTCATTTAACGCTAGAGCTTGGTGGCATAGAGGGCATTGATAGTTCATGACGATCTCGAACAGAAAGTAGGGCGGCAAATTCTATCAAAAAGCATGGTCTCAAGTGAAACAAAAAGAGCCGACTGGGTCGGCTCTTATTAAGTATTAGTGGAAGAAGTCGACTTGCTCTTTCAAGTTTCGTGCTTGTTGTTGAAGTTCAATGGCACTTTGCGAGGTTTTTGCGCTCGTGTTGCGGCTTTCTCGGTTAAGTTCACTGATAGAATGGGCATTTGCTGCAATTTCTTGTGAAACTTGAGCTTGTTCTTCTGAAGTCGCTGCAATGGCGTCGGCTTGAGAGGCTATCGACTGCACTTGTACTGCGATGGCTTCTAATGCTGTGCCCGCGTCTTGTGCTTTGTCCAAGACCTGGTTTGCACTGCGTTGGCTGTCTGTCATCATATTAACTGCATTATGAGTCGACCCTTTTAGTTTCTCGATAATTTCCACGACATCTTGAACTGAGCTTTGGGTTCGGTGCGCAAGTGTGCGCACTTCATCTGCTACAACTGCGAAGCCACGGCCTTGCTCACCTGCTCGTGCTGCTTCAATGGCGGCATTCAAGGCAAGTAAATTGGTTTGCTCAGCAATTTCATCAATCATTTTAGTGACGGTTTGAATACTCTCGCTATCGCGATTTACTTGCTCGATAGCCGTTGCTGATTGATCCAATTGATCGTTAAGTTGAGCAACGTCGATACATACGCCTTCAACAATCGCGAGACCAGATTGACTATCAGTATTTGCTGAGCGTACGTTTTCCGCAATGCTTTCGACTTGTTGTGCGACAGATTGAGCGGAAGAGGCCATTTCTTCAATCGCTGTCACAACTTGCTCGACTTCTTGTTGTTGTCGGTCGGCTTGGGTCAAATTGCTATGTGCATCGTTGACAACGCTGGTGGAGTTGCTCTCCACTAAGTCGCTTGTTGAACGGATCTTACCAACGAGTTCATTGAGCTGACTTGCCATACTGGCGACACCCGAGCTCAGGTTCGTAATTTCATTCTTTGATGCTTTACGAGACGCTGGAATGTTCAAGCTGACTTCGCCGCCCGCTAAGCGAGTCATGTATGAGTTTAGAGTCGTGAGAGGTTGTAAGCTGCGATTCAAGAAAAGTGTCAGTACAACAAAAGTAATGATTGCCGCTACCGAAGAAATGATGGCAATGAGTGTGAGAAGCGTGTCGCTACCTTTTGTTACTTCTTTGATAAACGTACCACCTAGCAGTTTCCAGTTCCAACCTGGAACCTCTGTGTAGACAAGATACTTTTCGCCTACGTTACCTTGGTACTCGAAAGGGTAGCGAATTAATCCACTAGATTGTTCGAAAATCTGGCCAAAAGGCTTGTGACCATTGTAGTCGGCGACTTCTAGTATTGACGAATCTGAGCCGCTTTTTGCTGGATGAAGTAGGTATTTACCAAGATTGTTTTCGTCGTTATCAACGATAATGGTGTAACCAGTGTCGCCCCATTTTATCTCTTCGAGTGCATCGAACAAGGTTTGTGTCGCTTGGTCTACTGGTAAGCCAATAAACGATAGGCCTGCTACCTTTCCTGTCGCATCTTTGATTGGGGCATAGTAGGTAATGTAGCGCTCGCCATACAATTTAATTTGAGCGTAATACGGTTGTCCTGCTTTAAGTTGCTGATAACCAGGATGGTTGATGCCTAGCGTGGTTCCGACCGCTCGCTGACCTTGTGGATCTTTTAGGGAGGTGGACACCCGAATAAAGTCGTCACCCAATGGTGCGAATAGCGTTGCTATAGCGCCGGTATCACGTGTGAAACTGTCGACCAACTTGGTGTCATTAATTAAGCTTTCACTGTATTGAGTGATGTTTGGTACTTCATGTCCCATGAAGTCAACCGTGTAATTTTCGACATAGACACCGGCAAGGTAGCCATTGCGAAAAGTAGATTCGAGGACTTTAGCGGTGTGCAGGTAAGCATCGAATTGGCCAGCAATGGTTTTTGCCATTGATTCTACTTTAGATTGGTGTTCTTTCAGTGTGCTTTCCAATAGAACATCGGAAGCGTTGCGGTAAACAAGCGCTGCAATACTGCTGAAAGCAATGAATAGACACAAAGTGATCACCAGTTTCAACTGGAATCCGACACTTTGATTTCGGTATCTCTCTAACATAGACTAATTCCTGATATTTTTATTATTTATGAGTTTTGTATCGGTATGCTATCGGTTTATATGATCAATTTTTTTGATATTTATTAATGAAACCGTCAAAAGTGACCAGTAACCAATAAGTTAGTAAAGATAGGACCATCTAAGCAGAGCTTTTATTACAAAAAAAGCCGGGTATCCCGGCCTTTATATGGTGATTCTTACTGCGCTGAAATGACAGTGACAAGTTCATGTGTCTCACCTGGTTGGAGCGTTTGACCTTGCTCAATACTTGGTGCATGAACAGCAGACTCCACACACAACATGGTTTGATAACCATCGTCAGCCATGTCACCCATGCTTTGCGCACCTTCTGCCCAAGGGTTCCATAATACTGCTGAGTTGTGGCCTTGGTTGTGTACGCTTAGCGTACGATCCAATACCGGGTCTTTTACCAAAATTTTCGCTTCTGGTTGCGTGTAAACGCGATCAATGGTGTCAGTTAGTTGTAGAACATTACCACCTTGGCATACCGCATCAGCTTTCAAGCTATCAATGTACTCGGCACCCATGCCTGTCGTTTGTGCTTGCTTAATGTCTCCAACGTTTAGGTAAGTATGTAATGCGCCAGAGAAGGTCCAAGCCTCGTCATCAATGTTCATGACTTTGAGCGTCACTTTTAGCTCATCGCCCACTTCAATCACCAAACGAGCGTCAAACATATGGGGCCAAATATCGTGGATTTCTTCTGTCGGGAACAGAGCAAGTTCAACAATCACACCGTTATGGTTCTCACGATGTTCAACCAACTCCCATTCTGCGGTGCGGGCAAAGCCGTGAGCTGGAGCAGCAATACGCCCAAACCAAGGCCAACAAACCGGAATACCACCGCGAAGAGCAGCTTTACCATCGAAGACAGCTTTTTCGCTCATCCAGATCAGATCTTCTTGACCTTCAGGCGTGAACGACACGACATGACCACCGTGTAGCGAGATGCCTGCCGTTGCTTTGTCATGAATCACGCGGACGATTTTTATCTGATCAACTTCAACGATAGTGACGTTATCAGATAGCACCGTTAGGGCTGGGAGAGTTTTTAAATCCATGTGTAGTTTCCTATCGCTGGGGGAGAGCTTTTAGACGCGCTTCGCACATTAAATGCAACATCGAGCCTGCATTCTCTCAAATTCCAGATACAAAAAAGGCGACTCTAGAGCCGCCTTTTCTTTAACGAAGTTATTCGCTAATTGCTAACTTTCTAATTACTTAGAGATGTGAGCGATTAGGTCTAGAACTTTGTTTGAGTAACCGATTTCGTTGTCGTACCAAGATACAACCTTAACGAATTTGTCAGTTAGCGCGATACCAGCTTTAGCATCGAATACTGAAGTGCAAACTTCGCCGATGAAGTCTTGAGATACAACTGCATCTTCAGTGTAGCCTAGAACGCCTTTTAGTTCGCCTTCAGAAGCTTCTTTCATCGCTTTACAGATGTCTTCGTAAGAAGCACCGTTAACTAGGTTAACAGTTAGGTCAACTACAGAAACGTTAGCAGTTGGTACGCGGAAAGCCATACCAGTTAGTTTGCCGTTTACTTCTGGAAGTACAACGCCTACAGCTTTAGCAGCACCAGTTGAAGATGGGATGATGTTTTGAGAAGCACCACGACCACCGCGCCAGTCTTTAGCAGAAGGACCATCTACAGTTTTTTGAGTTGCTGTAGTTGCGTGAACTGTAGTCATAAGACCAGATTCGATACCGAACTTGTCGTTAAGAACTTTAGCGATAGGCGCTAGACAGTTAGTAGTACAAGAAGCGTTAGAAACGATGTCTTGACCAGCGTAAGTGTCGAAGTTTACGCCGTTAACGAACATTGGAGTAGCGTCTTTAGAAGGACCAGTTAGTACAACTTTTTTCGCGCCAGCAGTGATGTGCTTACGTGCAGTCTCGTCAGTTAGGAAAAGACCAGTTGCTTCAGCTACAACGTCAACACCGATTTCGTCCCATTTTAGGTCTTCAGGGTTGCGCTCTGCAGTAACACGTACAGTTTTACCGTTAACGATTAGGTTACCGCCTTCAACTTCAACAGTACCGTTGAAACGGCCGTGAGTTGAGTCATACTTAAGCATGTATGCCATGTAATCTACATCGATAAGGTCGTTAATACCTACTACTTCGATGTCGTTGCGCTCTTGCGCTGCACGGAATACGAAACGACCGATACGGCCAAAACCGTTAATACCTACTTTGATAGTCATTATAGTTGCTCCACAACTTAATTTCTGATTAAAGATAACTGGTAGTAAAATTACAGAATCCAGTAAACATCTGCAAGTGATAATCGGACTTAACTTGTTTAAAGTCAAAAAAAAGCGACGCTTTTTTTAACAATTCTTTGCAAATGTACGTTTTTTAAACTTTTAACTGATTCTTCTGTAGCCCAGTTGGCGTAATATAACTGGTGAGATAAGTGCTCTTATCAAATTAATTACTCATGGTGTCCTGGTGAGAAAGTATGTGCTACAAGTGTTAAGAGAAGCAAGTTTTTTGCTAAAAAAGTCAATACCAAGAACAGTAAATAAGGAGCCGAAAGTCGTGGAACAAAGCGGGAAAAAAGTGACGAAGTCAGATGAACAGTGGCGTGAGCAACTGTCTGATGAAGAGTTCCGTATTTGCCGAGAGCAAGGTACAGAGCCTCCTTTCAGCGGTAAGCTACTGCATAATAAGGAAACTGGTGTTTATGCTTGTACTTGTTGTAATGCCCCTCTCTTTGTCTCTGATAACAAGTATGACTCTGGCTGCGGATGGCCAAGTTTTGATGCGCCTATCAACGATCAAGCGGTGCGCTATTTAGAAGATCTAAGTCACGGAATGGTACGTACAGAGATTCGTTGTGCAACGTGTGATAGCCATCTAGGGCACGTTTTTGAAGATGGCCCACAGACCACAGGAGAGCGTTTTTGTGTTAATTCTGTGTCGTTAATTTTCAACAAATCAGAATAATAACGACAAAATTGTGCTCGAGATTGTTTTATCCTTTCAGGATGATTCAAGCTCAACAGTGATCTGAGTGTCGCTCGACTTAAATAAAAACTCCCGCTCATTGCGGGAGTTTTTCGTTTATATCTCACTGGGTATCATTGTTGGGGAATAGATACCTTTCTCTATGGCTTTCGCCACCGATTCGGCTAATTCATCCAACTGCTTATATCGCTCTGGATGACTGAAATTGAACATACGTTGGAGCTGCTTTTCATCAGCAAGCGGTACGTCGAATCTCTTCGCGACCATTGCCCATAGATACGCTTGCTCTTTGTCTCCAAGCCCTTGATGAATACTTGCCATTGACTTGAGAATGACCGGATTGATGTTGTCTTCATCAGATAAAGACAACGCGTTATTAAGAAGCTCCAGGGTTTTCTTGGTATCTCGGTTGGTATAAAAAGTGGCTAATGCATATTGCATCTCAGCATTATTTAATTGGGGAGACCCTTCCATTTGTAAAAATGCGCGCCGAGCTTGAGTATCTCCCGTTTGAGACCATAAGAAATACAAAGTAGCCGGGTCTTCTGAACCTTTTAACTCGTTTACAATGCGCTCTAGCTCATCAATACTGTGTACCAATGCATTAAAGCGTTGTCTTTTGAGAGCACTTTGATCAATAGGGGTGATCTGGGAGGCGAGTTCTAAGCATTTCCTATATTCAGCGACCAGACCGTATTCGATGATTTGGTTTGCTTCCGATGGGTTTTTCAATTGCTCAAACCGATGCCAAACCAAATTTGTTCTTGGAATTCGACATTGGCCGTCATCCATATTGAGCTGCTCGCAACGCAGTTCTGGTGTTTTTTGGCACAACTCTTCGGTTGTCACGTTACCTTCAAAACAGCCCGATAGCACAAAACATGCGAGGCTGAGAAGTAACCAGTTTGTTCTTTTCATGGCTTTGCTTGTGATCCGTTACACCAATTCATTTTCGTATTCTTGACTCAGTTTCTTAACCCGTTATGTTCTGTAAATAGAATGTAATAAGAAGGTACACTATGGACGCAGAACAACTATTACAAGCGATGACTCCAGAAGTTTATGATCGCTTAGTCTATGCAGTAGAAACGGGAAGATGGCCTGAGGGTACAACACTTTCTAAAGAGCAGCGAGATTCGTGTATGCAAGCTGTGATGTTGTATCAATCAAAACATAATACTGATGCGCAGCATATGACGGTTGCAGCCGGTGGTGAAATCAGTTTTAAATCAAAACAAGAGCTTAAAAAACAATTCAGCGGAGAAGAGAGCGATATTGTTCGTGTGAATCCGAACATTGATTAATCCTTACGCCTTATTTCTCAAAATTTTATTATTTTGATTTTGAAAGAAAAAAGCCCAAATTGTATTGGGCTTTTTAGATCGCAGAAAGCTTGAACTTACAGGCTCATTTCACCACGCAGTACTTGTTGCATTCTCTCTTTTACTTCTTCGTAAGAAAGGTTTTGGCTTAGAAGGTAGTGTAGTTTTGCCAGCGCCGCTTCGGGCGTCATGTCAAAGCCACTGATAACACCAGAGTCTGCGAGCGCACAACCTGTGGCATATCCGCCCATATTCACTTTACCTGCCAAACACTGAGTTAGGTTTACGACAATAACGCCGCGCTCAGAGGCTTCTTTCAGGTGACCAAGCAGCTCAGGGTTCTGAGGAGCATTACCGACACCAAAAGTCAGAAGAATCATCGCATTCACGGGCTGACGAAGCGTGTTGCGGATAACTTCGTGTGAAATACCAGGGTACATGGTGATCACACCGATTGGTTGTGGCGTGATGTTGTGAACCTTAAACTCACCTTCTGGTTGTGCACCAACGGTTACGCTGTTGCTAACTTGAATATTGATCCCAGCTTCCAATAGTGGAGGAAGGTTTGGTGAAGTAAAGGCATTAAAACCGTCTGCATGAGATTTTGTACTGCGGTTACCACGCATCAATTGATTATTGAAGAACAAAGTTACTTCGTTGATCGGGTAGTTTGCCGCAATATGTAGCGCGTTTAATAGGTTTGCTTGGCCGTCAGAACGCAGCTCTGCGAGAGGGATTTGTGAACCCGTTACAATCACTGGCTTACCAAGGTTTTCAAGCATGAAAGACAATGCGGACGCTGTGTACGCCATGGTGTCAGTACCATGTAGGATAACGAAACCATCGTATTTGTCATAGTTGTCACGAATATCATTCGCAATCTGCTGCCAGTCAGCAGGTGTCATATCTGATGAGTCAATCAGAGGGTCGTATTCGTGGATGGTGTAATCCGGCATTTCAGGACGATGGAATTCGGGCATGCTTGCTAATTGCTTTTCCATAAAGCCAGCAACAGGCACATAGCCGTGGTCGGATTTTTGCATTCCGATGGTACCACCGGTGTAAGCGATGTAGATGTGTTTTCTAGTCATCGTTTTTTCTTTCGTGTAGGGGAACAGAGGCGGGGATTATATACCTAAATAACCTTGAGATGCGAGGCTATACGCACAGCATCAGAAAGTCATCTGAGGAGATGCAAAGCCTAATAAAAAGGGCACTTCAAGTAGAAGTGCCCTTTGTAATATTGATGGAAAAACTACTGCACTTGGCAGTTCAAACAAAATGCGTATTGACCTTTAGGATCGTTGAAGCTTTGGAGCAAGCTTGCGTCTTGTTCGAATTGTTGAGCTACGGGTTGAAGACTTTTTGGTAGCAAGCTTGTTGCATCAATACCTAGAGAGACTTTCACCTGTTTCATAAACTCTTGTAGAAATAGTTCAGTAGGTGAAAGAGGCTCTTCTACCCAGTAAATGCCATAATCGGTCACGTTCGCTAGTTTCGCCGCTAGCTCTACAGCATCATCAAAGTCACCCATTTGATCGACAAGACCAAAGGATAGTGCATCTTGGCCAGTCCAAACTCGACCTTGAGCAACTTTGTCAACTTCCTCTAGAGACATATCGCGATTCTCGCCAACTAGAGAAATAAAGCGCTTGTAACCGTGCTCGATACCTAACTGGAACACTTGAGACGCGCCCTCAGAAAGGCCAGTGGTAATACCGTCACCTGAGAACGGCGATGTGCCAACGCCATCAGTATTAATACCTAACTTGCTAAAGCCTTTTTCAAACGTGGTGATGACACTAAATATACCAATGGAGCCCGTCAGGGTTGTTGGCTGAGCAACGATTTTGTCTGCGCTCATTGAAATCCAATAACCACCAGAAGCGGCCAAACTCGACATGGATACAACAACCGGCTTACCTGCTTGCTTCAGAGCTTCTACTTCGTTACGAATCACTTCAGAAGCAAAGGCACTGCCTCCTGGACTATCTACTCGTAACACGACCGCTTTCACTTTTTCATCATTGCGTGCTTGACGCAGCAAGCTTGCGACCGTGTCACCACCAACAGTTCCGCGAGGTTGTTGACCGTCCATAATCGCGCCACTGGCTAGAACAACGGCGATGTCGTGTTGAGGTAGTGTGTAATCAGGACGAATCGTTGCAAGGTAGTCGTAGTAACCAATCGCGTTGTAGCTGTCTTTGCCGTCGCTACCAAACTGTTTTGCAAATAGAGTGCGAATGTCTTGGCGTGTCGCGAGTTCATCCACTAGCCCCAATTTGACTGCGAGCTGAGCAATATCGCCATTTACAGACTTCATCTCGTTAATCAGCTCATCCATGGTTGGATTAAGCACTTTCGCATCAATGTTTCGGTTTGTTGTTACGTCATCAACAAAAGCACTCCATAATTGAGTAACCCAACGTGTTGCTGACTCTTTCGCCGCATCGGACATGTCATCACGAATAAAAGGTTCGATAGCGGATTTATAAGTACCTACGCGAAAAACATGAGTAGAAACGTCAAGCTTTTCAAGTAACGTTTTGTAGTACATTGAGTAAGCGCTGTAACCTTTAATCAATACACCACCATCAGGTGCCAGATAAACTTTATCGGCGTAACTTGCCAAGTAATATTGGCTTTGGTTGTAGAAATCACCTACGGCGTAAACGGGTTTGCCTGATGCTTTAAATTCGTTCAACGCTTTCGCGATGTAACGTAGTTTCGTGAGATTTGTTTCTGGCATGTCTCGCAGTGCTAGCACTAATCCAGACACTTTAGGATCGTCTTTCGCGTAGCGAATAGTATCAACGATATCGAAAAGGACGTTTTCTTTCGGTAGCTCATTACCCAAAAGGGAACCAGCAAAAGAGTCCATTGGGTTTACATAACGTCTTTGTTCGACAATTGGGCCTGAAAGGTTCATCACCAATGCCGATTCTTTTTCGACGACAGGTTGACCGTCTCCGGTATAAGTAAAGGCAAAGTAGAAAACGGCAATCATCAGCAAGAAAATTAGGTTTGCCAGTGCGAGTCTGATGAAAGTGATACTTTTCCATATCCCTTTAAATATCAAACCAATAAATTTGAAGAGTTTTTTCATCTTGTCTCCATAACGAGATAGTTACGCCGAGTCTAACAAAGTATGGGTTCTTATCTCTAAGATCTCAAAAGATAACATTTTTTTAGCTTATCACGACCACTCAACAATTGGCATATTTTCACACGAGATTGATCGGTGTTACAAAAATGTAAACGCTTGTTTGATTTTTTGGTTGAGCAGGCTTAATCTGGTCAGACCATGATAATAACAATGGATGTTAAGTGATGTCTGCCATGTACCCAAACCTATTAAAGCCACTGGACCTCGGTTTCACACAATTACGAAACCGAGTTCTGATGGGATCAATGCACACTGGCTTAGAAGAGCACAAAGAAGGATTACAGAAGCTCGCGGCTTTTTATGAAGAACGCGCGAAAGGCGGTGTCGGACTGATTGTAACCGGAGGTTTTTCTCCTAACTTACGCGGTCGTTTACACCCGTTGAGTGCTGAATTCAGCAAGCCAAAACATGCTAAAGCCCATAAAGTTGTGACAGAAGCGGTGCACAAGCACGGTGGTAAAATTGCGTTGCAAATTCTCCATGCTGGGCGTTATGCAATGCATCCATTCTCGCAAAGTGCATCTGGCATTAAAGCGCCAATTGCAAAGTTTGCTCCGAGTGAAATGAGCGACCGCCAGATAAAGAAAACCATCGACGCGTTTGCTAATAGTGCGGAGTTAGCACAGCTTGCTGGTTATGATGGCGTCGAGTTAATGGGCTCGGAAGGTTACTTGATAAACCAATTCTTATGTAAACGTACTAATATGCGTTACGACGAATGGGGTGGCAGCTATAAAAAACGTATGCGTTTTCCGCTAGAAATTGTTAAAGCGGTACGCAAGACGGTAGGTGACAAGTTCATCATCATCTTCCGTCTTTCTATGCTGGATCTTGTCGAGCAGGGCAGCACTTTTGAAGACGTTATCGAATTGGCGAAAGCACTTGAAGAGGCTGGCGTCACGATTATTAATACGGGTATCGGTTGGCATGAGGCTCGAATTCCGACAATTGCGACTCAAGTACCACGCGGTGCGTTTACATGGGTTACGGAAAAAGTTAAACCTCACGTTTCGGTTCCTATTATCACTTGCAACCGTATAAATACGCCAGATGAAGCAGAACGTATTTTATCTTCAGGTCATGCCGACATGGTTTCGATGGCGCGCCCATTCTTGGCCGATCCTTACTTTGTTGCTAAAGCCGAACAGGAAAAAGCGCAGCTTATTAATACGTGTATTGGTTGTAATCAGGCGTGTCTAGATAACGTGTTTAAAGGTAAGCGCGCCAGTTGCTTAGTGAACCCTCTAGCGTGCTATGAAACCGAAATTGTTGTTGAACCAGCCTTTAAAAAGAAAAACATTGCAGTTGTTGGTGCTGGACCTGCGGGCTTGGCTTGTGCGACCACACTGGCTGAACGTGGCCATAAGGTTGATTTGTTCGAAAAGAACGACCGCATCGGTGGTCAGTTCCGTCTTGCGATGCAGATCCCTGGTAAGGAAGAGTTTCGAGAGACGATACGATATTTCGCTAACCGTATTGATGAAACAGGCGTGAATCTGCACTTATCGACGGAAGCGAACTATGACTTACTCACAGAATATGATGAGATAGTGATGGCATCGGGTGTTGAGCCACGTAAAGTCAATATTGATGGAATTGATAACCCAGAGAAAGTCGTCGACTATCAAACTCTCATTCGAGACAAAACGCCAGTCGGTGAGAAAGTGGCTATCGTAGGTGCTGGTGGCATTGGCGTAGATGTCGCGACCATGCTCACAGAGCCAGTTGGACAAACGTTGGATGACTGGTTGCATGAATGGGGAATCGACAAGGAGATGTCTCAGCCGGGCGGTTTATACCCTTACCCTGATGCGGTCAGCGATAAAGAAGTCTGGGTACTTCAGCGTCGTAAAGGTCGTGTAGGTAAAGGTCCGGGTAAAACGACAGGTTGGATCCATAAACGTACCCTTGAAAAACGGGGCGTACATTTAGTCGGCGGCGTGTCTTACGATAGAATTGATGATCAAGGTTTGCACATTCATGTAGACGGAAGCGCGCAGGTACTTAATGCAGACAAAGTTATCATTTGTGCTGGGCAAGAGTCTGTACGTCCGTTTGAAGATAAATGGTCTGAACTTGGAGAGAAGATTCATATCATTGGCGGAGCTGACCATGCGGGTGAACTTGATGCTGTGCGTGCGATTCGTCAAGGTGTTAAATTGGCGGTAAAACTCTAGCCTTTTAATGTGTGTTTACCATAAAAGCTGCGCTTTGAGCGCAGCTTTTTTGTATAGAACTAGTCACTGATATCTGGCAGTTGTTTGGCCATTACCACGCCAGCAAAAGTAATAAAAGAGAACACTAACACCACAGCTGAAAGGCTCAAGAAGTTCGACATAACACCAAGAGAGCTCATTAGAAGCAGCATTATCCCAACCACTGTGTTACTCACGGCTACATAGCTCGTCCGTTTGTCACCTTCTGCGATATCAACTAAATAGGTTTTTCGTCCGACTCGTATTCCGTCGTGGGCAATACAAACACAAAAGTAAAGCAGAGGAATCACGAATAGGAAGCTTTGGCTAGCGGTGACCCATGTATCGTAAACAAATAACACAACACCAAGTAGCGCGCTCATCATTGCGCCTATGACCATCACACTGCGGCTAGAGCGATCGGACATTCTTCCCCAGAAAGGACCTGACACAAAGGAGGCTAAGCCACTCGCAAACATAAAGAGAGCTAGCACCCAGAGCTGTCCACCCAGAGATTGCTGTGCCAGCACAACGTAGTACGGTGCACTCAGCGCAGAACATAAAAATAGTGTCCGCGTGATAACGAATCGACGAAAGGTCACGTCTGTCTTAAGTAACGCGAGTTGTTTAAATGCTTCGAGGACGCCATTTCGACCACCGTCTACCTCACCGGCATACTCATTAATTCGCGCATAGACGAATGCCGCGATGAGCCATATGACGCCCGCTAAGCCTAAACTCAGACCGTAAAAGCGCTCTGTCGGCTCTACGTCCCATAACCAGGCTAGTGCCAGAAGGCTAGCGAAAAGCAGCGTAACCAGGCCAGCAGCGCTTGAAGACCAGCCGTTGACTTGACCTCGTTGGTTTTTAGGGATGGTTTTGCCCAATACATCTTTTGATGCGACGGAATTTAAACCGCGTGAGAGACTGAAGATCACAAGACATGCAATCACACCATAACCCGCAGCTGCTCCTGTTAGAGTTAATGCGACCAATCCGATTGCAAATATGGAAAGAGCCTGCAAGATGCTGCCAATTACCCAGACCCATTTTCTTACTGGAATGCGTCGGATGTAGTGCGCGATGCTAAGTTGTGGGATAAGGGATCCTGACTCACGAATAGGAACCAGCCAACCAATTAAGTAAACCGGTGCCCCAATACTTTGTAGTATCCACGGCAACGTGACTTTAGGGTTGATTAACGCATCGCCGACCTTCGTTAAAAACTGAGCGAGAATGATTTTAAGAAAGTTGCCGGGAACTTGATGACAAGCTGATTCAGGAATCGCCTTACAGGCACGGGCATCTTCGTCATTAACGATCTTTTCGTAAATGCTGTTTTGTTTGTCCTTGTTCATCAACCTGCCTATGTTCAACTTATTCATTTCGCGAATAAATTAACATTAAACCCAGATTGATGTTAAGTGAAGCACGTTATCAAGCCCACAGAAAACCGGTTGTTATTCGCAGGAGCAGATTGTGCTAAAGTGGCGTAAACAAAATAACAACGATATTCAATAAGGATTCTTTCATGGACGCTCTCGATCTTTTGCTCAATCGCCGATCTATCGCGAAGTTATCCGCGCCTGCACCAGAAGGTAAAGCACTTGAGAACATCATTCGTGCTGGCCTTCGTGCGCCTGACCATGCGGGATTAACCCCTTGGCGTTTCGTTATCGCACAGGGCGATGGTTTGAAAAAACTGTCAGATATCTTGGTAAAAGCGGCAGAAGCTGAAAATAGTGATGAAGCGGTGGTCGAAAAGGTAAAGAATGCCCCATTTCGCGCACCAATGGTGATCACGGTGATTGCTAAAGTAACAGAACATGAGAAAGTACCAGCACTAGAGCAACACTTATCTGCGGGATGCGCTGTACAAGCGATGCAAATGGCAGCCGTAGCACAAGGCTTTCAAGGATTTTGGCGCTCAGGTAAGTGGATGTTCCATCCAGAAGTTCATCAAGCATTTGGTTTAGAAGGTGACGATGAGATTGTTGGTTTCTTGTACTTAGGCACGCCTGGTTGTACACCGATGAAAGTTCCTGAGCGTGACCTTTCTCAGTTTGTTGAATTTCTATAACTGAAAACTTAA
This sequence comes from Vibrio sp. Vb1026, assembly GCF_033338745.1. Taxonomy (NCBI): domain Bacteria; kingdom Pseudomonadati; phylum Pseudomonadota; class Gammaproteobacteria; order Vibrionales; family Vibrionaceae; genus Vibrio; species Vibrio sp. Vb1026. The sequence continues at coordinate 110,654 of NZ_JAWOTH010000003.1, forward strand.
ATAAATTGACTGTTTATTTATACAGTTTTTCTTGATTTATTAGGGCTACATTCGATAATGTGGCCCTAATTATATTTATTTCCAAAACGTTATGTCTCGTCTGTTTATTGCTGAAAAACCAAGTTTAGGCCGTGCGATTGCCGCTGCACTGCCAAACCCTCAAAAGAAAGATCAAGGATTCATCCGCTGTGGGAACGGGGATATCGTTACTTGGTGTATCGGCCACTTACTCGAACAAGTCGAACCCGACGCTTACGATGAGCGTTATAAAAAGTGGAATATGGCAGATTTACCAATTGTTCCGCAGCAATGGCAGCTCAGACCGAGGAAAAGTGCAAGTAAGCAATTAACAGTGATTCGTAAATTGCTCAAAGAAGCTAACGAAGTCATTCATGCAGGAGACCCAGATCGAGAGGGTCAGCTGTTAGTTGATGAAGTTCTCGACTATTGCAAGTTATCTAAAACCAAGAAGGAATCTACACAGCGTTTGTTGATTTCCGACTTAAACTTACCTGCGGTTAAACGTGCTCTCAGTTCTATGCGCAGTAATCGCGAGTTTATCCCACTTTCAGTTTCAGCATTGGCCCGCTCTCGGGCTGATTGGCTGTATGGTATGAACATGTCTCGTGCTTATACCTTGCTTGGTCAAAAAGCAGGGTATCAAGGTGTTCTCTCGGTAGGGCGAGTACAAACGCCAGTTCTTGGCTTAGTGGTGCGTCGTGATGAAGAAATCGAAAACTTTGTCCCGAAGGACTATTTTACCCTACATGCTCTGATCCCATATCAAGATGCCAATGGTACTTTTGATATTCGTGCTCGTTGGAAGCCAAGTGAGGCATGCAAGCCTTGGCAGGACGAAGAAGGTCGAGTATTAAACCGTAAGTTGGTGGAAAATGTTGCAAACCGTATTGCAAATCAACCCGCAAAAGTGACAGAGTCGGAACAAAAGCAAACCAAGCAATCAGCACCATTACCCTATTCGTTATCTGCTTTACAGATCGATGCCGCGAAGCGCTATGGTATGAGTGCGCAACAAGTACTAGATACTTGTCAGGCATTGTATGAAAAGCACAAGCTGATCACTTACCCGCGTTCAGATTGTCGCTATTTACCAATGGAACACTACTCACAAGCAGGGATGGTGACAACTGCTATTGCGAATAACGCAAAAGAGTTGCAAGTTGCCGTTCAGGGAGCAGACTTAACATTAAAGTCCAAAGCCTGGAACGATAAAAAAGTGGATGCGCACCATGCGATTATCCCTACACCGAAGCAAGCTAATGTGAATGCGCTTTCCGGCAATGAGATGAAAGTGTATCAATTGATTGCGCGCCAGTACCTCATGCAGTTCTATCCGGCGGCGGTTTACGCAGAAGCGAAATTGGTTTTCGATATCGCTGGTGGTACGTTTGTCGCGAAAGGTCGTCAGTTAGTTTCGCCGGGTTGGAAAGCGCTAATGGGCAAAACTGACAAGGAAGATGAAGGTATTGATGCCGTGCCACCGCTACCCGAAGGCACCGTGTTAACTTGTCGTGAAGGGGAAATAAAAGACCGAAAAACCGAGCCACCAAAGCATTTTACCGAGGCATCGCTGTTGCAAGCGATGACCGGGATCGCCCGTTATGTTGCGGATAAAGAACTGAAAAAAATCCTTCGTGACACTGATGGGCTAGGCACGGAAGCGACTCGCGCTGGTATTTTGGACACGCTGTTCAAACGCCAACTGCTTACGCGTCAAGGTAAGTCAATTCTCAGTTCTCCTGCGGGAAGAGGTCTCATTCATGCCTTGCCAGAAGATTCAACATACCCTGATATGACGGCTCATTGGGAGCACCAGTTACAAGGTATGGCAGAGAGAAATCAAGCATATCAGCCGTTCATGCAAGCACTGGAACAACGCATTGATAGCTTGATGGCACAAGTAAAAGCAGGCCCTATCCCTGATTCATTACGTCATTTACCCAAGGTGGAACGTCCTGCGTTTAAACGTAAAAAGCGCAGTTATTCAAAGAATGGTGGCGCGACTAAATCTCGTGCAACCAAAGGTAAGCAGGCATAGGACAAGCGCGGTGTAATTAAACACCGCGCATGCTTGAAAATAGATTACTCGAACAGGTCACCGTGGTTTTGGATCGCGCCTCTTACTTCACCTTGAGTTAACACGCGTTTGTCCAGTACCTCTTTCACCTGGTTGCCCAAGTCAACTAATGTATCTCGATTCGCTTGAGTTTGGCGTTTACCAGCACTTCTCAAGCAGTAATTTAGTTCGTGCTCTTCGCTAAAATTAACCAAATCCCTATCTGCTGCCATCGTGCTTTCTCCTTATTTGTTCTACTTTTTCCTAAGTCTGGATTGGATGTAGATAAATTCAAGTTAGATTGCGTGAATTATGCTGGTGGATCACTGATGAACATTATGTTTGCCAACCAAGTCACGATTATGAAGCCTGGCTTTGATGGTATTTGGTTTAGTGATGGTTGTGTCTTAATGCTGCTACCAAGGTAACTCAGTACCATCGTAGTTAATAAATCGACCTGAAAGCTGCGGTGTGCTCAGCTCTATCACGTTCGCTAGGCCTTGCGCGGAGGTTTGCGTATCTATCAAAGCATTTGGCCCGCCCATCGCCGTTTTTACCCAACCAGGGTGAAGCGCTAAAACGGTAAATCCTTCAGGTGTTAAATCATTACTTAAGCTTTTCACAACCGAGTTAAGCGCCGCTTTCGATGAGCGATAAATATAACCGCCACCGGACGTATTTTCGGTCATACTGCCGACTTTTGATGAGATACAAGCAATCTTTTTCATCTTGCCTTGTTGTAAGCGAGGGTAACAGTACTCAACCAGTTTTAACGGAGCAATGGTGTTTACTTCGAAGACTTTACGCCATGCTTCTACGTCAGTATTTCCAAAGCCATATCCCTTGGGGCCGTAATATCCTGCATTATTGATGAGTAAGTCGATGGCAGGGAGTTTATCGGCAAGCTTAGCGACTTGTTCGTAGTGCGTGACATCCAGTTCGTGCAAAACTAGATTGCTGAATTGTGAGGCTAGAGTTTGTAGTTCTGAACTGTTCTCTAAGGAGCGGCTAGTAGCATGTACTTGGTGGCCTTGGTTCAGGTACAGCTCAGTTAAGCTAAGGCCAATGCCGCGATTTGCTCCGGTAATAAAGACGGTTTGACTCATACAAACACCTATGTTTTTTTGATTTCAGTTGAAAGTCATTGTGTTAGCTAAGCACAATAAAATCAACCAACCACCACGCACCAACAACGAGAGATGAAAATAGGGACAGAGCACAAAGAGAGCCAAACAGTGCGCCGAGAATAGCAAAGAAAGTAGAATTCATATGTATATTAAATTTAATTGATATTGAAAATCATTATCAATTAAATTGCATTTTATTCAACCCTTGAAGTTGATACTATTTCGTTACCATTGTTATTAAGAATTTCTCATGCTGCCATTTATCTACCACCCGATTTATTCTCAACTTGAGTTGCCAGAGGGGCATCGTTACCCAATTATGAAATACCAGTACCTCTATGAATCGGTATTGGTGCACATGGAGAAAGATAACTGGAAAGAGCACACGCAGTTTTTCCAGCCCGAAGCATTAACTGTTGGGGAAGTAAAACGTGTTCATGACGAGGAATACGTCGAGTTGCTTGTTAGTGGAAACATGCCAGCTGCGAAGATGCGCCGAATAGGTTTTCCTTGGAGTGAGTCTCTCATTACCAGAACGCTAACTTCAGCAGCGGGCACGGCTCTGACCGCAAAAAAGGCACTTGAGTACGGTGTGGCCATTCATTTGAGTGGTGGGTATCATCACGCACACAAAGAGTTTGGTAGTGGTTTTTGTTTATTTAATGACTTAGTGATCGCGGCTAGGCAAGCACTCGAAGTTGAGCATGTCGATAAAGTATTGATCATTGACAGTGATGTTCATCATGGGGATGGAACAGCAACTTTATGTGACGATGAGCCAGATATCATCACGCTTTCTTTCCACTGTGATAAAAACTTTCCAGCGAGGAAGCCTCAGTCTGACCTCGATGTGCCTTTGGTGCGAGGAACAGGTGATGAGGATTTTTTAATGGCGTTTAAAGAAGTGGTCGATATGGCACTTAATCTTCATCGCCCTGATTTGGTTATCTACGATGCTGGTGTCGATATACATCAAGACGATGAGCTTGGATATTTTGATGTGTCGACGCAAGGGATTTTAGAACGTGATAGATTTTTAATGCAAACAGTGAAATCTCGAGGTATCCCTGTCGCAGCTGTCGTTGGAGGTGGATATCGAACGAATCATGCTGACCTCGTCCCAATCCATTTGCAGCTTATCAATGCCGCTAAAGAAGTCTTTGTTGATGAGTAGATACAACTAGACGTAAATATCAAATTGATTCAACACTGGAACGAACGAAAAGGGCATTAATTTTTTGTGGGTTCTTTCTGAGTGTGGCGGAGTGCTTAGTTGCGTTCAAGAAGTGATAAGCGATTTGTACAAATCTTTTTAAGTTTGGAGATGCGAAAAAGCCCGCTAATTTCTTAGCGGGCTTTTTCTAAAAGTGGCGGAGAGATAGGGATTTGAACCCTAGATACGCTATTAACGTATGCCGGTTTTCAAGACCGGTGCTTTCAACCACTCAGCCATCTCTCCGTTGTTGAGGCGCATAATATAAGGCTTTGAAAATGTTGTAAACCCCTAGTTGAACTGATTGGATGTTTACTGCGCAAATTTGTGGTTTGTGTTGTTTAAATAAACAAAAAACTCCCCAAAAAGGGGGAGTTTGAATAGTATATGGATTGCTAAGTATTAATCGTTTTTAGAATAAAAACGCTGTAACTCAGTTAAACCTTGCATCAAAACTGGCAACTTCGGTGCATCATCTCGAAGTCGTTTGTAGTTTTTGTCATACAGCTTGTAGTTGCCAAACTTATCGATCACTGTGGTTTGTGAGCTAGTAATTAAGGCAAGCTCGCGAGTATCGCCCGCCAAGATCCAGCGACGACGACTTTCATCGAATAGGTTGCGACCACTACTGTAATCATATGGGTTGGAAGATACGCCGAGCATATCTTGCAACAGTGTAACTGAGAGGTCCAAGTGACTTGTGCTGTGATTAAATTCGCCAGCCAGCATTCCAGGCCAATGGATCACCATCGGAACTTGTAATTGATAACGGCTGTAGTTGCTGTTTGCTCCCCAGCTGTTCGTATTGGTTTCGTTAAATTCACTACCGTGATTAGAAGTGATGATTACGATGGTGTTTGTCAGTTGTCCCGTCGTTTCTAGTTCATCAATAATACCTGCGATAGTTCTATCCGCCGACTTCACTGCATATTCATAAGCTTTTTTGAATCGCTCACTTGCGGGCATTTCTTCGTCATTATTTGAAGGAATCGATTCAAAATTATCAACGGTGGTGACTTCGATGTAACTAAACCATGGCTGACTTGCTTTCTCTGCTAACCATGTATTCCAGTTTGCGATAGATTGTTTATCGGTATGAGCTTGCGTGCCATCTAGGTCTTCCGCTAAGTTCAAGTCGCGGAAAATAATTTCTGAGTAGAGATCATCTTCAAACCCACTGCCACTGAATAAACCAAAGTTGTAGCCCTGATCTTTCAGTACATCGAGCAATACTGGGGAAGCACCTTGCGCCTTGATGCTTGATGCATAACTGGTCGGTAAGCCATAGAACAAACCAAAGGCCCCGTATGTATCATTACTTGAGCTGTAATGATTACGGAAGTTCTGATTGTTTTCAGCAAACTCATAGAGGTTAGGCATCTCTTCTTGGTTCAGCGCATCCGCTCGTAAATTGTTTATGCTGATCATCAACACATTGAGCTTATTAACTCGGCGGTTAAACTCAAGCTTTTCAAGAGGGTAGTTGACTAACTCTACGTTGCCTTCGTTTTCTGCTAAACGTTTTAGGTATTCCTCACGGTCAAGTAGACCATGTTTTTCCATAAAACTCTTCGCCGTCATCGGGTAAGACAAAGGGAAGTTTGAACGCTGGCTAGTAATTGGGTTGTAAAAATACGCATCTGCCCAAATGTAAACCAAATGGCTGGTCATAAAGCTGAGGAAAAAGACGGCCGCGAGAGGGCGTCCTACGTGCTTATGAGATAGTTTGCGCTGTTTTCGCCATACCCATTCGGATAGTGCGAGTTGAATAAGGAAGATCAGCGGCATCACAACAAATAAATGTTGTAGGTCAGTGCTGAGCGCACTTTTGTCTTCGCTGAATAGTAACTCCCAGACAACGGGAGTTAAGTGCAAATTGATCGACTGATACGCTTGGGTATCAATTAATAATATGGTTTGCCCAACGGTTGCGAAAATCACTGCCACCAAACGGAACAATTTCCGCGATGGCAGGATAAACGTCAACGGGAATAGAACAAGCAAGTAAAGTGCGAAAACTAGAAAGCCAAAGTGACCAACCCAAGAAACCGCCAGATAAAACTGACCAAGTAACGTCTCGGGCCAAGGAGACTGAACAATGTAGCGTGTGCCTATCAACATCGATGCAACGATATTGAAGAATGCAAACCAGTGACCCCAACCAACTAGTCGAGATACACGTTCGCCGTATGAGTTTCCGCTGTCTACCATGTATGTGTTCTATTGTCCGTGATTAGTGTGTTTTTGGTGTTTCTAAAGAAGACATCAGCGCCTGAGCAAATTTTTCAGCAATCGCTTTGCGTTGTGAAGCAGCAACACGTTGATTTAAGACATTGGTTGCGATATTTCCGGCAATCATTAGCGTCAACTCAGGAGAAGCAGCGTGTTTTTCAAGAACTGTTGCTACTTCAGCAAGAATTTTTTCTACTTGCTCGTCAGTATATTTAGATGTAATCGGCATAAAGACTCTAATAATGATAGTAAAAGCGGCTTATGATAACCTACAATGCCCATCAACTAAAACCTTGTAGCAAGATAAAATCACTATGAGTCTTCATCTTTCAAACGTTATTCTGCATCAACTGTGCAAAAACGATCAGGACGAGCTGGTTGTAAACTTTCGTCCAGCATCATTAGAGAACGATGCATCTACAGAAAACTTAGTCGCTGAGCTTCACCGAGTATTCCATTCTAAAGCTGGTAAAGGTTTTGGCGCTTTCCAGTCAGACAGCGAATTTCAATTTTGGCTTCAAGAAATGCGCAAAGGAGAGCGAGATTTTTACGACTTCTCACAAATTAGTGCAAATCGCTTGAAAGAAGAGTTGATTAAGTACCCATTTGCGGATGAAGGTATCTTGGTTTTGGCTGAGTATCAGAGTTTAGCAACGGACTACTTGTTCATCGGTATCTTACCAATGAATCAAAGTTTAAAAGTGACCGAAGGTTTGGACATCAGTGCGACAGATTACTTAGATATCACCAAAATGGATATTGCCGCACGCATCGACCTGTCGAGCTACGAGACCGACAAGGAATCCAATCGTTATCTGCAATACATTAAAGGACGCGTTGGCCGTAAAGTGGCGGACTTCTTTCTAGATTTTCTGCAAGCGGATATTGGCTTAGATACTAAACAACAAAACTTAGTGTTGATGCAGGCGGTGGATGATTTTTGTGCTGACTCGAAGCTAGAAAAGCAAGAAGTGAACGAGTACAAGAAACAAGTTTACGACTACTGCAATGAGCAAATTAAATCCGGTGATGAAGTTCAAATCTCAGAACTTTCCGGAGAGCTTCCTCAAAGCCAAGATGGCACGAGCTTTATGGATTTCACCAAAGAGCAAGGGTACGAACTTGAAGAGTCTTTCCCAGGTGATCGTGCGACGGTTCGCAAACTGACTAAATTTGTTGGAGCTGGTGGTGGTTTGAATATTAGCTTCGATAGTCTCTTACTTGGCGAGCGTATTTTTTATGATCCAGAGACGGATACCTTAACGATTAAAGGGACGCCTCCAAATCTAAAAGATCAGTTAAGTCGCAATTAAAATCATATCGTTAAATAAAGAGAGCAAACGGCTCTCTTTTTTTATGTGAATAAGAAACATCCATAGTATATGCTTGTAATTAATGGAGATATGCGAGGGGCAAGTGTTGCTGAAGCTAAAAGAAGGAATACGGCGGTTTGTTTGGTTCTGGTTCGTTTTGTGGTGTGTTTTAGCACTTGGCATTTGGCTGCAAGCCAAACAAACGATTCAAACGATTTCGACTGTAAATGAGTTAGGAAGTAAAGTTGAAGAAGTCAGGCACTTTTTTAACTTCGATCTGCCTTACCGTGTTAAACACGTCGACCAAATTTCACTGAAACTTCAGTTGGCTTATGCAGTTCGCTTACAGCTTGAAAGTGAGTTTTCTGAAGGGAAAATCACACCAGACATCACTCAATTACTTTATACGACCGACCGATTTTTAGAAAGTGCTCGAGCTTTTGTAAGAAGTGACAGTGAATTGGTTTCGTTAGCAGAACAGTTACGAAGCAGCCGTGCTCGAACAGAAAACTCTGAGCAAATTCAGGCAATGTACTATCGCTTAGGTGCGCTTGTTTTTGAGTCTGTCTTTAGTGACTCTGCAACGAATAGCGATACTTACCGTGACTTAGACCGACTTTTTATTGAATCAGAGACGCTCTCTCCCGAAGAGCGAAGTGCTCTTCAGCGCCAGCTTGCTCAAACCTCAAGCGCACTATCTGCTCAGGCACAGGGCAGTTATTTATCCAATCACCTGCTTAATCCAGATTTCCCGAACCAGTTAACTTCGATAAATGATCAGTTGGAACAGAAGCTAATGACTTTTATTGTTTGGTTGTCTGTAATCAGTGGTTTGCTCCTTTTCCTCATTTCATGGGGAGCCTTCTCCCCAAAAACGATTCAACCGATACCACTACCCAGAACCGATGATAAAAAGTCAGAGCAAGTTGGCGATGATGAAAATGGAGCTAACGCTGTTCCCTCAGCTCAGTCAGAAAATTTTCAAAACGTCCAAATGAACGAAGAAAGTTGTAATGAGGTGAATTCATCACAAGTGGAAGTAGTGGAACGTGAGCCGTACATAGATATCAATAAAATGTTAGATTCTCTGTCTGGTGACGAGGGCGCTGTGCGGATGTTACTGGAGGTCTTTATTCAGGATCACTCTGGCGATGGCACTAAAATGTATCAGCTGTTAGAAGAGGATAAAGAGCAAGCGCAAAGAGCCGCACACAGTCTTAAAGGGGTCTCAGGGAGTTTAGGTGCAATGCCATTGCACTGTATTTCGGGTGATATTGAACTGTTGATTAAACAAGGGCAAAAAGTGCCGGAAGAGAAGTTGGCATGTTTAGATGATGTCCTAAAACAAACCATACTTTTTGCTAATAATGTTCTCAATAGTGAAAAGATAACAGAAGCGCTAACAGATTGATATTGCTCTGACTTAATGTCATAAGAGTTGAGGTAATAAAGGCTCGAACTATATGACTTAGTTCGCTTTATTCCTGTTCTATACAATTTGTTAAAGGTGTTTTCATGTCCGTTCGCCGAATGTCTTCAATGATGTTGATAGGGCTGGTTATGATGCTTTCAGGGTGCTCCCTGCTCGAAGTCAAGATCGAGAGTCAAACCGTCCCTCTTACCAAACAAGAGCTCAATATGCGTCTTTTGACTCGTGAGTATGCGCAGCAGTTTTTTGCTCAGGTTGAGCAAGCAGCAGATGCACTACACGAACAATATGATCCTCATGATAAAGTTCATCAATCTTATATTTTACTTTGGAAGATAAATGCTGAAGAAGGCATCCAAGCTTCTGCGTATCAAGTGTCCCCAATGGCTGCACTGATTGATACATGGACTTTCACGCTGCAAATGGAACAGTTCTTTACTACCGCTTCTGGTAATGAGCTCTTTGCGTCTGATGAGGCCAAGTTAGTTTCCGTTTATTTAGCGAAAGAGGTAGATAAACTGGCTCAATCTTTATTGAAGAAAGAAGCATACATCAAGACACAAACGTTTGTTGCAGAGTTCGCCAAGCAGCATCCATTCGCTGATTTAAGCATGATTAGGACTCCGGCTTACCGTAGGTGGTTAGATGCAAACCAAATTAGCGAAGAGGAAGCCGTTACAACGCTAGGCACGATGCCAGAAGCACTTGGGGATGTCTCTGATCGTCTAAGTCTGGTATCAGAACAGACACCAAAAATAATGACGTGGAAAGCGCAGTTGTTGGCCTTGAATAGCTCTGCCAGCATCGAAAAAGTCAATGCGGCGCTCAATAGTTTGCAAGTTACCGCTGATTCGATGAGGGATTTTATCGATAACAACCCAGAGTACATGCGTTATTTGGCAGAACAAATGGCGCTGGAGTTACAACCTTTGGTTGACGATATCGATCAAAGGACGGAGGCGCGTTTATCTCAGTTGGGTGAAGAACGCCAAGCTATAGAGCTGATGGTTGCCAGAGAGCGCCAAGAAATCGCACAGATCATTACCCATGAGCGCGAGAAGTTTGCTCAAGATATGGATCGAGTGTCGCAAGAGGTTGTGAATCTCGCAATGACTAAGCTGATTGAACTTGTCAAAAGTACCATCATCTACTTTATTCTGTTCATTGCCGTTATATTCTTTGCGCCGCTTGGTTTGGGCTATTGGTTTGGGAAGCGTGCAGCCGTGAAAACGTCAGTCAAACAAAGCTAACGATTTGTTTTGGAAATAAAAAAAGAGCGCTTTAAAGCGCTCTTTTTTAGTATTGAATTCGGAAGGTAGGTTCTTCCTATCTCTGCGAAGTTAAGCGGTTTGCTGCTTTAATTCGCCTTCAGCTTCTTCGACTGCTTCTGCTGTTGGTTCGCACTTATCAACAAACCAACCCATGTAAGAAGTGAAGATCGTTACGATGATACATACAAAACTCAGCCACATGAACGGGGCATAAGACAGTGTAGCAACACCCAAAATACTGGCCATGTAGATACCGTTGTCACTCCAAGGGACCATACCTGAGGTTAGCGTGCCGCCAAATTCTGCGTTACGAGACAAATTCTTACGTTTGTAGCCTAGACGGTCATAGTTCTTCGCACAGATTTTTGGGGTCAGGATAAGTGAAACGTACATCGCTGAACCAAATACGTTGCCCATAAAGGCCGTACCAATTGTGCTTGTTGCCAATGAACCTGCACTTTGAACGCGTTTTTCAAACAGCTTCGCGATAGTCTCTAGCACGCCTACTTTATCTAGTAGACCGCCAAAGCCAAGGCCGAATACGATAACCGCTACCGACCCAAGCATTGAAGACATGCCGCCACGGTTAAGGATTGAGTCAATGAAATCTACGCCAGATGAGATTGCAAACGGAGCCCAAGCCGTGTTGAACGCGGTTAGGAAATCGACATCTTGGATCATCACTGCCCAAATAATACCTAGCAGAGAACCAAAACTGATCACTGGGAATGAAGGCATACGCATCGCTAGAAGTGACAATACGATGATCACAGGAACAAATGAGTAAGGGGTGATGTAGAACTGCTGTTCCATCGCTTTAATGACAGAGTCTACCTGGCTCATGTCAACTTGACCTGCGTAGTGGAAGCCAAATGCAGTAAACATAATGCCTGTAATAATGTAGCTAATGAGTGCTATCGGCAACATGCCTTTAATATGTTCCATCACTTCAACGTTAGACATAGATGAAGCAAGGATTACTGAATCCGATAGAGGCGACATTTTGTCACCAAAGTAACAGCCTGAAAGTACGGCACCTGCAGTGATTGGCGCAGGAACACCAAGACCTTGACCGATACCCATCATTGCAATACCTGCCGTGCCAGCCGCCCCCCAAGATGTACCAGTCGCTAGCGCAGTCAATGAACAGATGATCATGGTCGCGAGCAAAAAGATGGAAGGGTGGATTGCTTTAAGGCCGTAGTAAATAATGGTTGGAACAATACCACCAGAGATCCAAGTACCTACAAGCGCGCCAACGGCCAAAAGGATTAAAACGGCTCCAAGTCCATTGGAAATGCCATTTAGTGCTGCTTTTTCCAGATCTTTATACTGGTGGCCAAGCTTTATGCCCAATATCATGACAATGAACCAACCGATGTATAGCGCTAGCTGAATCGGTAGGTCTAGCTTGGCTGTGAACGAAAATGCCAGCAGGAGAAATAAACCGAGCGAGATAAATACCTGTATCAAGCTTGGTAGGCGTGGTGTAACTTGCTTCATATGTGCCTCTGTCAATCTTGGAGCAATAGAGGAAGGCGCTCCTTGTTGTAATCGCGCATAACATACATTAACAAAAATTATATTTCGAACATTTGGTGTTTTATCTTGATGTTCGTCGGTAAAAACGTTTGCTTGTGAAATTAACTGTTAGTTTGTTTTAACTTTTTTGGTTTTAAATGTTGTGTAATGTGAAATTATTGTGCTTCATGTGTTATTTTCTCATTGAGTGGTAAGACCAATTAGGGGGCTAAAGTGCTTTCCCTACTTGAAAAATGGTTAAAACCGCAAACCAAACACTAAAAAATCTCGTGTAACCCGGTTTTTCAGAGGAAAAGGTTAAAAAACGCGCTTATTTACAAAATAGGGGTTGAGATTTTGCTGTGAAAAATTAACTATGGGGTAGGTTTTTTAATACATGGAGAGTTAATACGATGAGAGTTGGTTTAGTTGGTTGGCGCGGTATGGTTGGTTCAGTCCTTATGCAGCGTATGGTTGAAGAGAAAGACTTCGACCTAATCGAACCAGTATTCTACAGTACTTCTCAAGTTGGTATTCCTGCTCCTAACTTAGGAAAAGACGCAGGCTTACTGCAAGACGCGTATGATATTGAAAGCTTAAAACAGCTTGATGCGGTAATCACCTGTCAAGGTGGTAGCTACACAGAAAAAGTTTTCCCTGCACTTCGTCAGGCTGGTTGGAAAGGCTACTGGATTGACGCGGCCTCTACGCTACGTATGGCTGAAGATTCGATCATCACACTTGATCCAGTGAACTTAAAGCAAATCCAACAAGGCATCCACGGTGGCACGAACACATTTGTCGGTGGTAACTGTACGGTTAGTTTAATGCTAATGGGGCTAGGTGGTCTATTTGAGAAAGGCCTTGTTGAGTGGACAAGCGCAATGACTTATCAAGCCGCATCTGGTGCTGGTGCGCAAAATATGCGTGAGTTGATCTCGCAAATGGGCGTTATCAATGACTCTGTGAGCTCTGAACTTGCAAACCCATCAAGCTCTATCCTAGATATTGATAAGAAAGTTGCGGATACAATGCGCAGCGGCTCTTTCCCTACCGATAAATTCGGTGTGCCACTAGCTGGTTCGTTGATCCCATGGATCGATGTGAAGCGCGATAATGGTCAGAGTAAAGAAGAGTGGAAAGCGGGCGCTGAGGCGAATAAAATTTTGGGTTCTCAAAGTTCACCTGTTCCAATTGACGGTACTTGTGTGCGTATTGGCGCGATGCGTTGTCACTCTCAAGCACTTACTATCAAGCTTAAACAAAATGTACCAATGGACGAAATCGAAGAAATCATCGCCACTCATAACGATTGGGTGAAAGTGATACCTAACGACCGTGACATCACTGCTCAAGAGCTAACGCCGGCAAAAGTTACGGGCACAATGTCTGTACCAGTGGGTCGTCTACGTAAGATGGCAATGGGTGATGATTTCCTAAATGCTTTCACTGTTGGTGACCAACTGCTTTGGGGTGCTGCGGAGCCATTGCGTCGTACTCTGCGAATTATTCTGTCTGAGAAAGCATAATCACATCAATCCTTTATTTGATGACAAAATAAAAGAGCTCCTTAGGGAGCTCTTTTTTCATGCGTCGTCTTCCGTTCGAACGACTCTTTTGTCTGGATCGGCCAGTTCACTACCACAATGTTTACAGTAAATTGCGTCAGAGTCGTGCCCTGCGTGGGAGCAGTTTGGGCATTTCACCAATACTTTGTGCGATTGCATCTCTTGGTGCAGTTCGGCAGTGAAAATACCTGTAGGTACCGCCAAAATGGAATAACCCAGTAACATGGTGAGTGATGCAAGCCCTTTACCTAGGTCTGTTTGGGGGACCAAGTCACCATACCCAACCGTTGTGATGGTCACGATCGCCCAATAAATACTTTTAGGAATGCTAGTAAATCCGTTTTCAGGTCCTTCAATGATAAAAATCAACGAGCCGAAAATCGTTACCATAATGGCGACGGAACTAAAGAAGATAAAAATCTTTCTGCGCGCCATAAGCAGTGAACGTAAGAGGATATTGGACTCTTGGAGGTATCGGACTAACTTGAGTATGCGGAATATTCGCATCACTCGCAGCGCCCTGATCACACCCATAAACGAAGCGGATGGGAAGAAGAGTGCTAAATAAGTGGGCAAAATCGCAAGTAAATCGACGACACCATAAAAACTCTTTGCGTAGGCGGCAGGTTTGGGGGAGCAATAAAGCCTTAGAAGGTATTCAATCGTGAATAGGCCAGTAAATGTGTATTCAATAAACTTCAGCTCTTTTTCCCACTCGGCCCGAACGGAGGGTATCGAATCTAACACCAGTACGATTAACGAACTTATGATCGCGATAATGAGAGCAATATCGAACGTTTTACCAGCTTTGGTATGAGTACCAAAAATGGTGACATATAGAGTATGTTTAAGAGAGTCAGTCGTCATGACAAAGCGATCCATTGTTGAATCGCTCTATCATACAATTTTATAGAGACTCAGGCTAATCCTGGAAATAAGTTGCGTAAGCCATTCGCAATGAACTCTATGCCAAGCGCGCCCAATATCAAACCCATGATACGAGTAATGACGTTGATTCCAGTTTGACCTAAAAATCGTACGATCAATGGGGCAGAACGGAATAATAGCCATGAACAAAGGCAGAACAAACCAATCGTAATACTAATGCCCACGGTATCGAACATGCTTGGGTAGCGTGCACCATAAACAATAGTCGAACTGATTGCACCAGGACCTGCCATTAAAGGCATTGCAAGAGGGACCACACCAATCTGTTCACGACTGACGTATTCCGTTTTCTCTTGTTTGTTCTGCTTATCTTCCCCCAGTTTACCGCTCATCATCGAGAATGCGATGCTAAGTAATAGCAACCCGCCAGCGACACGAAACGAATCCAGAGAAATACTGAACATGTCTAACAGTAACTGACCAGCAAAAAGCGAAATGATCAGGATGATCGCAACAGCCACATTTGCTGTTGTTGCCGTATTGCGCTTTTCGTCTGGTGTCATATGCCCGGTTAGTGACACAAACACAGGCATAATACCAATAGGGTTTACTGCGGCGACCAAACCGAGAAAAAACTGCAAGAAGATAGCAAGTTCAAAAGTTTGCATGTTGCTTACTCATCAAAGTTCACATTAGTGAAAAGGAGAAGGGGTAATTTGGGCGTAATGTAAGGCAAAAGTTAGGTTGTAAGAAATGAAAAAAACTAACGCATTCCCTGCCATTTAAGTGAGAAAAACTAATTCTTTAATAAACTGTATCTAATCTGGAAAGGAAATGTTACGTATAAAGTTGCTGATAAATTGCACTGTTTTACATAAACGTTAACATTCGCACATTTTTGATAAAAACCAAGGTGGTTTGTAGAGAGATGTATTCGGTTCGATATACTCTCAGTAGCACAAAGAATTGGTCCTACATGTAATTTTGTTGGTCAAAAATGAAACTTTTTTACAGGTTGTTGTAGTTTCTTTTATTTATTTGTCCATTTGCTTCTTTTTTGCTCAATAAAAAATGAAGGTTAATTTATTTGTTTATCAATGATTTATGTCATTTTGGTGTGATGAGGCACCACTTTGGTAGTATTTAGGTGGTGAGAACTGATCCAAGTCAATTTTTTTCACACTCTGAAATATTATACTCAGTCCTGAAAGCAATTTACTAAGACGTTTGTTTTCTAAGTGACTGATAAACAGTAAAAACGATAAGTAATAGCCTTAGTAAAAAGTTTTTAATATTTGTTAATTTTAGGAGATTCCCTATGCCTGTAACTAATATGGCTGAACTAGATGCAATGGTTGCTCGCGTTAAGAAAGCGCAAGAAGAGTTCGCTACTTACTCTCAAGAGCAAGTAGATAAAATCTTTCGTGCAGCATCGCTTGCAGCTAACCAGGCCCGTATCCCGCTAGCTCAACAAGCGGTAGAAGAATCTGGTATGGGTATTGTTGAAGATAAAGTAATCAAGAACCACTTCGCTTCTGAGTTTATCTACAACAAATACAAAGACGAACAAACGTGTGGCATCTTAGAAGAAGATGACAACCTAGGTACTATGACTATCGCTGAGCCTGTAGGCATCATCTGCGGTATCGTACCAACGACTAACCCAACTTCTACAGCGATCTTCAAATCTCTAATCTCTTTGAAGACTCGTAACGGTATCATCTTCTCACCACATCCACGTGCGAAAAACTCAACTAACGATGCAGCTAAACTCGTTCTAGATGCAGCAGTAGCAGCAGGCGCACCAAAAGACATCATCGGTTGGATCGACCAGCCTTCTGTTGAGCTTTCAAACGCTCTAATGAAACACGATGACATCGCGCTTATCCTTGCAACTGGTGGTCCAGGCATGGTTAAAGCAGCATACTCTTCTGGTAAGCCAGCAATCGGTGTAGGTGCAGGTAACGTTCCTGTTGTTATCGATGAAACAGCAGACATCAAACGTGCTGTTGCTTCTATCCTTATGTCCAAGACTTTCGACAACGGTGTAGTATGTGCTTCTGAGCAAGCTGCAATCGTAGTTGATGAAGTATACGACGAAGTGAAAGAGCGTTTTGCTTCTCACAAAGCTTATGTCCTAAGCAAAGCAGAAGCTGATAAAGTTCGTAAAGTGCTTCTTATCGATGGCGCGCTAAACGCGAAAATCGTAGGTCAGCCAGCAGCAGCAATCGCTGAAATGGCAGGCGTTAAAGTTCCAGCAGACACTAAAGTTCTTGTTGGTGAAGGTCTGGGCAAAGTATCTCACGATGACGCATTCGCTCACGAGAAACTATCTCCAACTCTAGGTCTATTCCGTGCTGACAACTTCGAAGACGCGGTTGCTCAAGCGGTAACTATGGTTGAGATTGGTGGTATCGGCCACACATCTGGTCTTTACACTAACCAAGATACTAACGCTGATCGTATCCGTTACTTCGGTGACAAGATGAAGACAGCTCGTATCCTAATCAACATCCCGACTACTCACGGCGGTATCGGTGACTTGTACAACTTCAACGTTGCGCCATCTCTAACGCTAGGTTGTGGTTCTTGGGGTGGTAACTCTATCTCTGAGAACGTAGGTCCTAAACACCTAATCAACAAGAAAACTGTAGCGAAGCGAGCTGAAAACATGTTGTGGCATAAACTACCTAAGTCAATCTACTTCCGTCGTGGTAGCCTTCCAATCGCACTGGGTGATCTAGAAGGTAAGAAACGTGCATTCCTAGTAACTGACCGTTTCCTATTCAACAACGGTTACGCAGATGACGTAGTAAGCCTACTAAAAGCTCAAGGCATGGAAGTTCAAACATTCTTCGATGTTGAAGCTGACCCAACACTGTCTGTAGTAGAAAAAGGTGCGGCTCAAATGGCTAGCTACCAACCTGACGTTATCCTAGCGCTAGGCGGTGGTTCACCAATGGATGCAGCGAAAATCATGTGGGTAATGTACGAGCACCCAGAAACTCACTTTGAAGAACTAGCAATGCGCTTTATGGACATCCGTAAACGTATCTACAAGTTCCCTAAAATGGGTAAAAAAGCTGAGCTTGTATGTATCACTACAACTTCAGGTACTGGTTCAGAAGTTACTCCATTCGCGGTTGTTACTGACGACAAGACTGGTGCGAAATACCCACTAGCTGACTACGAAATCACGCCAAACATGGCAATCGTTGATGCGAACCTAGTAATGAACATGCCTAAGTCTCTAACAGCATTTGGTGGTTACGATGCAGTAACTCACGCTCTAGAAGCTTACGTATCAGTTCTTGCTAACGAATACTCAGATGGCCAAGCTCTTCAAGCACTTAAGATGCTAAAAGAGTACCTACCATCAAGCTATGCGAACGGTGCAAATGACCCAATCGCTCGTGAGAAAGTACACAACGCAGCTACTATCGCTGGTGTTGCATTTGCGAACGCATTCCTAGGTGTTTGTCACTCAATGGCTCACAAACTGGGTGCTGAGTTCCACTTGCCACACGGCCTAGCTAACGCACTACTTATCTCTAACGTGGTACGTTACAACGCGAACGACAATCCAACTAAACAAACTGCGTTCTCTCAATACGACCGTCCACAAGCACGTCGTCGTTACGCTGAAGTTGCTGACCACCTAGGCCTAAGCCAAGAAGGTGACCGTACTGCTCAGAAGATTGAACGTCTACTAGCATGGTTGGATGAACTAAAAGTGAACCTAGACATCCCAATGTCTATCCAAGCGGCAGGTGTTGCTGAATCAGATTTCGTAGCGAAACTGGATGAGCTAGCGGTAGAAGCGTTCGATGACCAATGTACTGGTGCGAACCCACGTTACCCTCTAATCAGCGAACTTAAAGATGTGTTGATGGCTTCTTACTACGGTAAAGCATTTGTTGAAGGCGAAACTTTCGAAGGTACAACTGTTATCAAGAAGAAAGCAGACCAAGAAGCAGCAAAAGCAGCACCTAAAGCAAAGAAAGAAAAAGCTGACGCGTAATTAAAAAATCGAGTGAGCAAGGTTTTCGCTAGCACGGAACCTTAATCGGGAAAAGGTTAAAGCCCCAGTCAAATGACTGGGGCTTTTTTTTATTTTGGTGCAGGAGTTACATCTGGCTTGGGAAAACAGAGTTGCTGTGTATGCTTACACTTCGGTCGCAACTACTCGGCCACTGAAGTATTCATTCGCGACGATGTATGCTGTGTTGCGGACTAGTTCGTCTTGGATCTCAGCCCAGTGCCTCTCGTTGAGCTCTTCTTTTGTATGATTTACCGAGGGAATAACGCCGCCCACTCGAATGTTGAATGGTGTGAGTTCTTTTGCCCAGCTGTGAGTAAAACCTGACACCAACGCCGCCATGCTTTCAACTCCCGTAAAGTCTTCATGGTTGTCATGAGAAATGACGTTAACAATGACGCCTTTCTTGTTTCTGGCTCGAAAGCGCTCTGCTCCTACTTGGCCGTAGGTATAAAGGAAGCGTGCCGCAGACGACAAGTGATCAATGTAAGTACTCATTGGTTCTGGCGCCATTAAGCCAGGCATAGGGGAGCTGGTCCAGCAATTAACAATCACATCTGGTGTCGCACGTAGCTGTGATTCTATCTGGTCAAACAATAAGTTAATGGACGTTGTGTTATCACTACACACATTCATAGCATACACTTTGTCAGTGAAAGCGCTGATTTGCTCATAGCTCGCTCTCAAAGCGCTAGAATTTTGGTCACAAAGAATCAACGTTGCTCCAAGGTGAGCAAAGTGATTTGCACAGGTTCTTCCTATAACCGAACCTGCAGACGTGACGAGAATAATTGATTCTTTGATATCCATAGCACCTTCACTGTATCCATATGTGAAAAACAATACACCAGTGGTTTGTGCTAATAGCATGGTTGAAATTCGTTGGGTTCAGTGTGAAAGGCTTCAAACTAACGCTTTCGAGTGAGGACTATTGTGCGGTAATTTGTAAGATGTCACATTTCTGACGTGTAGGTATTGCAAGCTATTGGATAAAAAGCGGATCTCTATGCTTTAGCTTGAATTTGATGCTGACGTTGAGCCGTCACTAGCTGATTATATAGCCCAGCATCTGGGATCAGTTGTTTGTTGCGTTCGCCCAATCTGCGTCGCTCATGACCAGATAGGTTGTGATAAACCTCCTCTGGTAGGTTGAATGTGTCTTCAGGCAGGTAAGTCAGCGCATCTGGTTTTAGGTAATGGCTCAGCTTTGCGGAAGGCAATCCTGCATCGTGAAACTGTTTCGCTTGTTCAGCTGCGAGTTCATAGCTGCTGCTATCAGAACGAAGAGCTTGAGGTTGCGATAAACCCAATTGTTGGCGAAGAATACTGTCACTGGTGATGACTTCCTGGACCTCTTCAACTGGGACCACATCGCGAACATCATTAGAGAACATAGACAGAATCAGCGAGAAATCCGCACGACGACCTTCGTGTACGGCATGGTTAATACCATTACCGAACTGAAGTTCGTTGATAATTGCAGCTTTGTCTAACGTATGAATTTGCATGATGTTCCTCGCTCGATGCTCTTTTAACGGCGTGAATAAGAAGAACTTTAGTAAAAGAGGGAATTATTTAAAGGTGCTAGGGAATGCGAAACAAAAAAGCCCGCTAAATAGCGAGCTTTTGAATAAGACTAAATTGAACTTAGGGGGAAGTATATTACTTCGCTAGGTTCTCAGCTACGAAGTCCCAGTTTACTAGAGCCCAGAAGCCGTTCATGTAATCAGGACGTACGTTGCGGTAATCGATGTAGTACGCGTGTTCCCATAGGTCAACAGTTAGAAGTGGTGTTGTACCTTCTTCTGTTAGAGGAGTAGCAGCGTTAGAAGTGTTAACGATCTCTAGAGAGCCATCAGCTTTCTTAACAAGCCAAGTCCATGAAGAACCGAAGTTGTTGATTGCTGAATCAGTAAACTTCGCTTTGAATTCTTCAAAAGAACCGAATGCTGCGTTGATTGCGTCTGCAACTGCGCCAGTTGGCTCGCCGCCCGCATTTGGAGCAAGACAGTGCCAGTAGAACGTGTGGTTCCAGATTTGCGCTGCGTTGTTGAATACGCCACCAGTAGAAGTCTTGATGATCTCTTCTAGAGTTTTGCCTTCGAACTCAGTACCAGGGATAAGACCGTTAAGCTTAACAACGTAAGTGTTGTGGTGCTTACCGTGGTGGTAGTCTAGAGTCTCTGCTGAGATGTGTGGTTCTAGTGCGTCTTTCGCGTAAGGAAGAGCTGGTAGTTCAAATGCCATTACTCGATTCTCCATTGATTTGAAAGGATGACCTTTCGATTGCTTCCAGTGTTTTTTTATAGCTATGTCGCCTTTAAGGCTGACTTGCTAAGCATTTTAGCAAGTTTTTACTTTATTAAAACCCCGATATGAAAATATTTTAAGAGGTTAGCAGTGGTGAAGTGCTGCATTGCTCGCCAATGAGCAATCTAAAATTAAGCCTTATTAATTATATGGTTTTTATTCTGTCGTTATTGAGTAGAATGTGGCAAATAAATAAAGTTCAAACCCATGAATGAGGAAGCGATGGAAACTATCGACAAAATCAAACAGCAGATCTCTGAAAACTCAATCCTGCTGTACATGAAAGGATCACCGAAACTACCTAGCTGTGGTTTCTCTTCTCAAGCGTCACAGGCACTAATGGCATGTGGTGAGAAGTTCGCTTACGTAGACATTCTGCAAAACCCAGATATCCGTGCTGAGTTACCAAAGTACGCGCAATGGCCAACTTTCCCTCAACTATGGGTTGAAGGCGAGCTTATCGGCGGTTGTGACATTATTCTAGAAATGTTCCAAAAAGGTGAACTGCAGCCTCTAATCAAAGAAGCAGCAGCGCGCGCTGAAGATCAAGCTGAGTAATTCGTAAATACTCACATTTAGCGATAGAATACGAAGGAGCCGTACTGGCTCCTTTTTCTTTTTAGGTTAGTGGAATGAACATAAAGCTTTGTTCTGACTGCCTATCTCGTAAACCTCGCGAAGCCATGTAAAGTCCGCCTAGTGTATACAAAAACTTCAATATGCATTTTAATGCATTTTGGCGCGTAATTACGATGTATGCCGCCATCTATTTCGTAAAGTCGTTTTCAAACATCATTGCTTACAGGTCTTGACAAGGGAGTTGTTACAAATGGTATTTGGTTAAGGAATTACACTAAAGGCAATTTAAGTCCCCCAGAATTTTGAGGCCAACTTATTTCGGTACAAAATGCACTCGAAGAGTAAGCCCCATCATAAATCGGCATTGGACGCTAAAAATCAAGTTTTGGAAGGATTATGACAGTTTACAAGATAATAGATAATTTAAGAGAATTTCAAACGATCTGCTCTGGTCCCGATGAAATCGCTAGCCAGTTAGGTGACTTCGACTATTTTGAGAGGATCTTGTTACAGGCAATTAAAAATCAATCTCTGCAAGATATTTGGAAGCCTGTGGAGGTAAAGTTTCAAGATGTATTTAAGTACAATTCTCTATTGCCTGATATTAGTTTGTGGGCGCGAACATATCTTGTTTTATCTCCGAGGGCATATGAAATATTGAATGCTTATCTAACTGAACACGGAGAGTTTTTACCTGCTAACTACCAAGGTGGGCAATGGTATTTATATGCATCACTGACTTTTGGACAAGAAAACAAGAGAAAGTGCGTAGAAAAAATCGCATATGGGAGCCGAGATGGGTTAGATACCCTTGTTTTTATTGACGATGATGTTAAAGACAAAATGGTTTTCAAGTCTCGGCTAGAAGGAGCGGGCACCTTGTACTGTACAGATAAGTTTAAGGCTTTGTGTGAACAAAATCAGCTCAATGGCATCATGTTTTCTTCTAATTTGACAGATCCATTTAATTAGTGATTTTTATTAATATGAAAATACTATTTCTCTGATACTGGGGTTTGGAAGCACTGTAATGGTCGACGAGAAAATTAGCTTTCTCCTCTAAAACGCAGCTTTTTTAGGCCTGTTTCCTTCATGAAGAATGATTTGAAAAGTAACTTACCCATAGGTGGCTCCTGGTAGTAAAACATGAGGAGTTGATAGATTAATGACGGTTTATAAAATTTTCGACTGTCACAATGAATATAAAATCGTGAGCACTACGCCTAGTTCTATAGCTAGGCAGTTAGGTGATATTGATTTAATAGAAAAAATCGTTGTGCAGCCATTAGAAAACTTTTCTTTCAAAAGTATATGGGGTGAAGTAGATATTGAGTTTGAAGATGTTCTCAAGAAAGACTCATTACTTCCTGATATCAGTTTATGGTTACGGGTTTTCTTAGTGCTTTCCCCTAAAGCTTATGCATCTTTAAAAGAGCCATTGAGCAAAGTAGGCGAGTTCTTATCGATTCGTTATAAAGGAGAGGAATGGTACCTGTATACACCGTTGGAGTTTGGGCAAGAAGATGAAGATAAGTGCGTCCAAAAAATTGAATATGGCAGCTTAGCAGGTGTAGAGGTGTTAGTATTTAATGAAAGCGACGTTGCAGAAAAGGTTGTTTTCAAGTCAAAGATGCTAGGAGCGAGCTTTCTGTATTGTACTGAACATTTTAAGAGTTTGTGCGAACAAAATGAGCTAGGTGGGCTAGAGTTCTCAGCTGACAGACTTGTTTATCTAACCTAAGATCTACAATGAAACTTAACACGCCTCGTATAGACTGGCTTTAGAGCGAATTATTAAGATAAAGCAGTTTTTCAACTTATGAGACTGTATAATTACTCCGAGATTTTGAAATGATTTTAAAGGTTTAATTATTAAAGTGGATATAAAGCTTTACTACGTGCATGACCCAATGTGCAGTTGGTGTTGGGGTTACAAACCAACGCTGGATAAACTAAAACAGCAACTGCCAGGTGTGATTCAGTTTGAGTATGTGGTTGGTGGTCTTGCGCCAGATACTAATTTACCGATGCCGCCCGAGATGCAACAAAAACTCGAAGGTATTTGGAAGCAGATTGAGCGCCAGTTAGGCACTAAGTTTAACTACGATTTCTGGAAGCTTTGTACGCCAGTTAGAAGCACTTACCAATCTTGTCGTGCGGTTATTGCAGCGGGCTTTCAAGACTCTTATGAGCAGATGCTAGAAGCGATTCAGCATGCGTATTACTTACGTGCGATGCCTCCTCATGAAGAAGCCACTCACTTGCAACTAGCGAGAGAAATTGGCTTGAATGTTCAGCAATTCAAGAATGACATGGATGGCTCTTTCTTAGAGGGTGTGTTCGAAGATCAATTGAGCCTTGCAAAGAGCCTAGATGTGAACTCTTACCCTAGCTTGGTTCTTAAAATTAACGACGCTTATTTTCCGATTGCCATCGATTACCTGTCGACAGAACCAACCTTGAAGCTGATTCGTGAGCGTATTATTGACAATATGCCAGCGCAATAACCACAGTTATGAATAACAAAAAGCCGCTCATTGAGCGGCTTTTTCGTAACTAAATGTATATCCATCCAAACGATAGTATTAAAGCACCATTGCTGCAATCCAACCAAAGATGATTAGAGGGATATTGTAATGGATAAAGGTTGGAACGACTGTTTCCCAAATGTGCTCATGTTGACCGTCGGCATTTAGACCAGATGTAGGGCCTAATGTAGAGTCAGAAGCTGGAGAGCCTGCATCACCTAACGCAGCCGCAGTACCTACCAGTGCAATCGTTGCCATCGGCGAGAAGCCGAATGCTAGCGCAAGAGGCACATAGATAGTTGCAAGGATTGGAATCGTAGAGAACGATGAACCAATGCCCATTGTTACCAACAGACCAACGATCAGCATCAGTAGTGCAGCTAAAGGCTTATTGTCACCGATGCTGGTTGATAGCGATTGTACTAGTGTTTCAACACCGCCAGTTTGCTTCATTACTGCTGCAAAACCTGCCGCTGCAATCATGATGAAGCCAATCATTGCCATCATGTGTACACCTTTAGTGAACACGTCGTGCGTCTCTTTCCATGCAATAACGCCGCCGAAAGTAAACACCATAAAGCCAGCTAGAGCACCGATAATCATTGAACCCGTGTAAAGCTGAACACCCAATGCAGCGACAATACCAAGTGCCGCAACTAAGATGTGCTTTTTATTGATGACATGATCGGTTTCGTCAACGACAGTCAACTCAGTTTCTTTGTAGACACGCGGTTTACGATAGCTAACAAAGATAGCCAGTAATAGACCAAACAGCATGCCTGCACCTGGCAGTAACATGGCGGTTGGGACTTGGCTTGCAACCACGTTTTCCAAACCGTTGTCATGTAGGTTCTTTAATAGAATGTTGTTTAAGAAAATACCGCCGAAACCAACAGGTAAGATCATGTAAGGTGTGATCAAACCGAAGGTAAGAACACACGCGACCAAACGTCGGTCGAGCTTAAGTTTCGCGAATACGCCCAAAAGAGGTGGAATCAAAATTGGAATAAAGGCGATATGGACCGGAATTACGTTCTGAGATGACATCGTGACAAGCACTAACGCCACCAACACGGCGTACTTTAAGCCAGTAGTGGAAGCGGAGTTTTCTTTACCATTTAAGCGCTTGATAACACTTTTGGCCAGTAGATCCGTGATGCCTGATTTCGAGATGGCAACAGCGAAAGTACCTAACATGGCGTAGCTTAGCGCGATAGTTGCACCGCCACCTAGACCACTTTCAAATGCGGCAACCGTATCCCCAAGGCTCATGCCTGCGACTAGGCCGCCTACGATGGCACTAAACGTGAGGGCAACCACCACGTTTACGCGCATCAATGCTAACACGAGCATGACGCACACTGATATAACGACAGGATTCATACTTTTCCTAATATGTTGTGTTTACTTATTATTCTTCGTCGACAAGCGGCCAACCGCCGAGGGCCTTCCATTTGTTGACAATACCGCAGAATAATTCTGCTGTTTTTTGTGTATCGTAAAGCGCAGAGTGTGCTTCACGGTTATCAAATTCCATCCCGGCTGTTTTGCATGCTTTAGCGAGAACTGTTTGGCCATAAGCAAGGCCACTTAATGTAGCCGTATCAAAAGTAGCAAAGGGATGAAAAGGGACTCTTTTTAGTTTACAGCGTTCATTTGCTGCATTTACAAAACCCAAGTCGAATGCTGCGTTATGAGCAACCATAATTGCACGTGAGCAATCTGCGGCTTTTTGTTCTTTGCGAATAAGCTTATAAATTTCCTTTAGCGCCTCTTGCTCAGAAACAGCACCACGAAGAGGGCTGAAAGGGTCACGAATACCATTGAATTCAAGCGCTTCTTTTTCTAAGTTAGCGCCTTCAAATGGCTCCACATGAAAATGAATGGTGGAGGCCGGATGCAACACGCCATGTTCGTCCATTTTCAACGTAACGGCACAGATTTCTAAAAGTGCATCAGTTTGAGCATTGAAACCAGCGGTCTCAACGTCTACTACCACAGGGAAATAACCACGAAAGCGTTTTTTCAAGGTTAGAGCTTCATTTTCTAGTGTCATGTTGGCTTATTTTTGTGTGACGAAGGCTGCATTATTGCAGATTATACCGATGAGAAAAACCGCAATTTAAGAGAAAACCGGAATTCTATTTTGCATCCAATCAATAAGTTTGTATTGCATATTATGTAGACGTTTATTCGCCATACTTTGCATCATGTAAACCGATAAAACATGAGGAAGTAAAACGCTAAGTGGCGGTTAAGGTGATTGGAACACGGTGGCTCACATTAATGGCAGTGTGACAGATAACCCTATATTGGCGAGATTTTTGCATGCCGGTTGAAGTGGTTTTATTGATGCAAATTGACGGCAACAGACTGCCGTTTAAGAGACAGTATTAGATGAAGAAATGGCTGATTACCAGTGGTGTTGTATTTTCGTTGTTTAGCACAAGCAGCTTCGCTTTGATGGGCAAACGTTATGCTGCAACTCCACAGCAATCTCAATGGGAAATGGTGGTCAATACACCATTAGAATGTCAGCTTGTACACCCCATTCCAAGCTTTGGAGATGCGGTATTTTCATCTCGTGCAAATAAAAAAATCAATTTAGACTTTGAGTTAAAAATGCGTCGCCCGATGGGAGAAACACGTAACGTCAGTCTCATTTCTATGCCGCCACCTTGGCGACCAGGTGAACACGCCGATCGAATTACAAACTTAAAGTTTTTTAAACAGTTTGATGGTTATGTCGGAGGGCAAACAGCATGGGGCATTTTGTCTGAGCTGGAAAAAGGCCGTTATCCGACTTTTAGTTACCAAGATTGGCAGAGCCGAGATCAGAGAATTGAAGTCGCATTGTCATCAGTACTGTTTCAAAACAAGTACAACGCGTTTAGCGACTGTATTTCCAACTTATTGAAATACAGTTTCGAGGACATTGCTTTTACGATTTTGCACTACGAAAGACAAGGTGATCAGTTAACCAAGGCTTCTAAAAAGCGTTTATCACAAATTGCAGATTATATCCGACATAATCAAGATATCGATCTCGTGCTGGTGGCGACGTACACAGATTCAACCGATGGTAAAAGTGCGAGTCAAAGTTTATCAGAGCGACGTGCAGAGTCACTTCGTGACTATTTTCAGTCTCTAGGGCTACCGGAAGATCGAATTCAAGTGCAAGGGTACGGCAAGCGTCGTCCTATTGCAGATAACGGTTCGCCAATAGGAAAAGACAAAAACCGCCGAGTCGTGATATCTCTAGGGCGAACCCAAGTGTGATGCATATAAAAACGCCGAAGCTGAAAGCTTCGGCATTTTTGATTTACTGACGTTGTTAATAATATTTTAGTGGTATTTTGCCAAGCACGTTTCGGTGATTCCTGCTGTATAATTTGAATGTTAGTTTAAGCGGAATTTGGCAATGACTTCGCAATTGGTGGCGGTATCGA
This sequence comes from Vibrio sp. Vb1026, assembly GCF_033338745.1. Classification (NCBI taxonomy): domain Bacteria; kingdom Pseudomonadati; phylum Pseudomonadota; class Gammaproteobacteria; order Vibrionales; family Vibrionaceae; genus Vibrio; species Vibrio sp. Vb1026. The sequence continues at coordinate 138,198 of NZ_JAWOTH010000003.1, forward strand.
TTTTTTCAACCTGTTTGGCAATAGCCGGATTAGGGTGACGCTTCATAAAGTCTATCAACGCCTTAGTACAGCATCCTATCGAGTCGATAAAGCTTGCACACTCTTTATTTGGGCATTGTGGGATAAGTGTTAAGACCTTCTCAGAGGCCAGTTGAAGGTATTTGAGTTCATAGTCAGTATCTCCAGCCCAACGCCAGAACTGAGCTAAGTTATGACAAGAAATCACAGAAATTAATAATCGCTCGTCCGCCTCAATTTCCACACATTCGCTGATATCTTCACTCAGGCTTAGGGCTTGCTGGTAATGAAGAATGCTGCGAACAGGGTAATCTAGTTGAAGTGCCGTATCGGCTAGAAGTGTGTGTTTTTCCCATTCACTGATCATTATCGTAATCCCGCATATCGAAGTTGCGGATAAATCTAAACGATAACTATTATCAAGTAAAGGGTTTTGTTTATAAAAGGACAGGCAGATCGCAGACCTGCCTGTAATCGGAGTTCAACTTGCAGTACAAGTGATTATTAGAAGTGCCGCTTAGCCTTCAAGACCTGATGAAGCTTGCTTGTTTTGAATAAGCTCAATCATATAACCATCTGGGTCTTTTACGAATGCAATGTGCGTGCTTCCGCCTTTTACTGGACCTGGCTCACGCGTCACATTACCGCCCGCCGCTTTGATAGCGTCGCAAGTTGTGTAGATATCATCAACACCAATGGCGATATGACCAAAAGCAGTACCTAGGTCATACTCAGTTTTACCCCAGTTGTAAGTCAGTTCGATCACTGCACCTTGGGATTCGTCACCATAACCAAGAAACGCTAGCGTGTATTCGTACTCTTTATTTTCGTTAGTACGAAGCAGCTGCATGCCCATAACTTCAGTGTAAAACTTGATGGATTTGTCTAGATCACCTACGCGAAGCATAGTGTGGAGAATTCGACCGTTTGACATTTTTTGCTCCTAGCTTTGATTTACAAATAGCATTAGCTATCTGGGTATACTTTCTCTTTATATTCGCACAAATCTTCGATAATACAGCTACCGCAGCGAGGCTTTCTTGCTACGCACGTATAACGACCATGAAGAATGAGCCAGTGGTGCACATCGAGTTTGAACTCTTTTGGCACAACTTTTAATAGCTTCTGCTCGACATCATCAACCGTTTTTCCCATCGCAAATTTAGTGCGATTCGACACGCGATAAATGTGCGTATCGACGGCAATAGTTGGCCAACCAAAAGCGGTGTTGAGCACGACGTTTGCGGTCTTGCGACCTACGCCTGGTAGCGCTTCTAACGCGGCACGATCTTCAGGAACTTCACCATTGTGTTTTTCCAACAAGATCTTACAAGTCTTGATTGTGTTTTCTGCCTTTGAGTTAAACAAACCGATGGTCTTTATGTATTCTTTTAAGCCATCGACTCCCAAATCAAGAATGCTTTGAGGTGTATTCGCTACAGGGAAAAGCTTGTCGGTGGCTTTATTGACGCTTACATCGGTTGCTTGAGCTGATAGTAATACAGCGATTAGCAGCTCAAAAGGGGAGCTCCAGTTAAGCTCAGTTTGAGGATTCGGATTGTTTTCTCGTAATCGCTCAAGAATTTCGATTCTTTTTATTTTGTTCATTGCTGACTTCCAATACCGTCTCTGCGGTTTATGAAAAAGGCTCCTATGACAGAGCCTTATCTTGTTATGCGTTAGTGACGCGAGCACGTTCTATGGTTGGTTTTTCTTCTTTTGGTTGACGTGCCTGAATTGAATTATCTATGACATTTTTGAGCGCTATCAACAGCCCAACACCGATAAATGCACCAGGTGGGAGAAGCGCTAACAGGAAGCTATTGTCAAATTGGAAAACTTGAATCCGTAGAGCTGAAGCCCAGTCTCCTAGGAGAAGGTCTGCTCCGTCGAATAGTGTGCCATTACCAATCAATTCGCGCATGGCACCTAAAACAACCAAGACGCTCGTCATACCAAGGCCCATCCACAAACCATCTAGCGCAGCGGGTGCAACATCATTTTTTGACGCGTAAGCTTCTGCTCGGCCAATAATAATGCAGTTCGTTACAATCAGAGGAATAAAGATACCTAGAGACAGGTACAAACCGTACGCATAGGCATTCATTAACAACTGAACGCAGGTAACGAGTGAGGCAATGATCATAACGAATACAGGTATACGGATCTCTTTTGGCACATAGTTACGAATAAGAGAAACTGTTACGTTGGATCCAACTAGCACGAGTAAGGTTGCAATACCAAGACCTAATGCATTGGTTATCGTGGAAGAAACCGCTAGCAGTGGACATAAGCCCAGCAGTTGTACGAGAGCGGGGTTGTTACTCCACATACCGTTTTTCATCAGTAATTTATTCTCATTCATTACTGCTCTCCTTCACAGCCTAACGGCTGGTTAAGAATGTCTTCACGAGATTGGTTTACGTAGTTAACGGTATTTCGCACCACTTTTACGACGGCTCTTGGCGTGATCGTTGCACCAGTAAATTGATCGAAATCGCCGCCATCTTTACGAACTTTCCACGAATTCCAATTGTTTTCCGTGACTTGTTTTCCTGTAAAGCTCAGGATCCAGTCGGTGACACGAAGATCGATTTTATCGCCCAGACCAGGGGTTTCTTGGTGGTTTAGGACGCGTGTCCCCAAAATATTGCCCTGATTATCAATCCCAGTAATCACTTTTATCTCACCATTGTAGCCATCTGGCGCGATAGATTCTATTGCGATTGCTGTTGGTTCACCATTCTTCGTGGCGAGGTAGGCTGGCATCGCACGTAATGTCCCCAGATCTGGAGACGTGACCATTGTACAAGCTTGCGTGAGTGCGTTGTCATGCATGTTTTCTGGAATGACTTGATTCAAAACAGAAAGTAATTGTTTTTGCTCTTGTACCTTGATTTGGTCTTTTGTTAGGTACTGAGTAAGGGCGACTAATCCGGTTGTTGCACATGCAAATATCGCGAGTGTCAGACCATTTTTTCTAATAGCGGTTAACATGTTTACCTCAGTGACCGTAAGTTCTAGGTTTGGTGTAGTAATCGATCAGTGGCACACACATATTTGCAAGCAACACTGCAAATGCAACACCATCTGGGAAACCGCCCCAACTGCGAATGATAAAAACCAAAGCACCAATAAGCGCACCGAAGATTAAACGTCCTTTGACGGTGGTAGACGCCGAAACGGGATCGGTTGCAATAAAGAATGCGCCAAGCATGGTTGCACCAGATAACAAGTGTAAAATTGGCGACGCAGTTTCCCCTGGCGTCAGCAACGTGAACACTAGGCTAAACAGAGTCAGACTCGCAAGGAAACCTGCTGGAATATACCATTGGATGATACGCTTTTTGATCATGACTATGCCGCCAAGAAGGTAAGCAAGGTTTACCCATTGCCAACCAATACCACCTAAGCCATCAAATATCGGCTGCGACATTACTTCGCTTGGAGTGGCACCTGTAAGAATGCCAGTCTTAAATGCATCAAGTGGTGTCGCCATTGTCACACCGTCAACACCTGAGCGAACTTGCTGAAGTGATAAGCCGTCGTAATCATAGCCCGTAAAAATTAAAGAGAGTGTATCTGCAAAATTTACATGATCAGGTATGAGTGATGTCGGTGCACTCCAACTCGTCATTTGTACTGGGAAAGAGATCAACAAGACCACATAAGCGACCATTGCAGGGTTGAATAAGTTTTGTCCAAGGCCACCATAGAGGTGTTTAGCGATTACTATCGCAAAAATAAGCCCGATCACCATAATCCACCACGGAGACCATGGTGGTATAGCAACGGCTAACAACCAAGCGGTAACTATTGCACTGTTATCACGTAGCGCTCTCATTGGTGAGCGTTTACGACAGATCATGACTAAGGCTTCAAGGGATACAGCGACTGCAATGGCAAAAATCAGCTGAATCAGCGTACCCCAGCCAAAGAAGTAGGTTTGAGCTACTAAACCTGGAAGTGCGCAAAGTGCCACCCATTTCATTAAGTCTGGCGTATTACGACGACTGTGGGTATGCGGTGAACTGGCAATAAAAAACGACACTACTCGTTCTCCTCAGTATTATTTTTATTAGCTTCTTGTTGCGCTTTGCGTGCCTTCGCGCGCGCAATTGCTGCGGCAACCGCGGCTTTCTTCGGATCCACTTCTGGTTCTTCGGAGGTTGCTTCTTCAACAGGCTCTGTTTGCGTTTCTTGCTTCGCTTTGCGCGCTTTGGCTCGAGCGATGGCAGCTGCCACGGCGGCTTTTTTCGGATCTTCGGTTTGCTCGGCAGGTGCTTCAGCTTCTTCCGCTTCAGCTGAGTCTGCTTGCTTCGCTTTGCGCGCTTTGGCACGTGCAATGGCAGCGGCAACTGCGGCTTTTTTCGGATCGTCGGTTTGCTCGGCAGGTGCGTCAGCTTCTTCCGCTTCAGTTGAGTCTGCTTGCTTCGCTTTTCGCGCTTTGGCACGTGCAATCGCAGCAGCCACGGCGGCTTTTTTCGGATCGTCGGTTTGCTCAGTAGGTGCTTCAGCTTCTTCCGCTTCAGTTGAGTCTGCTTGCTTCGCTTTACGTGCTTTGGCACGTGCAATCGCAGCAGCCACGGCGGCTTTTTTCGGATCGTCGGTTTGCTCGGCAGGTGCGTCAGCTTCTTCCGCTTCGGTTGAGTCTGCTTGCTTAGCTTTGCGCGCTTTGGCTCGAGCAATTGCAGCGGCAACTGCGGCTTTTTTCGGATCGTCGGTTTGCTCAGCAGGTGCGTCAGCTTCTTCCGCTTCAGTTGAGTCTGCTTGCTTCGCTTTACGTGCTTTGGCACGTGCAATGGCAGCAGCAACCGCGGCTTTCTTCGGATCGCTGTCTTGCTGTGCAGACGTTTCCGATTCTACAGATTCAGTTGAATCTTCTTGTTGTGCTTTTTTCGCTTTAGCTCGGGCGATGGCGGCCGCAACTGCCGACTTTTTATCATCAGCGTTATTGTCTGGCGTTTCGCCTTGTTCTTTTTGCGCTTTCCGTTCGCGAGCAAGACGTTTGCGCTCTTCGCGCAGTTTTGCCATTTCTGAGTTATCAGGTTCACTAGAGCCTGCTTTAGCTGCTGCCGCTTGTTTCGCCTTCGCTTTGGCAATGGCTGCCGCTACGGCTGGTTTTACTGCTGGCTCTGTTTTTTCTGTGGTTTCTGTCTTTTGAGCTTTCACTCGTGCGATTGCTGCTGCTATCGCATCATCGCCGCCAGAAGACTTCATCTCTTTACGGCGCTGATCGGCAGCTTTCTTGAAGCGATTTTCACGTTCTGCTTTTTCGCGTTCCATACGCGCTTTTTTCTCTTCAAAACGCAGTTTTGCTCGCTCTGCAGCTTCCGCTTCTTGTGTTCTAGTTCTAATTTCTGCTTTCGCTTGGCGGTAGTACTGTACGAGCGGAATTTCACTTGGACATACAAACGCACAAGCGCCGCACTCGATACAATCCTTTAAGTTTAATTCTTCGAGTTTGTCATACTCTTCAGCTTTTGCATGCCATTGCAGTTGTTGAGGCAGCAGCGAAGCAGGGCACGCTTCTGCACATTGGCTACAGCGAATACATTCCATCTCATACTGGTGCGGAGAGATCTCACGACGAGTCGGAGCAAGGATACAGTTTGCTGTCTTGGTAATCGGCACTTGGGAGTGAGGAAGGGTAAAGCCCATCATTGGCCCACCCATAATTAAACGCTGTAACTTCTTATCTGCTTTATAGCCAAACTCATCCAACAGTGCTTGTACTGGTGTCCCTAATAATGCCCAAACGTTGCGTGGTTGTTTGAAGGTTTTACCAGTGAGAGTCACGATGCGTTTTATCATCGGCTCACCGTCGATGACTGCGCGTTTTATAGCGTAAAGAGAACCAACATTCTGAACCAAAATACCAATATCGGCTGGAATCGCGCCACTTGGCACTTCTTTATTGGTTAAAATTTTGATCAGCTGTTTTTCACCGCCAGAAGGGTATTTAGTTGGGATAACGCGAATAACGATATCTTTGTTTATAGCCGCAGCTTCTAGCGCTTTGATTGCTTCTGGTTTGTTGTCTTCAATGCCAATAATCGTGAGCTTTGGTGTCAGGATATGTTCGACAATTTCGATACCTTGAATAAGCTCTTCGGCATGTTCTTGCATGAGCTTGTCATCAGACGTGATGTATGGCTCGCACTCTGCTGCATTAACGATAAGAATCTCGGTACGAGCAAAACCTGATTGGATTTTTTTTGCAGTAGGGAAGCCTGCGCCACCCATACCAGAAATACCAGCGAGACGAATAACATCAATCAGTGCGTCAGGGGTTTCTTGTTGGTAATCTGCGACGGGGTTTCTTTCACACCATGCATCGTTACCATCAGGCGTGATGACAGCGCACAATTCACTTAACCCAGAAGGGTGCGCGACAGTTCGTGGCTCAATCGCGGTGAGCGTACCTGATGTTGGAGCATGCACTGGAACCGTAAAGCCGGTCTCCGATTGCGTTAATGGCTGACCTTTTAATACGTAGTCACCTTCGGCAACCAGTAGGTTACCCGCTTTACCAATGTGCTGTTTTAGCGGCAATACAATTTCTGACGGGATAGCCGCATGAGCGAGTTCAGTTTTGTTGGACTGCTTTTTATTTTCTGCCGGATGCACACCACCTGGGAAATCCCAAAGCGCGCCTGTACGAATTTGTTCAATCAAAGACAACATGTGAAACCTTACTTAATTGAATCTTTCACGTTCGCTGCATTGTCGGCAGCATCCGTAATGTTAAGTACCGGAATGGAGTGAAGTTGCCACTTCCAGCTTTCTGTGGTCGTTGCCACAGGAATCATTTCAATACAATCAGTCGGACATGGGGCAACACACAAGTCACAGCCCGTACATTCGTCTTTGATTACGGTATGGACCGCCTTTGTTCCGCCTACAATTGCATCCACCGGACACGCCTGAATACACTTAGTGCAGCCAATACACATGTCTTCATGAATAAACGCAACGGTTGGAATTTTGCTGTCGAGATCGTGCGCAGATTCTTCTGGCTCAACACCCATTAAGTCGGCGAGCTTTTCGATTGTTGCCTGACCACCAGGTGGACATTTGTTTATGTGGTCGCCATTTGCAATTGCTTCAGCATAAGGGCGGCAACCAGGGTAGCCACATTGACCGCATTGAGTTTGCGGTAAAATGGCGTCGATTTGATCCACAATAGGGTCCGCTTCAACTTTAAAGCGAATAGAAGCAAAACCAAGTATCGCGCCGAAAATCGCAGCCAGAACCGCTAACGCGATAATCGCAATTAAAATCGTACTCATCGCTTACTTCACCAAACCTGTAAAGCCCATAAAGGCGAGTGACATTAAACCTGCTGTAATCATTGCTATTGATGCACCTTTAAAAGGTACAGGAACGTCGGCGGCGGCTATGCGCTCTCGCATGGATGCAAAAAGTATCAACACCAATGAGAAACCAACAGCGGCGCCGAAGCCGTAGATGATCGATTCAATAAAGTTATGGTTTTCATTAATGTTAAGAAGTGCCACGCCCAATACTGCGCAGTTTGTTGTGATCAGCGGTAAGAAAATGCCAAGCAAGCGATAAAGCGTCGGGCTGGTTTTGTGCACAACCATTTCGGTGAACTGCACCACAACGGCTATCACCAAAATAAAACTCATGGTTCGAAGGTACTCAATACCTAGTGGACGAAGGATGTAGCTTTCCACTAAATACGCACACACTGACGCGAGCGTTAGCACAAAAGTTGTCGCTAAGCCCATACCTATTGCTGTTTCCAGTTTTTTGGACACACCCATGAAAGGACATAGGCCCAAAAACTTCACCAGTACAAAGTTGTTCACCAGCACAGTGCCGACCAACAACAAAACATATTCGGTCATAGTTATTACGTTCTTAAAATCCGATCTTGATATTATCGTGTTTTGTGACACCAATAACAACCAGTGAACGATGTGGTTTTACATACACGATGGAAAAATAGTCGTCTAATTGATGTATTTTGATGAATCAATAAGAAATTGAATCGTTTGCTGAATGTATTGTTAGCGAGAGGATACTACCTATTAATTTTCATCTAATGTGTGATTTTAAAAAAAGCCCGCCTCTCCCAGGTAGAAAAGAGAAGCGGGCAATGCATATTTACAAGCTAATTATTTAAATCTTCTGAGTGCTTGATGGACTATGTTTATATCTTACTTGTGAAAGTACGAGTGATGACGTCTTGCTGTTGCTCTGTCGTTAGAGAGTTAAAACGTACCGCATAACCAGACACTCGAATCGTCAACTGAGGGTATTTCTCTGGATGTTCAACCGCATCCAATAACATCTCTCGGTCTAGAACGTTGACGTTAAGGTGTTGACCACCTTCAATCGCAATGCCCTCGTTGCTTGCTTCGTGATGGAAGTAACCATCCATTAGCGCGGCTAGGTTTTTCTTCTGACTTAATTCATCTTTACCCAATGCGTTCGGCACAATTGAGAAAGTGTAAGAAATACCATCTTTAGCGTAAGCGAACGGTAATTTAGACACCGATGCCAGAGACGCAACCGCCCCTTTTTCATCACGACCGTGCATTGGGTTTGCACCCGGCCCAAAAGGCATACCTGCGCGACGGCCATCAGGTGTATTACCCGTTTTTTTACCGTAAACCACGTTAGATGTGATTGTTAAAATCGATTGAGTTGGCACTGCTTCGCGGTAGGTGTGCATCTTCTGAATTTTCTTCATGAAGCGCTCAACTAGATCACAAGCGATGTCATCAACACGGGCATCGTTGTTGCCAAATTTTGGATAATCACCTTCGATTTCAAAATCAACGGCGATGCCATCTTCATCACGAACAGGTTTCACGGTCGCGTATTTAATTGCCGCCAAAGAGTCAGCGACAACAGACAGACCTGCAATACCACACGCCATGGTGCGGTGCACGTCGCGATCCATCAATGCCATCAGTGATGCTTCGTAGCTGTAACGGTCATGTGAGTAATGGATGATGTTCAACGCTGTGACGTATTGCGTTGCTAGCCACTCCAACATATTGTCGAAACGAGGCATCAAAGCGTCAAAGTCGAGAATTTCATCTTGAACTTTGTCCACTACCGGACCCACTTGCGCTTTCGATTTTTCATCGATACCACCATTGATGGTGTAAAGCAGTGCTTTTGCAAGGTTGGCACGTGCACCAAAGAATTGCATGTGCTGACCAACAATTTGCGGGCTCACACAACAGGCAATCGCGTAGTCGTCATTGTCGAAATCAGGACGCATTAGATCGTCGTTTTCGTATTGAACCGAAGAGGTATCAATCGACACTTTTGCAGCATATTGTTTGAACGCTTCAGGCAATTGCTCTGACCAAAGAATCGTCATATTTGGTTCAGGAGCAGGGCCCATAGTATGCAGCGTATGTAAGTATCGGAATGTCGTTTTAGATACTAGTGTACGGCCATCAACACCCATACCTGCCATGGCTTCGGTTGCCCAGATTGGGTCGCCAGAAAACAATGAATCGTATTCTGGTGTGCGTAGGAAGCGAACCATGCGTAGCTTCATGATGAAGTGGTCAATCATTTCTTGCGCTTGTGATTCATCAATCAAACCGTTTGCGATATCGCGCTCTAGATAGACGTCTAGGAAAGTCGAAGTACGGCCCAGTGACATTGCTGCGCCGTTTTGCGATTTAACCGCCGCTAGGTAGCCAAAGTAGGTAAATTGGATCGCTTCTTGTGCTGTTTTTGCAGGTAGCGACATATCAATGCCGTATTTCAGACCCATTTGACGAATGTCTTCAAGTGCTTGAACTTGATCGGCTATTTCTTCGCGAAGACGAAGTGTTTTCTCAAGATCGTTGCCTTGTTCTAAGAACGTTTGTGTTGAATTGTATTGTTCTTTTTTGTCTGCTTTTAAGAAGTCGATACCGTATAGGGCGAGACGGCGATAGTCACCAATGATACGACCACGGCCATAAGCATCAGGAAGGCCCGTGATGATGCCGGATTTACGACAGGCTAGAATTTCTTTGGTGTAAAGGTCGAAACACGATTTGTTGTGAGTTTTACGGTATTCAGTGAAGATCTTTTCAACCGTTGGATCCAGTTCGCGGCCATAAACTTCGCACGAGTTTTTTACCATGCGAATCCCGCCATTGGCGATGATTGCACGTTTTAGCGGTTGATCAGTTTGTAAGCCAACGATCTTTTCCAGATCTTTGTTGATGTAGCCTGCATCGTGGGAAGTGATTGTTGAGGGCAAGTCTGTGTCAAAATCAATAGGGGCGTGTGTGCGGCTTTCTTGTTTTATGCCTTCAAGCACTTGGTTCCATAATGCTGAAGTGGATTTGCTAACCTCGGCTAAGAAAGACTCGTCTCCCTCATAGGGTGTATAGTTTTTTTGGATGAAGTCACGAGTGTTGACAGAGTTTTGCCATTCACCAGCAGTAAATCCAGCCCATGCATCTAGCATGTCAGTTGTCGGAATAGTCATAAGTAAATCCCTAAGTTATTGATAATTAGAATGGAGGCGACGAGTAGGACGGAACCATTCTTAACCCTTTTAATCGTATGGATTTATTTATTATGAGTAAAATGAATGCTTTTCATTTTTTTAATGATTAAATTGCATTAATAATAGATTCAAATATTTACGATTGTGTTTTGCTAGAAAAGAGACAGAATTAAATGTGTGGTGCTGTGAGAACACTATCTATGACAATGTTATGAGTTCTGTAATTTGAACTTATTTCGGTGTGATTTTATGGCGCCTAGATTGGCTTAGATTTCATGGTGATTAAGATACAAAAAAGCCGTGTCTTGCGACACGGCTTTTCTATAATCTGGCTCCTCCTGCTGGGCTCGAACCAGCGACCTGCGGATTAACAGTCCGTCGCTCTACCAACTGAGCTAAGGAGGAATTGCTTTGCTTGAAAGCGGGAAGAATCTTACCGAGCACTCAAACTACTGTCAACAGTAAAAAAATACATTTTTAGCAAAAAATATTGATTTAAGGGCTTTACTTTTCTGTATGGCTTGCCAGTAAAGGCTCGAGGTTAGTTATCCACTAAATTTGTGGATAAGTATGTTGATGAGATCTGGGTAAAGAAAATTGATATGCAACTAGGTTTTTATTTAATGAATTTTTAGTCGGAGTTATGCGTAAAATAAGCAAATAAAACAGAGATTTATCGATGTTAATCAAAAGGTATTCAAAGTGGATAAAAATCAATCTTTTGGGGATAAGAAAGTTTTAAGCTAATTTTTGGGGAAAAGTTGTGGAAACTATAATGTGAAGAATGTGTGTAGCTCTTCAACTAGGGCGAAGTACTATATCAGAGTCACTTTTGTATGGCTATAGCATTCTAGACAAACAAGAAAATTTATTAACAATGATGGTTAAATTCTCGATAGACGTAGATTTCATTAGCTAAGGTGTATATATATACAGCCAAAGCGCAGTAAAATTGAGGAAGGGTATGAGTAAAGTCTATGAATTGGTCTCCGATTATCAGCCGTCGGGCGATCAACCAGGAGCGATCAATCAGTTGCTTGAGGGGCTCGATGCTGGGCTAGCACATCAAACCTTGTTGGGGGTCACAGGCTCAGGTAAAACCTTCACACTAGCGAATGTGATTGCTCAAGCCCAACGACCTGCAATATTACTTGCGCCAAACAAAACGCTTGCTGCTCAGTTATATGGTGAGATGAAGTCATTCTTTCCTAATAATGCGGTTGAGTATTTTGTTTCTTACTACGATTACTACCAACCTGAAGCATACGTTCCCACAACAGATACTTTCATTGAAAAGGACGCTTCGGTTAACGCCCACATTGAGCAAATGCGACTGTCTGCCACTAAAGCTTTATTGGAACGGAAAGACGCTATTATCGTTGCTTCGGTTTCAGCTATCTATGGTTTGGGTGATCCGGAATCCTACTTACAAATGATGCTTCATTTGCGACGTGGAGATGTGATTGATCAGCGTGATATGCTTCGTCGCCTAGCGGAGCTCCAATACTCGCGCAATGACGTTGCATTTGAGCGTGGCCAATTCCGTGTTCGAGGTGAAGTGATTGACATCTTCCCAGCCGAATCAGACCAAGACGCTGTGCGCGTTGAGATGTTTGACGATGAGGTGGATTGCATCAGTGTGTTCGACCCATTGACAGGCGTGGTCAAACAACGAGACTTGCCGCGCTATACCATCTATCCCAAGACGCACTATGTCACGCCAAGAGATCGCATTCTTGAAGCGATTGAAAATATTAAAGTCGAACTAGAAGTGCGCAAAAAGCAGCTTCTAGATAACAACAAGCTACTGGAAGAGCAGCGAATTAGCCAGCGCACTCAATTCGATATCGAAATGATGAATGAGTTGGGCTTTTGCTCCGGTATCGAAAACTATTCTCGTTATCTCAGTGGACGCTCGGAAGGTGAGCCGCCACCAACCCTGTTTGACTACTTACCTCATGATGGCTTGTTGATCATCGATGAATCTCACGTGACAGTACCGCAGATAGGTGCCATGTATAAAGGTGACCGTTCGCGTAAAGAAACGCTGGTGGAGTTTGGTTTCCGGTTACCTTCAGCTTTGGATAATCGTCCACTGAAGTTTGAGGAGTTTGAAGCACTAGCGCCACAAACGATTTTCGTCTCTGCTACACCCGGAAATTACGAACTAGAAAAATCGGCGGGTGATGTGGCGGATCAAGTCGTTCGTCCAACAGGCTTGCTTGACCCTGAGTTGGAAGTTCGCCCAGTAGCGACCCAAGTCGACGACCTATTGTCTGAGATCCGTATTCGCGCTGCTAAAGATGAACGAGTTCTGGTTACAACACTGACCAAACGAATGGCTGAAGATCTCACCGAATACCTTCACGAACATGATGTTAAGGTACGTTATTTACACTCAGACATTGATACTGTTGAGCGTGTGGAAATTATCCGTGACCTTCGTCTTGGGGAATTTGACGTGCTGGTGGGAATAAACTTATTGAGAGAGGGCCTGGATATGCCAGAGGTCTCGTTAGTTGCAATTTTGGATGCGGATAAAGAGGGCTTCTTGCGGTCTGAACGCTCACTCATTCAGACCATTGGTCGTGCTGCACGAAACATCGAAGGTAAGGCGATTTTATACGCTGACCGAATCACCAACTCAATGAAAAAGGCGATGGATGAAACTAACCGTCGTCGCGAGAAGCAGGAAGCGTACAACAAAGAAATGGGTATTTCGCCACAAGCGCTCAAACGAAATATCAAAGACATCATGGAACTTGGCGATATCACTAAGTCTAAACGCCAGCGTAACACTAAACAGGTACCATTATCGAAAGTGGCGGAGCCTTCGCAAACTTACGAGGCACTGTCCCCTCAGCAGCTAGAAAAAGAAATCAGTCGACTGGAGGCGGCGATGTATCAGCATGCGCAAGATTTAGAATTTGAGTTAGCGGCACAAAAGCGTGACGAGATTGAAAAACTACGAGCGCAGTTCATCGCAAATAGTTGAACAAACTTACCGATTTAGCTATCCAAGCATTTTAGGCCGCTTGTAAAAAAAGAAGCCAATAGGCAGTCGGGTCTATTGGCTTGTTTTGTGAACATATCGTTCACTAACAACGTCAGTTGGCTAGGTGACCCGAGGGGTCACTATCGTTACAGCATGGTTTGTGCCACTTTTTAAATAATTGATATTATTTTTGAATTTTTTCCTTTGCCCATAATTTAGCTAATGTTATTTGCAAAATGCAAAGCGTAATGCGATTATTGTTTAAAACACAACAAAATAATAGCTAGGTTATGCAACAAAAACCCGAAGGCCCAAAGTCTCGTTACCTTTTAATGGTCGAGGACACCGCATCTGTTGCGGCTCTGTACCGCTCATACCTGACACCGCTTGGCATAGATATCAATATTGTCGGCACAGGTAGGGATGCCATTGAGAGCCTAAATCATCGAATTCCAGATCTTATTTTACTCGATCTCCGTCTGCCAGATATGACGGGGATGGACGTTTTACATGCCGTTAAAAAGAGTCATCCCGACGTACCTATAATTTTTATGACCGCTCACGGTTCTATCGATACCGCTGTCGAGGCCATGCGTCATGGCTCACAAGACTTTCTAATTAAACCGTGTGAAGCAGACCGTTTACGTGTCACGGTTAACAATGCCATTCGTAAAGCGACCAAGCTAAAAAATGAAGCCGATAATCCAGGCAATCAGAGCTATCAGGGGTTTATCGGCAGTAGCCAAACCATGCAGCAGGTTTACCGTACGATAGATTCAGCGGCGAGCAGTAAAGCGAGTATTTTTATCACAGGTGAAAGTGGAACTGGTAAAGAGGTATGTGCCGAGGCTATTCACGCAGCAAGTAAACGTGGTGACAAACCTTTTATTGCAATTAACTGTGCTGCAATTCCAAAAGATTTGATTGAGAGTGAACTGTTTGGTCACGTAAAAGGGGCCTTTACTGGCGCTGCGAATGATCGTCAAGGGGCAGCTGAGTTAGCGGATGGCGGCACACTTTTTCTAGATGAGCTTTGTGAGATGGACTTGGATTTACAAACCAAGTTGCTACGATTTATTCAAACGGGCACATTCCAAAAAGTGGGTTCCTCAAAAATGAAGAGCGTGGATGTGCGCTTTGTTTGTGCCACTAACCGTGATCCCTGGAAAGAGGTACAAGAAGGTCGATTCCGTGAAGATTTGTACTATCGTTTGTATGTCATTCCTTTGCATTTACCGCCTTTACGCGAACGAGGCGAAGATGTTATTGAAATTGCATACTCACTGCTAGGTTACATGTCACACGAAGAAGGAAAAAGCTTCATACGTTTTGCGCCTGATGTCATCGAGCGATTCAACAGCTATGAGTGGCCGGGTAACGTTCGTCAGTTACAAAACGTGCTACGCAATATCGTTGTTCTAAACAACGGTAAAGAGATTACGTTGGACATGTTACCGCCACCGTTGAATCAACCGCTTGACCGTCCGTCGTCTGTGGCTAAATTAATTGAGCCGAAAGCGATGACCGCATCTGAGATTATGCCATTATGGATGACGGAAAAAATGGCAATCGAGCAAGCGATTGAAGCATGTGATGGCAATATTCCTCGAGCGGCGGGATATCTTGATGTCAGTCCGTCGACGATTTACCGCAAGTTACAGGCATGGAACGGCAAGGAAGAGCGGCAAAAAGTATGAGTGTAAATGTATTAAATCAGCAAAAAATAGATGAACTGTCGATGGAAATTGGCAGTGACAACGTACCTGTACTGTTCGATATCTTCCTAGGAGAAATGGATACCTATATCGAGAACTTATCCCAACTGCAGGGGGCAGAGCGATTAGCTTACTCAAAAGAAATCAGCCACGCGTTGAAAAGTAGTGCTGCGAGCTTTGGGGCAGATCGCCTTTGTGAACTGGCTATGTCCATAGACAAAAAAGCGAAAGCCGGTGAGTTGACTGCGGAGTCTGAGGAGTTAGAGGCTATGTTCGATCTTTTGCACGAAACTCGAGATGCTTATCGCTCTTGGCGACAGTAGCTATTTTTTCTATTAACCATTTTTTCTTAGTAAACATCTGTTTTTACTGGATGCCTGAACTAAAACCCTTCGATGACAGAAGGGTTTTCATTATCAATAAACACCTTAAAAGAGGGCGCTAGCCAGGTAACGTGCTCTTAAATAGAAAGTTGTAGCTGATTTTCAATCGCTAGTTTGAGCTTGTTTCTATCGTGACGCCAGTCTCGGTTAGAGGAGGCGAGTGACTCCGTCACTACATTCCATTGACTTAAGACGTCTTGCTCGGTTTTCTCTGCTAGAACCACGTCTATTTTTCTTCCTTGACAGGCACGTTCACACCATTCTAATTTTTGAGCCATCGTCATTCGTCCCGCTGGGCCGTATTCTGGACTCAGGTTAGCAACAAAAATGACTTTTGCTTTTGTGTTTGCTGCAATCGCTTTGCCGAGTTCAGGCAGCAATAAAGGAGGCATGATACTAGTTAAAAAACTGCCAGGGCCAAGAATAATCGCGTCAGCTTCCGCCAAAGCCGTGATGGCTTCTTTGGTAGCAGGCACTTCTGGTGAAAGATCCAAACGTCGCAAGTCTGCTTTCATTTCGTCGACATTTGTTTCTCCCGTAACCCACTTCCCATCTACGGATAACGCGGAAAGATCCGAAGGGTGTTCGGACATAGGAAGGATGTTAACGTCGACTTTTAACATATTGCGAATCAGATTAATGGCATCTAAAGGTCTGACCGATAAGTTATCGAGTGCAGTAAGCATCAAATTACCAAGATTATGACCATCAAGTTCGCCAGTGCCTTTGAAGCGATATTCAAACATCATAGAACTGATCGAAGGCTCTGTAATGAGCTGATTAATACAGTTACGTGTGTCTCCCCAAGCGATTCCTCCTTGGCAGTGACGAATTCTTCCTGTTGAACCACCATTGTCAGTCGTGGCAACAATCCCAGTTGCATTGCTGCCAAAATCTCGTAATGCGGCCAGCATTCGACCTAAGCCATGACCACCGCCAACAGCGACCACTTTTTTATCTGTGTAGATATTCATTATGTTCTTCTAATAATCTAATAAAAAACGGCTACAATTTATCTTAAGGAGTGTCTTAAAGGTACTCACTTAGCGGTAAATTGTGTCTCTAGAGAGTTTTTTATCACTCAAGTCTGGATTCCATTACAAATATTAAGTATTTTACACCGCAAAGCTATCAGAGATTTCATATCTCTGGTTGCCATAACTCCGAGCTCACTATTGCTAAGTCCTTGGATAAGCGTTTTGAGCCAGTGGCATACTGTCACAAGGGCATGATTGGAAATGGCCATGCCTCCCGTGTTTGGAAAGGTGTTCCGTGGCGCAACAATTCGAAGACAAATTTCATCGTAAGTTTTATTACTTGCGTCTGTCTGTGACCGACGTATGTAATTTCAAATGTACCTATTGCCTTCCTGATGGCTATAAGCCTTCGGGCAATAAAAACTCGTCTTTTTTATCTCTCCCTGAAATCAAACGGGTCGTAAAAGCATTCGCTGATTGTGGCACGTCAAAAGTGCGCATCACTGGTGGTGAGCCTAGCTTACGCAAAGATTTTACCGACATTATCCATTCAGTAGCGGCGACGCCTGGCATTCAAAAAGTTGCAACGACAACCAATGGCTATCGCATGGCAAAACAAGTCGCAGATTGGCGTGAAGCGGGTTTAACCCACATTAATGTCAGTGTGGATAGCCTTGACCCGCGTATGTTTCATCAAATCACAGGTGAAAATAAGTTTACTGAAGTCATGAATGGTATCGAACGTGCGTTCGAGGTCGGTTATGAGCAAGTAAAAGTTAATGTGGTGTTGATGAAAGATCTGAACCATCACGAGCTGCCAGCGTTTCTTAACTGGATAAAAGATCGTCCAATCCAACTGCGTTTCATTGAGTTGATGCAAACGGGTGAGATGGATGAGCTATTTAATAAGCACCATGTATCCGGAGTGGCAATTCGTAACCAGCTAATTGCAAATGGTTGGTTGCTGAAAGTGCGCTCGCATAATGATGGTCCTGCGCAAGTATTTGTTCATCCTGATTACAAGGGTGAAATAGGTCTTATCATGCCTTATGAAAAAGACTTTTGTGAAAGCTGCAACCGACTGCGCGTTTCTGCGATGGGTAAGCTGCACCTATGTCTGTTTGGAGACCACGGTGTAGAATTGCGTGATCTTTTGGAACGTGATGAGCAAGAGAGTGAGCTTATTGAACGTATCCAGGCGCAGTTACAAACCAAGTCGGTAAGCCATTTCTTGCATGATGGCAATACTGGTATGACGCCACACCTCGCGTCTATCGGCGGCTAACTTCATTCAATTTTTAGAGCGAGTTCACTGATAAGCTGGCTCTAACTTTTTCCGAATCGATACCAAGCGTATCAAAGCTAATTAAGAGAATAGGTGAACAAATGGGTCACGCTGAAAGCAAATTCCAACCTGCAAATATTGCCGTTCTAACGGTATCTGACACTCGTACTGAAGAAAACGATACCTCTGGTCGTTACCTAGCTGAGCATGCTCAAGAAGCGGGTCACAACGTAGTAGACAAGCAAATTGTTATTGATGATATGTACAAGATCCGCGCGATTGTTTCTCAATGGATTGCTGATGAAAGCGTACAAGCGATCATGATTACTGGCGGTACAGGTTTCACCTCACGTGATAGCACGCCAGAAGCACTTAAGCCTCTATTTGATAAAGAAGTTGAAGGTTTTGGTGAGTTGTTCCGTATGGTGTCGTACGAAGAGATCGGTACGTCTACCATTCAGTCTCGTGCGATTGCAGGTTTTGCTAACCACACCGTGATCTTCGCAATGCCAGGTTCAACGGGTGCGTGTCGTACAGGCTGGACAAAAATTATTAAACAGCAGTTGGATGCAAGTCATCGCCCTTGTAACTTCATGCCACACCTATCTGTATAACCTTTCCTAAAAGCGAAGGAAAAACAATGACCCAATTTACACATATCAATGCTTCTGGCGAAGCAAACATGGTTGACGTGTCAGCAAAAACGGAGACGGTTCGTGAAGCTCGTGCTGAAGCATTTGTTCACATGGCCCCAGAAACACTTCAACTGATTGTCTCTGGCCAGCACCACAAAGGTGATGTATTTGCGACGGCTCGTATTGCTGGTATTCAAGCTGCGAAGAAAACCTGGGATTTGATTCCACTTTGTCATCCGCTACTACTCTCTAAAGTTGAAGTTCAACTGGAAGCTATCGAAGCAGAAAACAAAGTTCGCATCGAATCAGTATGTAAACTTGCGGGTAAAACTGGTGTGGAAATGGAAGCGCTCACGGCAGCTTCCGTTGCTGCTCTAACGATTTACGATATGTGTAAAGCAGTACAAAAAGACATGGTCATTGGTCAAGTTCGTCTACTAGAGAAAACGGGTGGTAAATCTGGTCACTTTAAGGTGGAATCATGATTAAAGTACTTTTCTTTGCTCAAACTCGCGAGCTGATTGGCATCGACAGTGTCGAGTTAGACGGGCCGTTTGAAACGGTTGAATCAATTCGTGCACATCTAGTGGAAGAAGGCACTGAGAAAGATGGCAAGTGGGATTTAGCGCTCGAGCCAGGAAAGCTACTTGCTGCAGTGAACCAATCCATCGTCCCTCTGGATACACAAGTAAAAGCAGGTGACGAAGTTGCGTTTTTCCCGCCGGTAACTGGGGGTTAAGATGGATTCTCGTGTTTCTGTACAAATTGAAGACTTTTCGGTTGAGCAAGAATATCAACGTCTATCTGAAGGGACGGCTGCCGGCGCTGTCGTTACATTCGTTGGTAAAGTTCGAGATATGAACCTTGGGGATAATGTCATTGGTTTACATCTAGAGCACTATCCGGGGATGACAGAGAAGAGCTTGAGCGACATTTGCGATCAAGCTGAGTCTCGCTGGCCACTATTAGGTGTACGCGTGATTCATCGTGTCGGAGACATGGATAGCGGTGATCAAATTGTATTTGTGGGCGTTTCCAGTGCGCACCGCGGCGCGGCATTTGATGCGTGCGAGTTCATCATGGATTATCTGAAAACCCAAGCACCATTTTGGAAAAAAGAGCGTACGACGAATGAAGATCGTTGGATTGAGTCGCGCGACACCGATCATCAAGCTGCACAGCGTTGGGAAAAATAGAACTAACCCGCATTCTAGTGAAAAAAGCTAAGTGCTAATGGTACTTAGCTTTTTTTGTATTTATCTTCATTGTATTGCTCACTTTGTTTCAATATTTCCTATCTTTTGTCTGGTGATATTCTTCACAATAAAAGTTTTTTGCCCAATATATAAACAATTATTTGTTAGACTTGATTTGTCATAAATGTTAAATGATGTGTAAATATCTAGCATAAGATGCTAGTAAATGGTTTAAACTCAGATTAATCGAAAGTTTCGCCTGTTAAATGTCGCTTCTGGTCTTTATTTGGCTGGTGAATGCTTTGGGGTTAGAGTTTACTGCTAGATATGTGTGGTTTAGTCAGCATTATTGGTTTTTTTGCTACATTTTTATGGCAAATTACTTCAATGATTGCTAATGTGTGCCGCAGTCTTTGTAAGGTTTTAGACTTTTGTGCTCAGAAAGTGCACTAAAAAAATCTAAAACTCTGACCGTTCCAGGCCCTTACAAAGAAGTCATGGATGCTAACGAAAAAATTTGGAGTTTTACGCATGTATAAGAATAAAATCACGCGCGCTTTATTTATTGGTGCTGGTCTTTCTCTCGCTCTAGCTGGTTGTGGTGAAAAGCCTGCGGAGAAACAAGCTGCTGAGCCTGCTCCGGCTCCAGCTCCTGAAGCTAAATCTGATTCTAAAGAGCCAAAACTTGCTGCTGTTCAAGAATTGGTGCGTGGTAACGGTACAGAAGTTGCGACAATAGACCCTCATAAATCTCAAGGTGTTCCAGAATCCCACGTGATTCGCGATCTTCTTGAAGGCCTTGTAAACCAAGATGCGGACGGTAACACTATCCCTGGTGTTGCAGAATCTTGGGAAACTGAAGACAACAAAACATACACTTTCCACTTACGTGAAGACGCAAAATGGTCAAACGGTGATCCTGTCACTGCAGGTGATTTCGTTTACAGCTTCCAACGCGCAGTCGATCCAGCAACCGCCTCTCCATATGCTTGGTACATGGAATACACCAAGATGAAGAACGCAAAAGACATTGTTGCGGGTAAAAAAGATAAGAGCGAGTTAGGTGTTAAAGCGGTTGACGATCACACGTTAGTGGTTGAGTTAGATACTGCAGTACCATATTTTGTAATGATGATGGGCCACACGACAGTGAAACCTGTTCATCAAGCAACTGTTGAAAAGTTCGGCGATCAATGGACGAAGCCAGAGAACTTTGTAGGTAACGGTGCTTATGTTGTTGACAACTGGGTTGTAAACGAGCGTTTGGTTCTAAAACGTAACGAACAGTACTGGGACAACGAAAACACGACGCTTGACCAAGTTACTTTCCTACCAATCGAGAACCAAGTAGCGGAAATGAACCGCTTCCTAGCGGGTGAAATCGACTTCACGAACGAGCTGCCTACAGAGCACTTCAAGCGTCTGAAGAAAGAGCACCCACAAGAAGTGTCTGTAACCGGTAACTTATGTACTTACTACTACATATTCAATACGAAGAAAAAGCCGTTTGATGATGTTCGTGTGCGTAAAGCGATTTCTTATGCGATTGACCGTAACATTGTGACCGATGCGATTTTAGGTCAAGGTCAAAAGCCAGCTTACTTCCTAACACCTGAAATTACGGCAGGTTTCAACCCAGAAATTCCTGCATACGGCAAAATGACGCAAGAAGAGCGTAACGCAGAAGCTGCGCGTCTATTGGAAGAAGCGGGTTACGGCGCAGACAACCCTCTTGAATTTAACCTTCTATACAATACATCAGAGAACCACAAGAAACTTGCGGTTGCACTGGGTTCAATGTGGAAGAAGACACTTGGTCTAGACGTTACGCTAGAAAACCAAGAGTGGAAAACTTACCTATCTACCAAAGATTCTGGCAACTTTGAGGTTGCTCGTGCAGGTTGGTGTGGCGACTACAACGAAGCTTCATCTTTCCTAACGCTGATGATGAGTAATAACACTACTGGTGGTATTCACTACGACAGCAAAGAGTACGATGCGATCATGAACAAAGCATTTGCTTCAACTTCTGACGAAGAGCGCCAAGCACTTTACCTAGAAGCAGAGAAGTTGATGGCAAAAGATATGCCAATCGCACCTATCTACCAGTACGTGAAATCACGTCTACTATCACCGAAAGTTGGTGGCTTCCCAGTAAATAACGCGGAAGACAAGATTTACTCTAAAGATCTCTACATCACAGAGTAATTCGTAACTCGATAGAACTATAAAAATGAGGCCCTACATGTGAGAAATTGCATGTAGCGCCTATCTTTAGTCCAAAAGAATTGGACGACTTCTTTAATTTAACTGTCACAGACTGAAAGAGTGAGTTTATGCTTAAATTCATCGCAAAAAGGATATTTGAGGCGATCCCAACAATGTTGGTTTTGATCACCGTATCTTTCTTTCTTATGCGCTTTGCACCGGGAAACCCTTTCTCGACAGAGCGTCCATTGCCACCCGAAGTAATGGCAAACATCGAAGCTAAATATGGCTTGGATAAACCTGTATTTGAACAATACACCACGTATTTGACCAATGTTATCCAAGGTGATTTCGGACCGTCATTTAAATACCTTGATTACTCAGTAAACGAGCTGATCGCGGTTGCCTTACCTGTTTCGGCTAAAGTGGGCTTCATCGCCTTTATCTTTACTTTGATAATGGGGGTTACCGTCGGTACCATTGCTGCGCTCAAGCAAAATACTTGGATTGATTACACCATTATGTCGACTGCGATGCTTGGTGTCGTAATGCCATCCTTTGTATTAGCGCCTGCGCTTATCTACATATTCTCGCTTCATTGGAATATCTTCCCTGCGGGCGGTTGGCAAGATGGTAGCTGGCAGTATTTAGTGCTTCCTGTTATTGGTATGTCGCTACTGTATGTTGCTACCTTTGCTCGTATCACGCGTGGTTCGATGATCGAAACCCTAAACAGTAACTTTATTCGTACGGCACGTGCTAAAGGTCTAAGTTACCGTTATATCATTATCAAACACGCTCTTAAGCCGGCACTTCTCCCTGTTGTTTCTTACATGGGCCCAGCTTTCGTAGGTATCATCACCGGTTCCGTTGTTATCGAAACCATTTTTGGTCTGCCTGGTATTGGTAAACTATTCGTTAACGCTGCGTTTAACCGTGACTACTCGCTAGTAATGGGGGTAACCATTCTGATTGGTTTCCTATTCATTCTATTCAACGCGATTGTAGATATTTTACTTGCAATGATTGACCCGAAAATTCGCTACTAACAGGGACGTTTGGTTATGTTAACGAAAAAAGAAAACCTAGAAGCGATTGAGAAATTCTCCGAAAACTTGGAGATTGAAGGTCGCAGTCTTTGGCAAGATGCTCGTATCCGTTTCATGCGCAACAAAGCGGCGATGGTGAGCTTATTCCTTCTTGTTCTAATGACGTTGGCGGTTATTATCCTGCCAATGATCGCACCGTACACATTTGATGATACTGACTGGTACGCGATGCACGTTGCACCGAATGCTGACCATTGGTTTGGTACTGACAGCTTGGGCCGTGATTTATACGTGCGTACGCTAATTGGAGGTCGTATTTCGTTGATGGTAGGTGTTATGGGTGCATTTGTAGCGGTACTGATTGGTACGCTCTACGGCGCAGCATCTGGTTTCATCGGCGGTAAAGTTGACCGCGTAATGATGCGTATTCTAGAAATTTTATACGCGGTACCGTTTATGTTCCTGGTGATTGTACTGGTAACATTCTTCGGTCGTAACATCATGCTGATCTTCGTTGCGATTGGTGCTATCGCATGGCTAGATATGGCGCGTATCGTACGTGGTCAGACTCTTAGTCTACGTAGCAAGGAGTTTATCGAAGCGGCACATGTGTGTGGTGTAAGCAACTGGAAAATCATTACTCGTCATATCGTACCGAACGTACTGGGTATTGTAGCGGTATACTCTACGCTGCTTATCCCAAGTATGATTCTAACGGAATCATTCCTATCATTCCTTGGTCTTGGTGTTCAGGAACCAATGACAAGTTGGGGCGCTCTTCTACAAGAAGGTGCACAGACAATGGAAGTAGCAATCTGGCAGCTGGCATTCCCAGCAGTGTTCATGGTTGTGACGCTATTCTGCTTCAACTACGTTGGTGACGGCCTGCGCGATGCGCTGGATCCAAAAGACAGATAATTAAAAGATAAGATTAAGGAAGCAATGATGAGCTTATTAGATGTCAAAGATCTGCGCGTCGAATTCACCACGCAAGATGGTATCGTAACCGCAGTAAACGATTTGAACTTTTCTCTCAACCAAGGCGAAACCTTAGGTATCGTTGGAGAGTCGGGATCAGGTAAATCTCAAACCGTATTCGCAATCATGGGCCTTTTGGCTAAGAACGGTATTATTTCTGGTAGCGCAAAGTTTGAAGGCAAAGAAATCCTAAACTTACCGGAAAAAGAACTGAACAAAGTGCGTGCGGAACAGATCGCAATGATCTTCCAAGACCCAATGACATCACTGAACCCTTACATGAAAGTGAGTGATCAGTTGATGGAAGTGCTTATGCTGCACAAAGGCATGGGCAAAGCGGAGGCATTTGAAGAATCAGTACGCATGCTGGAAGCGGTAAAAATCCCTGAAGCGCGTAAGCGTATCACGATGTACCCGCATGAGTTTTCAGGCGGTATGCGTCAGCGTGTAATGATCGCGATGGCGTTGTTATGTCGTCCTAAATTGCTTATTGCCGATGAGCCAACAACAGCACTTGATGTGACGGTACAAGCACAGATCATGGACTTGTTGAATGAGCTGAAATCTGAGTTCAACACAGCGATCATCATGATCACGCACGACCTTGGTGTGGTTGCAGGTTCGTGTGACAAGGTGCTGGTGATGTATGCAGGCCGTACTATGGAGTACGGCAACGTAAACGAAATTTTCTACAATCCAAGCCATCCTTATGCGGAGGGGCTGCTGAATGCGATTCCTCGCCTCGATACTGAGGGTGAAATTCTGCCGACCATTCCTGGTAATCCACCAAACTTGCTTCGTCTACCGCCGGGCTGCCCTTATCAAGAGCGCTGTCACCGTGTGATGGATCGTTGTAAGCGCGAGGCGCCAATTCTGACACCATTTGGTGATGGTCGTCAGCGTGCATGTTTTTCTGAATGGGAGGCTTGGAACAAATGAACGCAGTAGACAAAAAACTAATTCTGGACATTTCTGAGCTGAAAGTTCACTTCAGCATTGCCTCAAAGTCGGCATGGCCGTGGTCAAAGCCTTCGAGCCTGAAAGCGGTAGATGGCGTGAACGTTCGACTATACGAAGGGGAAACGCTTGGTGTAGTAGGTGAATCAGGTTGTGGTAAATCGACGTTTGCTCGTGCCATCATTGGTCTGGTTGAAGCTACTGACGGCCAAGTAGTTTGGTTGGGTCAAGACCTTACTAAAATGAAAAGCGTTCAGCGCCGTGAGACGCGTAAAGAAATTCAGATGATTTTCCAAGACCCATTGGCATCGCTGAATCCGCGTATGACTGTTGGTGATATCATTGCTGAACCTCTTGAGACATTCTATCCAGAACTGTCTAAGCAGGAAGTGAAAGATCGCGTTAAAGAGATGATGGCGAAAGTTGGCCTATTACCTAACGTGATTAACCGTTACCCACACGAGTTTTCGGGTGGTCAGTGTCAGCGTATCGGGATAGCGCGTGCGCTTATCCTTAAGCCTAAGATGATCATTTGTGACGAGCCAGTATCGGCGCTTGATGTATCTATTCAAGCTCAGGTTGTTAACCTGCTTAAAGAGATTCAAAAAGAGTTAGGGCTTTCTCTGGTATTCATTGCGCATGACTTGTCTGTCGTTAAACACATTTCAGATCGCGTTTTAGTTATGTATTTAGGTAATGCCGTGGAACTTGGCGAGGCCGAGGCTCTGTTTGCTGATCCTAAGCACCCATATACGCGTGCGCTGATGTCTGCGGTTCCGATCCCGGACCCGGATATTGAGCGCAATAAGAAAATCCAAATGCTAGAGGGTGATCTTCCTTCACCTATCAACCCACCGTCGGGTTGTGTATTCCGCACTCGTTGCCCACAAGCAACCGAAGAGTGTGCGAAGACGAAGCCAACCATTTTAGGTAATGACGTTCACGCGGTATCTTGTTTACACGTTAGTGTATAAATTCAGCCTGTGACGGGCTTAAGCGCGACACCTTCATCGGGTCGCGCTTTTTTTATGTGTCTGATTTATACATTCGAATTTCTTGAACATGATGTCCTAAGTTCGATGATTCTCTGTTTGATAGGAAACGCTAATATAGACACAAACAGAACGAGAGGAGAGCAATCATGGGTAAGTTGGTTGAAGGTGTTTGGCAAGATGTCTGGTATGACACAAAATCAAATGGTGGCAAATTTGTGCGCGAAGATGCCGGATTCCGTAACTGGGTTAAAAACGACCCTGATGCGGAGTTTACACCAGAGTCCGGTCGATACCATTTGTATGTCTCTCTTGCTTGTCCGTGGGCACATCGAACCCTCATTTTCCGCAAGCTGAAAGGTTTAGAACCACATATTGATGTCACGGTCGTTTGCCCTGATATGCTCAGCCAAGGTTGGCAAATGGGCCTTCCTGAGCCATTGTTTGGTCACACGCGCATGTATCAAATTTACACGCAGGCCAAACCCGATTACACGGGCCGCGTAACCGTGCCTGTACTTTGGGATAAAAAGACCAATACTATTGTGTCAAACGAGTCGTCAGAGATCACTCGCATGTTCAATTCGGAATTCAATGCGTTAACAGGGAATCACGACGACTACTATCCAGATCATCTAAAACACGTTATTGATGAGTGGAACGATTTTGTTTATCCAAATGTCAACAACGGAGTGTATCGTTGTGGCTTCGCGACTACACAAGAGGCGTATGAAGAAGCGTTTGATTCTTTGTTTAATGCGTTAGATAAAATCGATGCTCACTTAGCGACGCATCGTTACTTAGCAGGGAACACAATTACTGAGGCTGATTGGCGTTTGTTTACGACTCTTATTCGTTTTGATGCGGTGTATGTGGGGCATTTCAAGTGTAACAAGCAGCGCATCGCAGACTACGAAAATATACAAGGCTACTTAAAAGAGTTATATCAAGTCGAAGGCGTCGAAGAAACGACGGATTTATATCACATTAAACGCCACTACTACTTCAGCCACACTGGGATTAATCCGACGCAAGTTGTACCAAAAGGGCCTGATTTAGACCTAAATACTCCTCATGGAAGAGAAAGGATTGGCTAGTTTGCTGCTTCCATCGCAAATGAAAAAGTACTTAACGGTTAGCAATGCCGTTAAGTACTTTTGTGTCATCTAAATACCGGGAGTAGGAAGTTTACTTTTTCATTCATCGCCACCTTACTTAGCGCGTACGATGTCCATCACTAGCTTTCCGTCCACTTTTACAGGACCGTCCTCTTTAGCGCCGAGCGTATACTCAAACACACCAGTCTTCATGCCACCTTTCTCTCCGTGGACCATTAACATCAGCATATCGCCTGATTCTACTGGTTCCATCAAAATTGCATTTACGTTTTCATTCTTTCCCATTTTTAACGGAGCGTAGCCGATAACAGGACCAGGCTTCATTGATTCGTCTGTTCGGTGGACAACCATCCACCCATTGTCATCAGCATGAGCCATTTCAGCGGTCACCGTTCCTCCGGACATATCTTGATCGACGCCTTTAATACTCGGGGCGGAAAAGCTGAATGAAGAAAAACTAATCAGAAACGCAGCTAAACCAAACTTTATCAGTGATGTATTGATGAAATCCTTCATATATATTCCTTAGCAGTCAATGAGTTTGTGCATTGCAGTAGCTTTTACGTATTTCCTAGCAAAAAAGTTTAGCTAAAACGTAAATAATGTCGATAAATTGAACAGGGACCGTGCTGCTTTGGAGCCAATGCATTTTGGGGAGTGGGTCAATCGGTGTAAGAACAAGCACGAGCAATGTCGATTAGGTATGGGGGGCGATAGGGAGAAAAGCTTTGTGCACCAGTAATTATAGGTTGTGCAGTGATTGGTATAAAAAACAAATAAGTGTTCTGGCCAGCAATAGAAAAAGCCCTCGATGAATCGAGGGCTTTGTATCTATATCCAACTAGATGTCAGAAGCGATTATTTAGCTTCTTGGTCTGCTTGGATAGCTGTTAGAGCGATGGTGTACACGATGTCGTCTACTAGCGCGCCACGAGACAAGTCGTTTACAGGCTTACGCATACCTTGCAGCATTGGACCGATAGATACTAGGTCAGCTGAACGTTGTACCGCTTTGTAAGTTGTGTTACCCGTGTTTAGGTCTGGGAATACAAATACTGTCGCTTTACCTGCAACTGGAGAGTTTGGTGCTTTAGAAGCAGCAACGTTTTCCATAATAGCAGCGTCGTACTGTAGAGGACCGTCAATGATAAGATCAGGACGTTTCTCTTGAGCCAGTTTTGTAGCTTCACGTACTTTATCAACGTCTGCACCCTTACCAGATTCACCAGTAGAGTAAGAGATCATTGCAACGCGTGGTTCGATACCGAATGCTGCTGCAGAGTCAGCAGATTGGATAGCGATTTCAGCAAGCTGTTCAGCAGTTGGATCTGGGTTGATTGCACAGTCACCGTAAACCAGTACCTGATCAGGCAGAAGCATGAAGAATACTGAAGATACGATAGACGCATTTGGTGCCGTCTTGATGATTTGGAACGGAGGAACGATAGTGTTCGCCGTAGTGTGAACAGCACCAGAAACTAGGCCGTCAACTTCGTCGTTCTCAAGCATCATTGTGCCTAGGAATACTGAATCTTGTAGCTTCTCACGAGCCACAACTTCAGTCATGCCTTTCGCACCGCGCAACTCAACTAGGCGAGCAACGTAGTTTTCACGAACAGCATCTGCATCGATGATGGTTACACCAGTACCTAGCTCAACGCCTTGTTGAGCTGCTACGCGACGGATTTCATCTGGGTTACCTAGAAGTACACAGTCTGCAATGCCGCGTTCAGCACAGATTGCCGCTGCTTTAACTGTGCGTGGTTCGTCACCTTCTGGAAGAACGATACGCTTACCTGCTTTACGAGCAAGTTCAGTTAGCTGGTAACGGAACGCTGGTGGGCTTAGACGACGAGACTTCTGAGTGCCTTCAGTCATAGACTCGATCCAGTTACCGTCAATGTGGCCAGCAACGTGTTCGTTGATGAACTCGATACGCTCTTTATCGTCTGCAGGTACTTCGATGCTGAAGCTCTGTAGGTTTAGAGACGTTTGCCAAGTGTTACCTTGTGCTTTGAAGATAGGTAGACCAGTGTCGAATGCTGGTTTACATAGGCCTTCGATTTCGCTAGGGATATCGTAACCGCCAGTTAGCAGTACTGCACCAATATCCACACCGTTCATTGCAGCAAGAGAAGCAGCAACGATAACATCAGGACGGTCTGCAGAAGTAACAAGTAGAGAACCCGGTTTGAAGTGCTCAATCATGTTTGGCAGAGAACGTGCACAGAAAGTGATGCTCTTGATGCGACGAGTGTTGATGTCACCTTCGTTGATGATATCTGCTTTCAGGTGTTTAGCCATGTCGATTGCACGAGTCGCAATCAGATCAATGCTCCATGGCACACAACCTAGTACACGAATTGGAGAAGTGTTGAAAATTTCCATCACTTTCAATTCGTTTTGTTTCGCGCTGTCTGCATCGTCAAAGATTTCAGATAGGTCAGGGCGAGTACGGCCAGCTTCGTCAACAGGAGCGTTTAGCTTGTTGATGATAACACCAGAGATGTTTTTGTTTTTAGTGCCGCCGAAGTTAGAACATGCTACTTCGATACGCTCTTTCAGTTGCG
This sequence comes from Vibrio sp. Vb1026, assembly GCF_033338745.1. Classification (NCBI taxonomy): domain Bacteria; kingdom Pseudomonadati; phylum Pseudomonadota; class Gammaproteobacteria; order Vibrionales; family Vibrionaceae; genus Vibrio; species Vibrio sp. Vb1026. The sequence goes on from NZ_JAWOTH010000003.1 coordinate 167,772, forward strand.
CAGGGTTATCAGTACCTGGAGTCGCAACTAGCACGATTTCTGCACCAAGTGTTGCCGCGATTTCCGCGTTTACTTGGTTTGCAAATGGGTGCTTACGAGTAGGTACAAGACCTTCGATTAGCGTAACGTCTGCGTCTTTGTTGATTTGGTTGTAACGTTCAACAACGGTTTCTAGCAGCTCGTCCATGTTGTCGTTACCGATTAGGCTTTCAGCAACAGACATCGCCATTGGTTCACCGATCTTCATATCGCTGTTACGACCAACGATAGTTGAAGTCAGATCTGGCTGATCACCACCTGAACGTGGCTGACAGATTGGCTTGTAGAAAGAAACTTTAACGCCTTTACGCTCCATAGCGCGAAGAACACCCATGCTAACGCTTGTTAGGCCAACGCCTGCGCTAGTAGGGATAAGCATAATAGTACGAGACATTCGTAGAGTACCTTTAGCTATTTGGGGGATAAAAGCTCAACTCTTATTCCATGAAGCTCGAAGAATAGGAGTTGAGCCCCTAAGAAATTCGTTTGAATGAAAACTGGCTAGCCGAGTGGCTAGCCAGGAATTCAATTAAAGACCTGTCAGGCGAGCAGTGTCTTCAGCGATGACTAGCTCTTCGTTAGTAGAGATAACCATTGCAGGGATACGGCTGTTTTCAGTCGTGATAACGCCTTCGCCGCCGAAGCGAGCTTTAAGGTTAGCTTCGCTATCTACTTCGATACCGAAGATGCCAAGACGGTTTAGAACCATTTCACGGATAGGGCCAGAGTTCTCGCCGATACCGCCAGTGAAAGTGATTGCGTCTAGACGGCCTTCCATTGAAGCAGTGTAGCCAGCAACGTATTTAGCTAGACGGTGGCAGAACACGTCCATTGCGCGTGTTGCTTCTTCTTTTTGACCGTAGTTGTCTTCAACGAAACGACAGTCAGAAGTCACTTCAGTTAGACCTTGAAGACCAGACTCTTTAGTTAGCATCGTGTTGATTTGATCAACAGAGTAACCTAGAGCGTCGTGTAGGTGGAAGACGATAGCAGGGTCGATGTCGCCACAGCGAGTACCCATTACCAGACCTTCAAGTGGAGTAAGACCCATAGAAGTGTCTACAGATTGACCGTTCTTGATCGCACATACAGATGCGCCGTTACCTAGGTGACAGTTGATGATGTTTACTTCTTCAACTGGTTTGTTTAGTAGGCCTGCAACTTCACGAGTGATGAACAAGTGAGAAGTACCGTGCATGCCGTAACGACGGATACCGTGTTCTTTGTATAGGTTGTATGGAAGAGCGTATAGGTAAGACTCTTCAGGCATAGTTTGGTGGAACGCAGTGTCAAATACAGCAACGTTTTTCAGCTCTGGGAAGTTTTTCTTAGCCGCTTCGATACCGATGATGTGAGCAGGGTTATGAAGAGGTGCAAATGTTGCAGCGTCTTGAATACCTTTTAGAACTTCATCAGTAATTAGTGCAGATTGAGTGAACTGCTCGCCGCCGTGAACGATACGGTGACCGATTGCGCCTAGGTTAGCTTTAAGCTCTGGCTTAGAAGCAAGAATAGTTTCTACCATAAACGCTAGTGCTTCTTCGTGAGCTGCACCATTGCCTAGTTGAGCTTCGTGCTTGCCATCAAGTTTCCACTTGATGCGAGCTTCAGGAAGGTGAAGACACTCAGCAAGACCTGACAAGTGCTCGTCGCCGTTCTCGGCATCAACAACGGCAAATTTAAGAGAAGAACTACCGCAGTTTAAAACTAAAACTAGCTTAGACATGTATGACTACCTGTTATTCGTCTGATAAAAAAATCAGTTAAAGAATGAAAAATTAATCACAAGAATAGCCGATACCCAGAAGGCTGCGTACTAATCCTGGTCAAAAATTGTTCTAATTCCATATAAAGAAATAGTGATGAACCCTTCCATCACTATGATGCGATCCGTGCAGATAGATATCTCGGAGTTGCTTAAATTGTAAATAACAGCAACAATGAGATTGAGGGTCTGCAAAGGATAGCGATAATAAGCAATGATAACAAAAAAAATTTGAAAGAATATTAACTTTCATCAATTTTTTGTACCTTCAGTTGAAATGTTCAACTATTTTTTAGTGAGAGAGCGGTATGAGTAATAAAGTCGGATTGATCCATAGCCTGAAAGATGGCCAGAATTACATGGAGATCTGGCCGGTTCGTAAAGAGCTAAGCGCCATATTTCCGGAACAGCGTATCATTAAGGCGACTCGCTTTGGCATTAAAGTCATGCCGGCCGTTGCTGCGATCAGCGTACTCACTCAAATGGCATTCAACAATTACCACGCGTTACCTCAATCCATTGTTGTCGCCTTGTTTGCGATTAGCTTGCCACTTCAAGGCATTTGGTGGCTTGGTGCTCGATCCAACACGAAATTGCCGCCTTCTTTGGCCTCTTGGTATCGGGAGTTGCATCAAAAAATTGTGGAAACAGGTTTTGCATTAGAGCCTGTCAAAGCTCGCCCTCGTTACAAAGAGCTTGCGATAATACTGAACCGAGCGTTTCGCCAGCTCGATAAATCGTCATTAGAGCGTTGGTTCTAATTTAAATTGTTTGAAATGGAGTGTGCACTGGCCGCTCCATTTTTGATCCTGCCTCTATTACCTACTTTGACGGTCGTTGATGAAGCGAGCGAAGCTTTGTTTACCAAAGATTCTTTCCGGATGAAGAAGTCCCCCCGATCACAAATGTTGCTTTAGTGTTAAATCTTTCTTTTCTTTACTAAGACTTAGTAGTAATAATAAAAACAAGATGCGCAAGAAGTGCACAGTTATATGAACACAACAATACCGCCTTCAAACATTTGAATTCACGAGTCGATACACATATTGAAAGCTCGTGAAACAAGGACGAAGTCACATCAAGGAGTTATGATGAAAACGAAACGTTTATTAGCCACTGCCGTTCTATCAGCTACTGCTATTTTCTCTTCTACCAATGTACTGGCCGCCACTGCAACTGTCGCAGTTTCACAGATTGTCGAACACCCGGCGTTAGACGCGACGCGCCAAGGGTTACTTGATGGTTTGAAAGCGAAAGGCTACGAAGAAGGCAAAAATCTAGAATTTGATTATAAGACCGCACAGGGTAATCCAGCGATTGCGGTGCAAATTGCCCGTCAGTACGTCGGCGAAAATCCTGATGTGTTAGTTGGCATCGCGACACCTTCGGCACAAGCTTTGGTGTCGGCTACTCGCTCTATTCCTGTTGTCTTTACTGCGGTAACAGATCCGGTTGGTGCGAAATTGGTTAAGTCGATGGAACAACCAGGCAAAAACGTAACTGGCCTGTCTGATCTTTCACCCGTTGCTCAGCATGTCGATCTCATCCAAGAAATTCTTCCTCAGGTGAAAAGCATCGGGGTTGTATTTAATCCCGGTGAAGCTAATGCCGTGACTTTAGTTGAATTACTAAAAGAAAGCGCAAAAGCAAAAGGCATACAAGTGGTTGAAGCGACCGCACTAAAAAGTGCTGATGTTCAGTCTGCGACTCAAGCGATTGCAGCGAAATCAGACATTCTTTACGCCCCAACAGACAATACAGTTGCAAGTGCGATTGAAGGGATGATTGTGGCAGCGAATCAAGCGAAGAAACCTGTATTTGGTGGCGCGACGTCGTATGTCGAAAAGGGTGCTATTGCAGGCTTAGGTTTTGACTACTACCAGGTTGGTGTACAAACCGCGGATTACGTGGCGGCGATTCTTGATGGTCAAGAACCAGGCAAGCTGGATGTAAAAGTCGCGACGGGCTCTGACCTTGTAATTAATGAAAGCGCAGCATCTAAGCTCGGTATCAAGCTGCCAAGTTCTGTGGTTGAACGTGCGACAAGCATGCAATAAGTAACGCTTTTTGGGGTAAAGACCGTCACGTTGGTTGGTAGACGCTTGCCCCAAAATTGATACTCGCCGGATTTCTCGTGTAGAGCATTCTGCTAGAGAAGAAGGGGAGTATACGTTAGAAGTCTTACGTTCAGGTTGGTATTAGCCAGCCTGAGCATGCAGAAAGGAGCAGTTATGTCTGCATTTGCTTTTTTTGGCGCACTCGAAATTGGCTTGATTTATGGCCTAGTCGCTCTGGGTGTGTATCTTACGTTCCGTGTTCTCGATTTCCCCGATTTGAGTGTGGATGGCAGCTTTCCAATGGGAGCTGCGGTGGCTGCAACGGCGATTGTCGCAGGTATTAATCCTTGGCTTGCGACAATAATGGCGATGATAGCTGGTAGTATGACGGGGTGGGTAACCGCTTTTCTGGCTGTTCGGTGTGGTATTTTACACCTGTTAGCTTCCATTCTTACCATGATCGCTGCATTTTCAATTAATATTCGTATTATGGGCAAACCTAATATGGCGTTGCTTGGAGAGGATACTATTCTCACTCCGTTTGAAGCATTGGGCGATGCGATGTTTATTCGCCCTCTGGTTGTTGGGGTCTTAGTTCTTCTTTCCGCTTTCTTTGTCATTCGCCTGCTGAACAGCGACTTTGGTCTTGGTTTACGAGCCACGGGTGTGAATGCGCGTATGGTTTCTGCGCAAGGGGCGAGCACTGGCTTTTATACCTACTTTGGCTTGGCTTTATCCAACGGGTTTGTGGGATTCGCAGGCGCGTTGTTTGCACAAACGAACAGCTTTGCGGATGTGACCTCTGGCGTGGGCACCATTGTCGTTGGTTTGGCAGCTGTGATTTTGGGGCAGACCCTTATTCCCGGGCGCAAGATTTGGGTTGCGGTATTTGCGGTCATCATCGGTTCGGTACTTTATCGCCTTGCAGTGGCTTTCGCTTTGAGCTCTGGCATGTTTGGTTTACAAGCTTCAGACCTCAACCTTGTTACCGCAGTATTGGTGGCTGTGGCGCTTATTGCTCCAAAGCTAAAACAGAGCATGAGAGCGAAACAACGCGTTACTGATGCTAAACAAGCGGCATCAAAAAATGGTTCTGGGGAGGCATTATGATCGAACTAAATAATATTCAGGTCACGTTCAACCTTGGGACGATTTTGGAAAATCGTGCATTGAAAGGCGTCTCTTTAGAGGTTCCAGAGCATCAATTTCTTACCGTGATTGGTTCTAATGGCGCGGGAAAATCCACGTTGCTTGGTGCGGTGACAGGTGAGACGCCGATGATAGGTGGTCAGGTGATCATTGATGGCAAAGACGTCACCAAGCAGACGGTAGCCCAACGTGCGACGCAATGTGCCCGAGTGTTTCAAGATCCATTGGCCGGGACTTGTGGTGAACTGACGATAGAAGAGAACATGGCTCTAGCGCACATGCGTGGTAAAAAACGCAGCTGGGGATTGGCGCTCTCTACTAAACGTCGCAAGCTGTTCCAAGAGCGAATTAGCATCCTCGGTCTTGGTTTAGAAGACCGCTTGGGTGATAGCATTGGGTTGCTGTCTGGTGGACAACGACAAGCCGTTAGCCTTGTGATGGCGACGTTATCGGAGAGTAAGCTGTTATTGCTTGATGAACACACGGCTGCGCTTGATCCTCGTATGGCGGCGTTTGTTATCGACTTAACTAAACGTATTGTCGATGAGTTCGATTTAACAGTGATGATGGTGACGCATTCGATGAAAGACGCATTAGCATGTGGCGATAGGACCGTAATGCTTCACCAAGGTGAAATTGTGCTTGATGTGGCTGGAGAGCAGCGCGCTAACATGCAAGTACCAGACTTGTTGGATATGTTCTCCAAAGTGCGTGGTGAAGAGCTGGCAGATGACAGTCTCTTGTTGAACTAAGCGGTATCCGACAAGTCACTACGCCTACTAAGTGTGATCCTCCTTGGGAAAATTGGCTGATATGTCAACTCGCAAGGAGGATTTCTTGTCTCTAATTCTTCAATAACATAGTGGCATATCCGATGACGAGGAGTGCCCATAATGAACCTGCCATTTATTTTTCATAGTCAAACTATTGATGGTTTAGCTTTTAATGACGAGCAAGTTACAGTCAGACTGAAAACCGAGACATTGGATTTTGATTCCGTCTATGTGCGTATTGAGCCGGACAATGAAGAATATCTGGTCGATATGGCTCAAGTAGGAACAGCTGGTGAATTATTACTATGGGAGGCATCGTTTCGACCAAATCAAGATCGAGATGTCACACATTATGTGTTTAAGCTCCTCAAAGACGGACAACAATACTGGCTCGATGCACGAGGCGTACAAAAGCGTATTCCACCCAAAGAGTTCCACTTTAAGTTGAATGTAGAGCATCAACCACCAAGCTGGGTCCAAGAGCAAGTTTTCTATCAAATCTTTCCTGACCGTTTTTCTGCTAGTAAAAGTGAGTCTGATATTCGCCACGCTTATGCTCAGTATGATTCTGCATCGATCGTCAAGGCGTGGGGAGATGCGGTAGGCTCTCACCAAAATACCGGGGCACGTGAATTCTTTGGCGGCGACCTCAAAGGTGTGGAGCAAAAGTTGGACTATCTTGAACAGCTCGGCGTTACTGCGCTTTATTTTAATCCGATCTTTTCTTCACCAAGTAATCATAAATACGACACCACTGATTACTTCACTGTTGACCCTATGTTCGGCACCAACGATCAGTTTGCTGAACTGTGTGAGAAAATCCGTGGTAAGAATATGAAGATTGTCTTAGACGCGGTGTTTAACCACACGTCAGTGCATCATCCTTGGTTTGATATCCAACAAAAAGGAGAAGGAGCATATGGCAATCCGCAGTCAAAGCTCCGTGATTACTACTTTTTCGAAGGCGAAACCAATCACTACATTGGTTGGAAAGGCATTGGTAACTTACCGGTTCTGAACTTCGAAAATGAACAGGTGCGCGACTACATCTACCAAAGTGAAGATTCTGTCATCAAGTATTGGCTGAAGCCACCGTACTTGGTTGATGGCTGGCGGTTTGATGTAATCCATATGCTTGGCGAAGGGGACGGCGCGAAAAACAATGCTCATTATGTGGCAGCGTTTCGTCATGCAACTAAGTCAGTAAACCCGAATGCTTATGTGTTAGGTGAGCACTTTTTTGAAGCAACGCAGTGGTTGCAAGGTGATCAAGAGGATGGGGCGATGAACTACTACGGTTTTGCTCATCCAGTCCGAGCTTTTATCGCACGACAAGACATTATGTACGATCCAATCAACATTGATGGTTTGGAGTTTAAAGTATGGTTGGACGAAGCCAGAGCAAAAATCCCATTTTCGAATCAGCTATCGCAGCTAAATCAACTCGATAGTCACGATACTGCTCGGTTTATCACATTGGTTGATGGTGATAAGCGTAAAATGAACATCGCGCTAGCAATGCTTATGACTTACGTTGGCACGCCTTGTATTTACTATGGGAGTGAGGTCGGTCTAGAAGGAGGGCTAGACCCGGATAATCGTCGTTGTTTTCCTTGGAATGAAATTGAAAGTTCACAATGGCTATCGCTTTACCAACAATGGATCAAGATACGTAAACAATGTAAGCCTTTACAGTCGGGCTGTATTCAATGGCTGCATTGCACTAACAACCAGTTGGCGTACGCACGTGTACTGGGTCGTGAAGCAGTCGTTGTTATGATTAATCTCAGTGGTAATGAATGTTCAATCGATTTACCTATGTGGCAACTGGGCTTGGAGGTTAGCCAAGTTATATCGTTGTTAGATGACACAGAACAGGTTGATTATAAAGGTCATATCTCTGTCAATATGTCGGCACAGAGCTGCAAATTATGGCGACTAAAGTGACACCACACTCTATATTGATTAAACTCCTTTAATATATAAACGGTCTCAAACAGCGCGCACACATTTGTTTGGTCTCTTGTTATCTGGTGCTGCATTGCATGCGTCACCAGATAACGAGTATCAATTTAATAGCAGTCATAAGAGACTATTGACCTTTCATATGCATGGTACTCAATGGTAAACCAAAGGCGATTTAGCCTCTCATTTGTCATCTTTTTTCCTCTGGCACTATTTGTAGTGGTTTTACTCGTTACAACGAAAAATTACTATGATGCGGTTAACCGCTATATCGATTCAGAGTACTCGCGTATCGAGCGTGCAATGTCTCGCGGTATCAAAGTGCTCACGGCTTTAGATTACAGCTTCACCAACTATACCAATTACGCTAACCCACTGTTTGAAGAACATAATTCTTTAGTCAAAGAAGGGCTTTGTTATCTTTGGCCTATAGATGTGTTATTACTCGAAAGTGTTTACAGTGAAGGGTTACCTGCGGTTGACCTTGATTATATGATCGTAGGGGACGAAAGCTTATGCCAGCAAGGTTCAACGATTAACCAGTTAGCTGAACAAAAGGCGGGTTTTGCGCCGTCCTTGTCATTTCTGCACGATATTGAATCGCACATTGTTGGAATCCATTACATTGACAAGCGCGGTTACGTTATCTCCTCACCCGATACCTACGCAAAAAATTTCACGAGAGAGCTTTTGTCAACGCTAAAAGCCCGACCTTTTTGGCAAAAAACCGCGCAAGATAAAGTGAACATTACCTTGGCTGGACCAGGGCCTGTGTTGGACTCGATGGAAGGTCAAGTCATTAGTATGACGGTACCCGTCTATGAGAAAGGAGAACATCAAGGTGTTTTATCTATTGATTTTGACATCAATACGCTTATGGCTTCGTCGCTAGGTCTTGTAGGTCAGTTTCATTTGGTTTCCAATTTACAATCCATTCCTTCAAACAGTACACGAATCAAACCAGTCGAATTAGAGCGATTGAGTGCGAATCACAGCATGTACTACGAGTACAACCTTTGGGATGAAGCTAAGAACCTAGCGGTTTTTGAAAAATACAGCCTTATTGTCGCACTATTTATTTACGTGCTGAGTACCGTCGTCTTGTTCTATGTGAATATGCATAGCGAGCGACGTTACTTTAAAGAACTGGCAGCAAGAGACCCAATGACCAGTTTATTGAATCGTCGAGGTATGCAAACCGTGTGGCGTAATAAGATGACAAAAAAACAGGTTGCTTTGGCAGTGTTCGATATTGATAACTTCAAGAAGATCAACGACACCTATGGTCATGATGTCGGTGATTCTGCAATTCAGCTTGTTGCAAAATGTATACGTGAAAATATTCGCCATACCGATGTTGCCTCAAGGTTTGGTGGCGAAGAGTTCGTTTTAGCTATTTATGACGAAGATTCAGAAGGCATTAAACTCATTTTAGACAGAGTAAAAAAAGCCATAGATGAGCGCTCGATACGCGTAACGAAAGAAGGCTTTACGATCTCTGGCGGTGTGGTGTTTAGTAAAGAGAGCCGAGTAGAAAACTTTGATGAATTGTTTAAAGCGGCGGATGAAAAGTTATATCAAGCCAAAAGTACCGGCAAAAATAAGATCTGTTACTAGGATTTAGGTACAAAAAAGGACGAGATATTCGTCCTTTTTGTGTTCGGGAATTATGCAACCTGAGAGTTTAAGTCATCGCGGTAGCGTTGAATATGCTCAACAATTGGTGCGGCTTTGTTGAACGTTCTGATTTCTCTAAATAGGTCTTTTGCTTCAGGATAAGCTTGACGTAAGTAAGAGAACCATTGTTTTACGCGGTTTGGGTAATACAAGCCTTTATCGCCTTTCATCTCAAACTTGGAGTAATAGATGAGCAACTCAACCACCTCGGGCCATGACATTGGCTGGTGGTTATGTTTTACCATATTGCCTAAGTTAGGGATATTGAAAGCGCCTCGGCACACCATCAAAGAGCTAACGCCAGTCGTTTCAATGCAACGTTGACCGTCTTCATAATTCCAAATTTCGCCATTCGCAATCAGTGGGATATCAAAACGTTCACGAATTTGGTTGATGTAATCCCATTTTATCTCAGAAGCTTTATAACCACCTTGTTTAGTACGTGCGTGTACGGTCAGTTCATTTGCGCCAGCAGACTGAATGGCATCGACAATTTCAAAGCAATCTTCAGGGTTCTCCCAGCCAAGACGAATTTTTGCAGTTACGGGAATGGCTTCTGGAACGGCTTCTCGACAAGCTTTAACCACACGGTGAATGAGCTCTGGATGTTGGAGTAGCGCTGCTCCACCTTTACTTTTGTTGACCATTTTGGCTGGGCAACCAAAGTTTATATCAATGCCTCTGGCACCAAGATTTGCCGCTTTAATTGCGTTCTCAGCCATCCAGTTCGGTTCCTGTCCCAACAATTGCACATGTACTGGCACACCAGATGCAGTCTGAGAACCTTGCAACAGCTCTGGGCATAAACGGTGAAACACATGATCGGGTAATAGCTGGTCGATTACGCGAACAAACTCCGTAACACAAAGGTCATAGTCGTTTATCTCGGTCAGGATTTGGCGCATCAAATGATCTAAAACGCCTTCCATTGGGCCTAGTACAACTCGCATAGCTTGCCTAATACAGTTTGGTGGTAAAAAGGAGGGCGATTGTAGCGATGTAAGTTAAGTTTGTCATTAAAAGACTCGAAGCGCCCAATGCCGTCAAACACACAACGTTAGGTTACTTGCTTTTGAGCTCTGAGGTATAATGCCGCCAAATTTATGGGAAACCAGATGTCATGCAATACACATTGATTGAAAAAGGTGAAGTTCACGTCGATGAATCTTGCCTATTTATCGAAGGCGCAGTGTTAGCTGCGAATCTGACGACAAAACCACTCGCTCCTGAAAAGTGGTTAGAGCCGCTATTAGGTGAGGGATTCAAAGCGATTCAACCAGCTGTGGAAGAGCAAATTCACAAGCAGCATAACCGAATTCAACGAAACGAATATTCCGTGCTAGAGCTAACAGGCAAAGAACCTGAACAACTTGCTGATTTTGCCGAAGGCTTTATGTCTGTTTGGTCAATGATTGAAGAACAGTGGCAAGACGTTGAGCTCAATGATGGATTACAGCGTATGCTGCAAGCATTACTGACCACTTTGATGCTGGCTATCGATGAGCCAGCAACGCAGCAACAGATGCGCGACGCAGGTATTGAAACGCCACCGGCCCTGACAGATTTAGTCGACCAGCTTGATTTAATGGTCGGTGAAGTCGCGCTGGGCGCGGATGAGTTGATGGTAGGAAATAAAGCTCAAAGCCTAAACCCATTCAAAGGTATCGGGCGCAATGATCCCTGTCCTTGTGAGAGCGGAAAAAAATTCAAGCAGTGCTGTGGTCAATCACGCGGCTAAATCGAATCGCCGCGCTATCCACTTAACAAAAAGCCGACCAGATGGTCGGCTTTTTGTTAATTTTTACGCGTCAGTAGGATTAACGAATTGGATTAACGCGTTTTGCAGGGAAGAATTGTGCAATTACAATTAATGCCAAAGCGATTAAATTGCCTGCAAAAATTACGACTAACCATTGTGGCATTGATAAATCAAGGAACTGCCATACAACCTTAGAGCAATCACCATATGCTTCAAACATCCAAGGAACCCACTGATTGAGCGGAGCCCAGCTAGGGAATGTGACGAATAAATCGCAAGTCGCGAATGGTGATGGATTAAACTGGTAGTCAACGTGCTGCATCGCAAGTAACAAACCCTTGTAAGCACTTAATCCCCAGCCTATCAAACCTAGCCAGCGGAAAATTGGGTTCTTGGGTGCCAATATACCAACCATTGCAGCGACGCCCACTCCCATCATCGCGACTCTTTCATAAATACACATGACACATGGTGCAAGCATCATGACGTGCTGAAAATAGAGGGCACATGCTTCAAAGAAAACGACGAATAGCAGAAGCAGTAGCCACGATAAACGTCCCTTTGAAAACTGGTTAAGTGAATTTAAAATAGTCACGTTTTTGTTCCTGTCTGAAATAGAAAAAGCTCTGAATACTCAGAGCTTTTTATCGTGGATAAGTTTCCTAATCAACTCAAATTTTAGTGGCCACCGGATACTACGGGAGTCAGATCACCACTATGAGGTAAAATCCAACCAGCTTCGTAGAAAGAAGCTGTTGCAGGCTCTAGGAAGAACATGATTCCCATCAGACCGACAATCGCAAGAACGACGGTGTAAGGCAGCGCCATGATAACCATTCGACCGTAAGACAGACGAATTAATGGAGCGAGAGCCGATGTGAGTAAGAATAGGAATGCCGCTTGACCGTTTGGCGTTGCAACAGAAGGCAGGTTAGTACCAGTATTGATTGCCACCGCCAGTAAGTCGAACTGATCACGAGTAATGAGACCCTCAATGAGTGCAGTTTTTACTTCATTGATGTAAACCGTACCAACGAACACGTTATCCGACACCATAGATAATAAGCCATTCGCCACATAGAACAGAGCTAGCTGAGTACCTTTATCTTCAACGGCAAGCACCGCATCGATGACTGGTTTAAACAGCTCTTGGTCAATGATTACAGCAACGATCGAGAAAAATACTGCAAGCAGTGCAGTGAAGGGCAGGGCCTCTTCAAACGCTTTCCCCATGGAGTGCTCTTCAATTACACCAGTAAATGCGGTCGCTAAAATGATCACAGAAAGGCCAATTAAGCCGACAGCCGCTAAGTGCAAAGCGAGTGCAACGATCAACCAAACCGCAATAAGACCTTGAACCCAGAGTTTTGCGACATCTTGATTTGTTCGCGTTTTACGCTCTTCACGGTCAAAATCGACGAGGATCTGACGAACGTTGTTAGGAAGCTTCGCGCCGTAGCCAAACACTTTAAGCTTTTCAACTAAAGCACAAGTGATGAGACCACAGAAAAATACAGGGAGTGTCACTGGAGACATACGGATTAGGAATTCACCAAATAACCAACCCGCTTGGTCTGCAATAATTAAGTTTTGAGGTTCACCAACCATCGTGGTTACGCCACCTAAGGCAGTACCTACACCAGCATGCATCAACAAAGAGCGCAAAAAGGCACGATAGTTTTCTAGGTCATCACGCGTTAGTTCAGTGATCGTGTCATCTTGTGTATGGTCATGGTCACCGATAGGGTTACCAGACGCCACTTTGTGATAGATAGAGTAAAAGCCGATCGCCACGCTGATAACAACGGCGATAACCGTCAAGGCATCCAAAAACGCAGACAAAAATGCCGCAGCAAAGCAGAACGCGAGTGATAGTAGGGTTTTAGAGCGAATGCCAAGTAAAATTTTGGTAAAAATGAACAGCAATAGCTGCTTCATGAAGTAGATGCCCGCAACCATAAATACCAGAAGTAGCAGTACTTCGATATTTGCTACTAATTCGTGCTTAACTTGCGCAGGGCTAGTCATGCCGATAGCAATGGCTTCAATAGCAAGTAAACCGCCAGGTTGTAATGGGTAGCATTTTAATGCCATTGCTAGCGTGAAAATAAATTCAGCGACCAACAACCATCCAGCTACAAATGGGTTTATTAGGAAGAATACAATCGGGTTAATTATTAAGAAGGCTATAATGGCAACTTTGTACCAATCAGGCGCTTTACCAAGGAAGTTCTTGATAAAAGCGTTTCCGAGCGATATCGGCATGATAATTCTCTTTATAACAAAATTATGAATAGACACTACAATAGTGCTTAAGTATCTGTTTGTTAGACTTATTAACTAGTCTTTAAAAACAATAACTTAGTAAAACAACAATCCTTTGTTTATTGTAGTCTTGCCAAGTTACTTCCCCTGAACTCAAGCACCGCTCACTTTCGACCGCAAACTCTACACTCAGGCATTTATTAGTCAATAACAAAACGTGATGCTACCGACTAAAATGACTTTTTAAATGTAATAACGCGATCAAAACGGCGTTACTATACCATGAAAGTCTTAAAAAAATCCTCTTGGATTTTAAATGACGGTCAGTGACGAGAAAAGGCAAATTAAGAAAGAATATTAACTGTGATATACAAAGTAATTTTTCATATTTTGAATATAAAAATGTGACACGGTTGTCTTTATTTCTCCGAGATTTGTGAGCTGTTTAATTAAATGAAAATTCATATTTTACTGCTTTCGCTCGCATGTTAGAGCCTCTTAAATTGACACAACATATAGAGTATTAACTCTATGTTATGGAGTCGTTTCCACTTTTGATCGTAAATTTTCTCAAACCGCTAAGTAGTGGTATGATGAGTAGTATCGACCCTCAGAAATCAATATTGGATAAAAAGTAGAATGGTCATAAAGGCGAAAAGCCCTGCGGGATTCGCAGAAAAATATATTATCGAGAGCATTTGGAACGGCCGTTTTCCTCCAGGCTCAATTTTACCTGCTGAGCGCGAGCTGTCCGAACTGATTGGTGTTACTCGAACGACTTTAAGAGAGGTTCTTCAACGACTAGCCCGTGATGGATGGCTGACTATCCAGCACGGCAAACCTACGAAAGTTAACCAATTTATGGAGACCTCTGGTCTGCATATTTTGGATACTTTAATGACGCTAGACGTTGATAATGCGACAAACATTGTAGAAGATCTGCTTGCGGCACGTACTAACATCAGTCCTATCTTTATGCGCTATGCATTTAAAGCGAACAAAGAGAGCTCTGAGCGTACAATTAAGAACGTAATCGAATCTTGTGAAGCTTTAATGAATGCGGCTTCCTGGGACGAATTCATCGCTTCTTCGCCGTATGCTGAAAAAGTTCTGCAGAATGTGAAAGAAGATAACGAGAAAGATGAAGCGAAGCGTCAAGAAATCTTGATTGCTAAAACGTTCAACTTTTACGATTATATGCTTTTCCAGCGCCTAGCATTCCATTCAGGAAATCAAATTTACGGTTTGATCTTTAATGGTTTGAAGAAGCTCTACGATCGTGTCGGTAGCTACTACTTCTCAAATCCAGCTTCTCGTGAGCTAGCTCTGAAGTTTTACCATCAATTGCTCGAAACTTGTGAAAGTGGCCAGCGTGAGCAACTACCAGTAGTGATTCGTCATTATGGTATGGAAAGTGCGTTGATCTGGAACGAAATGAAAAAGCAATTACCAACGAACTTCACGGAAGACGACAGCTAAGCGCTGACAAGTTGAATAAACGAAAACCGCAGTGCCTTAGGCCTGCGGTTTTTTGTTTTTATTTATAAGTCGGCGACGAACCAAGCACCAATAATAAGGTATGGAACGTTTATCCTGCTAGTGAGAGTCTGGGTAACGGTAGATATAATGACTCTACGACATCTGAAAGGACATGGTCGTAAGTATTGAAGATGGTCAATGACAAGTCCGATGTGACGCCATAAAGCTCTGCTTCTGTTAAGTCGACATGACTCCCTGTCACGTATTCATTTAGCGTCTGTATTGAGCGCGTGGAAGCAGGAGAGGTAATGCTAAGTGGAGCGATAACCGCTAGTTGGTTTAGCTTACGCATCATGACCGATGCATAATTTTTGAAACGCTCATTTCCGCCTTGCTCTCCTAAATCTTGAATGCTGATTCGTAACTGAGTCAGGGTCTCCAAGCTATCCATAATGTTTTGCCAGTTCATGTGATACTCATTATGTAAGTCATCTCTTTGTTCAACCGCTAGCCATGCGATGGTTACTTCATCCATCAAAAACAAGCAATGACGAATTAACTTACCATGCTCCATCTGGTTTCTTGCAACACTATGGTCATTCCATTGTTCAAGTAGTTTCCCTACTTTAATCTGTAATACGCGATACATGGGTTTGTTTTCAAACCGTGATGTTTCGACTAAAAGATGCAGCTTGTTAGTCAGAGCATCATGAAGAGCGTCCAATTTTTGTTGATCGTTTTGTTGGAATTGAAGCGAGTAGTGAGTAGCAGCTCGGTGGTGTCTCAGAAGGTGAACAACATCTCGCAACAATGTTAACAGCTGATATTTGCGCGCATGTTGCTGCTCTCGTTTAGAAGATAAGTGATATATTCCGGCTAAAATAGCGATGGACAATAGTGTGGAAATCAAAACAAACATAACCAACTCCTTGTTAGTGTTTGGACCTAACAAGGAAGACTGCAGTTTTGATGCCAAACAAAAACTCAATTTAAACAATTGGTTATATTGAATGTTCTTTTTGAATGGTCGTTGTTGGTGCATGGATTCACCAAATTTGTAAATATGTTTGATTATTCGGTGTCGATGCTTGGTGTACGCGTTATTCTTTGTGAGTTACATATTGATTACTTTTTAGTCTGATTCAAGTCACAATGTTTAGAAATTAAAATATTCGAACACTTCATATGATATAAGTTGTCTATTTTGTTGATTGTTCGAGGTAATTAATTTGTCTAATAAATTCGACCTATGCTTCAGTACTCACTCAAAGATAACGCTCCCTATCGATACAAATGATGAGGATAGGTACCTTCAGTTTCGTAAGGACAACCCACATATATTTGGTAGTTTTATTCCCGCAGGTACTCCTTTCATACTGAACGAAGGCTCTGTGATCAACATAGCTAAGTTGCGTAGCGAGAGACCTGATATAGCTTGTGCTCTTGATACTGTAAAAAGTTGGTCACAAGAAACCAAAAGAAATGTAGCCAATCTAACAAGTGAGTTTGGCGATGAAAACTTACAAGCGGTAGCCCTCCTCTATGAAAAAGAGATTAAGCCTTTTTTAGATGCTACTAATCATACTATGGGGGGGAAAATCGATGAGTATACTGCAGTAGGTGCTGCCGCTACTGCTGTTAATGAAAAGCAAGTCAGATTGAGTAATTTCGGGAAAGCTTTGCTCAAATATCAAAATGCCTTACTAGATGTACGTACAGCCTCACGAAATGGTGCGCAGAAAAAGGAGCTTGTGAAGCTTGGATATAGAGTTAAAGAAGCTCATAGTTCTTTGAATGCAAAATTTACAAAAGAACTTGCCCATCATGCAGGGCGAATTAAAAGTAGCCGCGGTAACATTTGGAGCAACCCGAATAGGGCTGTCAATATCGCGCGAAGCGGTAGGGATATAACTAAGTTACATTTAACATCTATAGCTAACATCCGCTCAATTCGAGTTCTTGAACAAAGCTCTAGTATTGTAGGTAAAAAGATTATCATGATTGATGCTGGTGTTCGCTTTAACAATGTTCGAAATGCCAAGAATAACGGAGAAAATTGGCAAAAAAGAGCGGCAATGGAAGTTGCTGGGTTTGGTGCGAGCAACGCTGCTGGCATTTGGACCACATCCAAAGTGATTGCATCTGGAATGGGAATCGCTTTAGCTGCTGGCCCATTTGGAGTAGTAGTATTAATAGGTGTTGGTTTAGGGGCTGGTTATGCGGCTGCAAAAATGGGTGATTGGTTTGGGCAAGGTTTAGCAGAAAAAACCTATGAAACTAGCTCTAAAGTAAATTGGTTTTAAAGGAGTAATTGTGTTTTGTTTCGATCTTATAGTGATGATTGTTGGTTGGACATGGTTACTGAGCACATTGGTTTTTATTCGTGTATCAGCAAAGCGGATTGAGACAAAAATATTGCAGGATGGTCATGATCCAATTGGCTGGGACAGAAATGGGTGGGGTTTTAGGTTTCCCATGTACGCCTCAGTGTTGATGCGAGGTAAACCTACGAAAGTATCGCTGGTAGAAGACAAACTTATTCTAAAGTACGCGACAGTCTTTGACCGAGTGCTTGCGTATATTGTCACAATAAGCTTCGTGATGGCACTTGCTTTGGGAGCAGTTATGGGGTTGGGGCCTGAAGAGTACAGAGTGAAAACCAGTTAAGCGCAGGGCTCTGTAGAACGGTGAATATAAGCCTAGTTGAAAAGCCAAATCCTGATAAAGGGAGCAACGTGTCTGATTTTGATATTGCAAATATGATTATCGGATGTACTTGGTTAGTTAGTACTTTGCTTTTCATTCGTGTATCGGTAAAGCGGATTGAGAAAAAAATGTTGCGGGATGGTCATGACCCTATTGGTTGGGACAGAAATGGGCGGGGTTTTAGATTTCCCATGTACGCATCAGTATTGATGCGAGGAAAGCCAGTCAAATTATCACTAGTGGATGACCAACTAATACTAAAATACGCAACAACGTTTGATAGAATACTTGCGTATGTTGTAAGCATCAGTTTTGTACTTTTCCTTGTGTGTGGCGCGACCATTACTTGGGGACCGGAAGAGTATAGGTTGCATTAAGTAATTTTATCTTGTTGTAAAAAAGGCTCAACTGAAATAGTTAAGCCTTTCTATTATGCGAAGAGCATTACATTACACGCATCCCTGGTTGAGCGCCTTCGTGTGGCTCAAGGATCCACAGGTCACTACCACCAGGGCCTGCCGCTAGGATCATACCTTCAGACATACCAAACTTCATCTTACGAGGTTTTAGGTTTGCAACCATTACAGTTAGTTTGCCTTCTAGCTCTTCAGGTTTGTACGCTGACTTGATGCCAGAGAACACTTGACGAGTTTCACCACCGATGTCCAGTTGGAACTTAAGCAGTTTGTTTGCTTTTGGCACTTCTTCACAAGAGATGATACGAGCGATACGCATATCTACTGCTGCAAAAGCGTCGAACTCAATCTCTTCAGCGATTGGCTCTTTGTCTAGCTCAGTTTCGCTAGCCTTGTTCTTTTCCGCTTCTGCTTTCTCTTTCGCCGCCATTTCTGCCGCCGCATCTTCTTTAGATGCTTCGATCATCGCTTCAACATTCTTCGGATCGATACGGTTGAACAGTGCTTTGAACTTAGTGATCTCGTGGCCTGTTAGTGGAGCAGCGATGTTTTCCCAAGTTAGCTCTTGGTTTAGAAACGCTTCAGTACGCGCAGCTAGCGATGGCATTACTGGTTTCAGGTAAGTCATCAGTACGCGGAACAGGTTGATACCGACAGAACAGATGTCTTGTAGTTCCTGATCTTTGCCTTCTTCTTTTGCTACAACCCACGGTGCTTTTTCATCAACGTATTGGTTAGCTTTGTCTGCCAATGCCGTGATTTCACGGATTGCACGACCAAACTCACGCGTTTCGTAAAGCTCAGCGATACGGTCAGCAGCAGCAACAAATTCGTTGTAAAGTTCAGGCTCTGCAAAGTTGTCAGACAGTTTGCCTTCAAAACGTTTCGCGATGAAACCTGCGTTACGAGATGCCAGGTTAACGATCTTGTTAACAACGTCAGCGTTTACGCGCTGAGTGAAGTCTTCAAGGTTAAGATCTAGATCGTCGATACGGCTGTTTAGCTTCGCAGCGTAGTAGTAACGTAGACACTCAGGGTCTAGGTGCTCTAGGTAAGTGCTTGCTTTTACGAACGTGCCTTTAGACTTCGACATTTTCGCGCCGTTTACGGTTACGTAACCGTGTACGAATACGTTGTTAGGCTTGCGGAAGCCAGAACCTTCTAGCATTGCTGGCCAAAATAGGCTGTGGAAGTAAACGATGTCTTTACCGATGAAGTGGTACAGCTCTGCTGAGCTGTCTTTTTTCCAATACTCGTCGAAATCTAGGTCGTCGCGCTTGTCACATAGATTTTTGAAAGAGCCCATGTAGCCGATAGGCGCGTCTAGCCACACGTAGAAGAATTTGTTTTTCTCACCAGGGATCTCGAAGCCAAAGTATGGTGCGTCACGTGAGATATCCCATTGCTGCAAACCAGATTCGAACCATTCTTGCATTTTGTTCGCTGTTTCAGCTTGTAGCGAGCCAGAGCGAGTCCACTCTTTTAGCATGCTCTCAAACTGAGGCAGGTCGAAGAAGAAGTGCTCTGAATCTTTCATTACTGGCGTCGCACCAGAAACCGCAGATTTAGGATTGATCAGTTCTGTTGGGCTGTAAGTCTCACCACAGTTGTCACAGTTGTCACCGTACTGGTCTTCAGACTTACATTTTGGACAGGTACCTTTTACGAAACGGTCCGGTAAGAACATCTCTTTTTCTGGATCGAACAGCTGAGAGATAGTACGGCTAGAGATAAAGCCATTTTTCTTCAACTCAAGATAAATGTGTGACGCTAGCTCACGGTTCTCATCTGAGTGTGTGCTGTGGTAGTTATCAAAGCTGATATCAAATCCAGCGAAGTCTTTTTGGTGCTCTTCGCTAACTGCGGCAATCATTTCTTCAGGAGTAATACCCATCTGTTGCGCTTTAAGCATGATTGGCGTGCCGTGAGCATCGTCAGCACAGATGAAGTTTACAGTGTTGCCGCGTAGGCGTTGGTAACGAACCCAAATGTCCGCTTGGATATGCTCAAGCATATGACCAAGGTGGATCGAACCGTTAGCGTACGGAAGGGCACAAGTTACCAGCATTTTCCTTGACGGAAAGTTTTTTGGATCGTTTGCCATACTTAATATTCGCTTTTCTTGATAGGTATAAATAAATTTTGATGGATAATACTACCCCATGAACTGACTAACTCCAAGGTGTCAAACTGCGGAATGCCTTAGTTTTTTTGGGGTTCTGGTTGAGCCTGGACGGTGGTAGCATGACATCTAAAAGGAGGGCTTATGCATCAGTTCACTTCAAAACAAGATTTTTGTCACTGGTTTAACCAATTCCAACATCCACAGTTGGTGGAAAACTGGGCAGATATTCATGGCGCAATTTCGATTACGACACAGGGTTCTATTGATATAACGTTGCCATTCGCAAGTAATGAGCTTCAAACCGTACTGCATGACTGGATTAAACAGCAGCAAGCCTCGGGTAAAGTGGCTGAATTCCCATTTAATATTCGCCTTGGAGTTAAAGCTTTAGAAACTCAAGTGGCTAACTCGGTTAAGGGTGTTAAGAACATCGTTGCCGTCAGTTCTGCGAAAGGTGGCGTTGGTAAATCTACTACCGCAGTTAACTTAGCGTTGGCGATTGCTCAATCTGGGGCGAAAGTGGGATTGTTGGATGCAGATATCTATGGTCCGTCTGTACCTATGATGTTGGGGCAAGAAGATGCTAAACCAGAAGTTCGTGATGGCAAGTGGATGGAACCCATTTTTGCTCACGGCATCTATACTCATTCTATCGGTTATTTGGTGGATAAATCAGAAGCGGCGATATGGCGCGGTCCAATGGCTTCAAAAGCGTTGTCGCAGTTATTAACTGAAACAGATTGGCCAGATTTGGATTATTTGGTGATTGATATGCCGCCAGGTACGGGGGATATTCAATTGACTCTGTCACAACAAATTCCGGTAACAGGTAGCGTGCTAGTCACAACACCGCAAGATTTAGCCCTTGCCGATGCAAGGAAGGGAGCGGCAATGTTTAACAAAGTCCATGTCCCGGTTATTGGTGTTGTGGAAAACATGAGTTATCACATTTGTAGTCAATGTGGCGCGAAAGAGCATATTTTTGGTATGGGCGGAGCTGAAAAAATGTCGCAAGAATTTGGCTTAGCATTGTTAGGACAAATTCCGCTTCATATCTCTATGCGAGAAGATATTGACGCTGGCGTGCCAACGGTAGCAAGACGCCCAGAAAGTGAGCATGCAGGGTATTATAAGCAACTTGCCGATCGCGTATGTAGCACGATGTTTTGGCAAGGCAAAGCAAAACCAGATGCGATTAGCTTTACAATGGTGAACTAAGTTTACTATGCCTGTTGGTTGATAATTGCACATTTTAACGTTTGCTCGGAGGTTAATCCTCTGAGCAGGCAGAAACTTATGACTAAACCCTAATTCCAACTAGTAACTATGGGGTGAACTCCCTATAATCAGGCAGTTTATCTTTTTATGTGACTAGAAATCATCATCGGGTGCAAACTAATGTCTGATAATAATCAATGCGTCATCGTAGGTATTGCTGGCGCTTCTGCTTCTGGAAAAAGTCTGATCGCGAGCACTATTTATAATGAGCTTCGCGCGAAAGTAGGCGATCATCAAATCGGTGTCATCACGGAAGATTGCTACTACAACGACCAAAGCCACCTAAGCATGGAAGAGCGAGTAAAGACGAACTACGATCACCCGAGTGCGTTGGACCACGACCTACTGTGTGAGCACCTAGAAAAATTGGTACGTGGTGAAGCAGTAGAAGTGCCTGAGTACAGCTACACTGAGCACACAAGAACAATTAACACCACCACAATGACACCTAAAAAGGTGATCATTCTAGAAGGTATCCTTCTTCTTACAGACCCTCGTCTTCGTGATTTGATGCATGCGACAGTATTTATGGACACACCGTTAGATATTTGCTTGCTTCGCCGTGTTAAGCGTGATGTGGAAGAACGAGGCCGAACTATGGAGTCTGTTCTTAAGCAATACCAACAAACAGTACGTCCGATGTTCATGCAGTTTATCGAACCTTCTAAGCAATATGCGGACATTATTGTTCCTCGCGGTGGTAAAAACCGTATCGCAATTGATGTATTAAAAGCTCACATTGCAAGACTTTTGAAAGCTTAAGCCTATAGACGGCTATATCGCTTTATTTTTAAGAGAAGAAGTGGCACCTTAAGTGCCACTTCTTTTTTTGTTTTTAAATTAGTCAGTTGCAGGTTAAAACCAGACATTTTTCACGCTTTTGTGGAACTGTCAGCGGTAAATGGAGTCTGCGCTTATAATTGTAAAAACACTCGAGCAAGGAAAAACAAATGAAGAAACTGCTCTTAATTCTAGCAATACCGATTGTGGTCATTTTGGTCGCAATTTTAGCGTTAACCATCTTCGTCAATCCGAATCAGTTTAAACCCCTTATTGTTGAGCAAGCGCAAAAGCAAACGGGATTAGAGTTGGTGATTGAAGGGGATATCAGTTGGCAATTTTTCCCATCGATTGGCTTTGAGTTGGGACATACAGAGTTGCGAAACCCACAAGGCTTTAGTAAACCCAATTTATTCAAAGTTGATACCGTTGGTGTAGACATCTCTGTTATGCCACTTTTTAGTCAACAGCTTGAAATTGGAAACGTCACGCTTGATGGTGCTGAGTTCTACATTGAAACCAAGAAAGATGGCAGCAAGAATATTGATGCATTGACGAAAGCCCAAACACAACAAGCAGAACAAGAGAACAATGCTGCGCCTACGCAAAATGGTGAAACGCAAACTTCTGGTTCTGATTGGAGTATTAATCTTGCTGGCGTTACGGTTTCTAACGGTTCATTAGAAATGCAGGATAAGCAAGCCGGTAGTTACACCAAACTTTATGATATTTCATTAAACCTTTCCGAATTCGCTTTTGACAACTGGACAACGGCTGATTTTGGCGTGAAGGGCGAAATGAACGACCAAAAGTTCACCGCGAAAGGTCAGGCAGACTTTAAGCTAGAAAAAGGTTTGGCAAACTACGCGCTAAAGAACATCAACTTTGATGCGACATACTCTGACCCTGCCAATAAAATTGAATCGGCAACGATCGGTTTAGACACGTTTGAATTCGATAAAGTAAATAACCTGACTTATGCCATTAAGGGTGACGCTGGTGGTATGAAGTTAGATATGCAGGGTGCTGGTCAACTTAGCGTGGACAAGGCTATCAGCAAAGTACAGTTGGATAAGTTAACTCTTAAATCGACTTTTGAGGGTGATGCTTTACCTCAGTCCCCGATGAAAGTCGACATGGTGTCTGATCTGTCTTTCGACCTAACGAAAAACCATCTGAGTTTTGTTCTAGAGAAGTTAACAGCGAATGCTATCGCCTTAGATGGTAAGGCTGATGTGGCACTCGGTGATATTCCTAAAGTACGCTTTGCTCTCCATAGCCCCAATATCGATCTTGATGAGTTCTTAGGGTTAGATAAGCAAGCTGCCGAAGGTAATAAGCCTGCTTCTGGTGGCGAGAGTGCTCCTGCCGGACCTGAGGTTGAGCCTGATTTGTCTGCGTTGAAAACGTTAGATGTAAAGGGTGACATTACCATCGACAAATTCAAAGCGGCAAATGCGAAGATGGAAGCGGTAAAAACGAGCTTCACTGTAAATCGTGGCGTGTTTGAGCTTACATCTTTTAGTTCGAAGTTGTACCAAGGCTCAATCTCAGCGACAGCGAAGTTAGATGCACGCCAATCACCAGCGACTTACAGTGTTAAAAAGTCAATCAAAGGCGTGAAAGTTCAACCGCTACTTATAGACGTTGCTGAAAACGACAAACTTGAAGGGACAGGTAACATTGATGTGAATGTTACAGGTAAGAGTCTCACGCCTACCGGTATCAAGAAGAATCTATCTGGTACGGTTGTTATCAATTTTGCTGACGGTGCGGTGAATGGCATCAACGTTGCTCAGTTGATTCGTGAAAACTATGCGAAATTTAAAGGGCAAAAAGTTGAAGGCACCAATGTAGCTAAGAAAACAGACTTCAGTGCGATGACGGCGACATTGAAACTCAACAAAGGTGTTGTATCAACGGATAATATGCAAGCTCAGTCTCCATTGTTACGTGTTCGTGGTAAAGGTACCGCAAACTACATCAATGAAACAGTCGACTTTACTATCAGCACGTCAGTTGTAGGCAGCCTAGAAGGCCAGGGCGGTAAAGATATAGATGAGCTGAAAGACATCACGATTCCAATCAATGTGTCTGGTAAGTGGGCAGATCCTAAATTCAAGCTCGTATTCGATGATGTTCTGAAGCAGAAAGCTCAAAAAGAAATCGATCGTGGCGTGGAGAAGCTAACGGACAAAATCAAAGACGAGAAAACCAAAGATGCGGTCGATGGTTTATTGAAGAATCTTTTCAACTAACCGTGCGTGAAAATCAAAAGGGTTGGCATTTTGCCAACCCTTTTTAAATTACTCTGCGAGTGTTACCAATCGACGCCTTTGAGGGCTTTTACGCCAGATTCAAATGCGTGCTTTACATTTTTCACTTCAGAAACGGTATCGGCCATTTCAATCAGGGTTCGATGTGCGCCACGCCCAGTAATAATAACCGACTGCATTTTAGGTCTGTTGCTCAGTGCTTCGACCACTTCGTCTAAGTCGATGTAGCCGTAGCTCACCATATAAGTTAGCTCGTCAAATAAGATGACATCGATAGAGTCGTCTTGCAGCATGCGCTTACATTCTTGCCATACGCCTTGCGCTGCTTCGGTATCAGCGGCTTTGTTTTGAGTTTCCCACGTAAAGCCGGTTGCCATTACTTGGAATTCAACGCCGAGTTTCTCAAGTAGGTTGCGCTCACCGTTGTCCCAAGTACCTTTAATAAACTGCGCGACAGCACAATTCAAACCATGACCCACTGCGCGTGCGATCGTACCGAATCCTGATGTCGATTTACCTTTACCATTTCCGGTAATGATCAGTAGCAGACCTTTTTCCTCTTGAGCAGCAGCGATTTTTGCGTCTACCTGTTCTTTGACTTTTTGTTGGCGAGCTTTATGGCGTGCTTCTTTATTTTCTTCGATAGACATAATACTTCCTCAATTCCTTTTCGTGCTGTGCCCAAGCTAATTTGGGTTCATTGATTTATCTCGCTATGATAGACCAACATATCGTGAAGAAAAACCACCGATAATTCAGGGAATAAAATGAAGAAAATACTTGTTGTTTGTATGGGAAACATTTGTCGGTCACCAACTGGAGAGGCAGTGTTAAGAGCGAAAGCTCAAAAGCTAGGCGTTGAAGTAGAGGTTGATTCGGCAGGTACAATTGGCTACCACGCAGGAAACCGACCGGATTCAAGAGCGATGGCAGCAGGAAAGCAGCGAGGTTATTCTTTTAAAGGAATGCAAGCGCGCCAAGTCACCATTGATGACTTTGAAAAGTTTGACCTTATATTAGCCGCAGATAAAGCAAATTTGGCCGATTTATTGGATATTTGTCCGTTGAAGTATCGACACAAAGTATCGTTATTTTTAAGTCATTCTGAGTCAGGTTACGACGAAGTCCCGGACCCATATTATGGTGGGGAAGATGGCTTTGAACTGGTGCTTGATTTAATCGAAGAGGCATCAGACGCAATTTTGAAGAAGCTATAATCGCCGTGCTTGAAGACAATAGAAAAAGGGATGAGCTCAGCTCATCCCTTTTTATTCGTGTTAACCCGCTAGTATGTCGGTTGCGACTTTGTAGCTTGGGTCTTCCTTCACGTTAATTTCAACCAAGCTGCCAGCTTTGTCCAAAAGTTTACGACAATCTGGGCTTAGGTGACGAAGGTGCAGCGTTTTACCTTGAGCATTGTAACGCTCAGCCAGTGTTTCAATGGCTTCAATTGCAGAGTGATCTGTCACGCGAGAGTCTGCAAAATCGACAATCACATCTTTTGGATCTTCAGGCGCGTTAAACAACTCCAGGAAGTTAGCCGCAGAGCCAAAGAAAATAGGGCCGTGAATCTTGTACTCTTTTGAACCTTCCTCGTTTAAGCACGTGTCGGCATAGATGTGCTTAGCGTGTTGCCATGCAAACATTAATGCAGAAATGATAACACCAACCGCTACGGCAACAGCAAGGTCAGTAAGAACAGTAACAACGGTCACAAGAACAATAACGAAGAAGTCTTGCTTCGGTACGCGGCGTGCTAGCTTAAATGTTGCCCATTCGAATGTACCAATGACAACCATGAACATCACACCAACCAGAGCAGCGAGTGGGATCATTTCAATTAGCGAAGAAGCGAATAAGATAAACATCAATAGAGCGATAGCCGCAACGATACCAGATAGACGGCCGCGACCACCTGAGTTTACGTTGATCATCGACTGACCAATCATCGCACAACCACCCATTGCGCCAAACACAGAACACGTCATGTTTGCCATACCTTGACCGATACATTCGCGGTTAGATTGACCACGAGTATTCGTCATCTCATCTAAAACTGTCAGTGTTAGTAGAGATTCAATTAGACCAATGGCCGCTAGAATGATCGCGTATGGAAGAATGATTTGTAGAGTTTCTAGCGTAAATGGCACCGCCGGAATAGAGAAGGTTGGTAGTGAACCTGCGAGTGTTGCCGCTTCATCACCAGACATTGTACGCAGGAAGTCAACAACAGTACGAGTTTCCAGATCCAAACCAACCACTAAAGCAGTCACCGTTACGATTGCAACAAGTGAAGAGGGTACAGCCGTTGTGATTTTTGGTAGAAAGTGAATGATTGCCATAGTTAGCGCAACCAAACCAAGCATTAGTAGCATTTGGTCTTGTGGTAGCCAAGTAAGCATGCCGTTGATATCTGGCGCTTTAAACTGACCCAACTGAGCTAGGAAGATAACAATAGCCAGACCGTTCACAAAACCAATCATCACAGGGTGAGGCACGATACGGATGAACTTACCCAATTTAAACATACCAGCGGCAATTTGAAGTATACCAGCGAGCATGATGGCTGCGAATAGGTACTGGACACCGTGAGTCGCGACAAGCGAAACCATTACGACTGCCATGGCACCTGTTGCACCAGAGATCATGCCGGGACGACCACCGAAAATGGAAGTAATAAGACCAACGATGAATGCAGCGTAAAGACCGACCATCGGATCTACGCCTGCGACGAACGCAAATGCGACAGCTTCAGGAACCAATGCTAGCGCAACGGTTAAGCCTGATAGCACATCATTTTTTACGGAGTGCTTAGAAAATTGGGGAAATTCGAACATGTTTGTTTTTAAGTTCTCTTTGCAATGAGTTAAACCCGACACATATTCGTATTTGCACAAGCCACTGAGTGGTTGATTTCTAATCAAACATTGCAGTGTAAACCGTAGTATTAAAAGAGCAGCATCAGAATGGTGTCGAAAACTTGAGTCGGCGCATGCTACCGAAAAGTGTGATTAAGTTCAAGAATGATACGAATAATGGCGTACAAATGTGATCACGAATTGGTATTTATATGAACAATTTATTGGGCAAATATGAAGATAAAAAAGGCTACCAGATGGTAGCCTTTAATTTATTTATGCCGTTAAGCAGTTGAACGTAATGATTTAGCCTAGTTAAAGTTAGGCTTTGTCATCTCTGCTGATGCGCGGTTTTTAGCCACTTGGCTACCCGCACCTTTAGCTTGGTAACGTTCGGTTTTGAACGGTGCTGCTGCAACCGTGATTTCGCGTAGCTCTTGAGGGCCAGGTGCTTTCGTCATCGGTGCGCTAGCGTTTAGCTTAGCAGCAACTTTAATGGCTTCGACTTTAGGCTCTGGTTTATCTACTGGCGCTTCGGCTACAATCTCTTTTGCTGCTTCAACGATAGGCTCTACCGATGCTGTTTCTACTACTGCCGATTCAGCTTTTTCTGCGATTACTGTTTCAACAACAGGTGCTTCTACTACTGGAGCTTCCACTTTCGCTTCAACGGTTTCTTGAACCTTGTGTTCAACAACTGGCGCATCTGTTACGACAGGTTGCTCGCGACGAATAATCACTTTACCCATTGCCATTTCTGGACACGCAAAGCCACCTTGGATTGTAGGTACTGCTGCTACAGCTTCTTCCTTAACTCGCTCTTCCTTCTTAGGTGCTGGTTTCGGAATGTAACGTGGCATTACTTTACCCATAGCCATTTCAGGAGAAGCGACACCTCCCTTACGTAGGCGGAACGGGTTAGGGCGGCGATCACGGCCACGGCGACGACGCTGGCCGCTTGCACGCAGGTGACGTGGCGAACGACGATTACGACGTTGCTTAGACTCTGCTTGCTTGTTGTCTAGCTGTGCCTCTACCGCTGCTTCTGTTGGCTTTTCAACTTTAGCTTCAACCGTTTCTTGAGTCTTAACCGTTGTTTCTTCGGCTTTCTTCTCAATAGCTTCTTGGTCCTTAACGCGTACAGACTTGTTCAATTTGCGACGTTGGCGGCGCTCTTTCACTTTTTCTGCTTTCGCATTTTGCTGCTTCGGTTTGCTCTCTTCTGGTTTTGTTTCAGTACGAGCTTCCGCTGCTAGCTGCAGACCTTTTTCCGCTACTTTTGCGTTTGCTTTCTGCTCTTGGGCTTTATCTGCCTGTTGAGCTTTAGGTTTACGCTTTTGGTTACGGTTTTGCGGTTTATTTGTTTGTTGTTGAGCTTCGTTTTGCTCATTAGCCTGCTCATCACGAGGCTTACGACGACGTCGGTTATCGCGATTATCGCGCTGGTTGTTATTGCGACGACGATCGTTGCGATCACGTTTGTTACGTCGATTATCGCGATTTGGTTTTTTCTCTTCCTGAGGTTTCTGTTCTTCTTTTGTTTCTTCAGAACCACCGAATAGGAAGCTACCAAGTGCTTTAAACAGACGGCTGAACAATCCAGGTTTCTCTTCTTGTTCAACGTTTTGTTCTTTCTTCTTCGCCTCAGGAGCTGGTTTAGCTGCTGGTGCAGGTGCGGTTTGAGACGGAGCCGCAAAGCCTTTAAGAACTGGCTCTTCAATTCGTTTTGGTTTTACGTCAACTTCCGCTGGCTCTTTACCTTCCGCTTCTTTCATTGCTTCCAGTTTTTTAGGAAGTAGGTAAGAAATCAGATCGAACTCTTCACCTTCACGAACACGGATAACTTCGAAGTGCGGCGTTTCCATGTCAGAGTTTGGAACAACCGTAATCTTCACTTCTTGAATGCGTTCGATATGGTTAACTGAACGACGTTTTTCGTTCAACAAGTAAGAAGCGATTGGCACAGGTACAACTGCGAGAACTTGCGCTGTATTGTCTTTCAGTGCTTCCTCTTCGATTAAACGAAGTACAGAAAGTGCTAGAGATTCGTTGTCGCGAACGACTCCAGTACCGCTACAGCGAGGACAGATGTGGTGGCTTGCTTCTGCTAGAGAAGGGCTTAAACGTTGACGTGACATCTCCAACAAACCAAAGCGAGAAATACGACCGATTTGTACACGAGCGCGATCAAGACGAACGGCTTCACGTAGACGGTTTTCTACTTCTCGTTGGTGGCGAACAGGTGTCATATCGATAAAGTCGATAACCACTAAGCCACCCAAGTCACGTAGACGTAACTGGCGAGCAATTTCGTCGGCTGCTTCTAGGTTCGTGTTTAGGGCTGTTTCTTCAATATCACCGCCCTTGGTTGCACGAGCAGAGTTGATATCGATAGACGTTAGTGCTTCGGTTGGGTCAATAACAATAGAACCACCGGATGGCAGACGCACTTCACGTTGGAAAGCTGATTCAATTTGGCTTTCAATTTGGTAGTGGCTGAATAGTGGAACTTCGCCTTCATATTTCTTAACGCGGTTAAGGAAATCAGGGCGCACCAATTGAATGTGCTCTTTTGCACGTTCGTAGATGGTGTTGCTGTCAATTAAGATTTCGCCAATATCACGACGCAAATAGTCACGGATTGCACGAACGATAACGTTACTTTCTTGGTGGATTAAGAATGGAGCAGGGTTCGAGTCCGCTGCACCTTTGATTGCACCCCAGTGGTTAAGTAGTACATTCAAATCCCACTCAAGTTCTTCAGCACTCTTGCCAACGCCAGCAGTACGTACGATTAGGCCCATGCCCTGAGGCAGTTCCAAAGTACTTAATGCGGCTTTTAGTTGAGTACGCTCGTCACCTTCGATTCGACGAGAAATACCGCCAGCACGAGGGTTGTTAGGCATCAGAACAAGGTAACTACCAGCAAGAGAAATGAAAGTAGTAAGAGCTGCGCCCTTGCTTCCACGTTCTTCTTTTTCCACTTGAACGATAACTTCTTGGCCTTCCGTTAGCACTTCTTTAATGCTTGGACGACCTTGGTAGGTGTAACCTTCAGGGAAATATTCGCGGGCAATTTCTTTGAGAGGGAGGAAACCGTGACGCTCGGCGCCGTAATCAACAAATGCGGCTTCTAAGCTTGGTTCGATACGTGTGATACGTCCTTTGTAGATATTCGCTTTTTTAGATTCATGACCTGGACTCTCGATATCAAGATCGAAAAGTCGCTGGCCATCAACCAGAGCGACACGCAACTCTTCTTTTTGAGTTGCGTTAATTAACATTCTTTTCATTGAAAATTCTCGTTGTCTTTTCTTTTATATCTTTCTTGTCGACTTGCCACTGTTTTTTCGCTCTTTCACGGTGCCTGATCCCATGGCTTGTATTTTGCAGCCTCCCGGCTGGAAGGGGATGCTCTCGGGCACTTCAGTCATCACAAGCCTCTTGTGGTTTCTGTTGGAAACGTAGACTTGTGACCCGCTATTTGGGCGGTAGGTACTCAACGTGAATATGCGAGGAGTAGGGTGGCAAGAGTGTTGAATTCGATGTGTCTCACGCCAATGCTGCACTCGACCTTCAACGATCTACTCACATTGCTTGAGGATAAATGATTGGTAATGAATAAAATGTAACCAAACCTTCCTTAGCAGCTGTGAACTATAGCAGTGCGCGTGGCTATCAGCAATCTGCTTTCACGCAAACGATAGAAAATTTGCCGCTAAACTCAAAATTTCTAATTTATAACTGGCTGTTTCATAAGCAATTGAGATGTGCAAACTGTTCAGGACAGAAAACAAATTGAGAACTTGATTGAGAGTTTTAATAATTTAAACAAAAGCTTGGCGAAATTTAGACCAGTATGTGCCACCGAGTGTTTCTTTTACGACAAGAATAATGTGAAGTCGCACGAAATTGAGTTTACAATACCGCCCATGAACGAAATAAGAACAAAAGTCCAGTTCGTCGACATCGACGAAGATATGGCGGGTCAGCGCATTGATAATTTTTTGCGCAACCAATTAAAAGACATTCCTAAAAGCATGATTTACCGAATTGTGCGTAAGGGCGAAGTGCGCGTAAATAAAAAGCGTATAAAAGCAGAGTACAAGTTAAAAGCAGGCGATCTCGTTCGTATTCCACCGGTGACCGTCGAGAAAAAAGATGACGATGTCGCACCAAGTACGAAACTTAACAAAGTCGCTGAGTTGGAAAATATGATTATCTTCGAAGATGACCATATGTTGATTCTAAACAAACCATCTGGCACCGCTGTGCATGGTGGCAGTGGTTTAAAGTTTGGTGCGATTGAAGCGCTTAGGGCTCTGCGTCCTCAAGCTCGCTTTCTTGAACTTGTGCATCGTATTGACCGTGATACTTCAGGGATTTTGCTGGTTGCTAAGAAGCGTTCTGCACTTCGTCACTTGCAAGCCCAGTTTCGTGAAAAGACAGTAAAGAAGTTTTACTTAGCTCTTGTCATGGGGCAATGGAAAAGCAGTTGTAAGGTTGTGAACGCGCCACTGCTCAAAAACGAAGTGAACAGTATTGTTCGTGTTAACCCTAATGGTAAGCCGTCAGAAACGCGTTTTAAGATTTTGGAAAAGTTCGAACAAGCTACATTGATTCAGGCGAGTCCGATTACTGGTCGAACTCACCAAATACGAGTTCATACGCAATACACTGGTCACCCAATCGCTTGGGATGATCGCTACGGTGATCGTCGCTTTGACGCTTACACAGGTCAAGTTGGTTTAGATCGTTTGTTCCTACACGCGGCAAACATCAAGTTCCAACACCCATCAAATGATGAGTGGATGGAAATCAACGCACCGATGGAACCGAAACTAGAAAAAGTGTTGGCGGGTTTAAGAAACGCGTAACCATGTTTTCCTCGCGGATGCAAAAGGGAGCCTGTGGCTCCCTTTTATCGTATTTGGGTTAAAGGACATCGAGTCCTTGAACATGCAACATATCAATCAAATCAATCAATGGTAGTCCGACAAGTGTGTTCGGGTCTTTACCAACTAATTTCGTAAACAAACAAATTCCCATGCCTTCGCTTTTAAAGCTGCCTGCGCAGTAAAAAGGTTCTTCCCTGTCGACGTAGCGTTCGATTTGTTCAAGCGTTAAATCTCTAAAGTGCACCTCGAAAGAATCAAAGCCGACTTCTGTATGGTTTGTCACGGTGTTATGTACCGCAAGACCAGTATAGAAAGTGATGACTTTTCCACTTTGAGCCAAAAGTTGATTTATCGCGTTATCTCTATTTAAAGGCTTGCCAACGATTTCACCATTAATGACACAAACTTGGTCACTGCCGATAACTAAACTTGCTTTATCCGTCTGGCAAGATATTGCTTTCTCTTGGGCCAGTCTCTGCACAAGTTCAGTTGGCGTTTCTTGGTCAAAAGGTGTTTCATCGCAATCAGGTGATAAACAAACGAATGGTAGTGAGAGCTTTTCAAGCAGTTGTTTACGAAAAGGGGAGGTTGAGGCTAAAACCAGTTGGTAATTTTTCATTTTGAATTACAATTCGTGGGAGCATTTCCAATAGGATAATAGATCAAAAATGATTCTGGCTAATGCTCTGTATGTTAAGCGTAAAAAAGTACAACTTTTTTGCCTTTTTCTTTGACTAATTTTGATTTGGAAGATAATATTCGCGCCCTATGCAAAAGGTAAAAATACCGCGAACGGTTGACCCAGCTAAAGCTGCACAGAAACGATTGGATTACGATGGCATCATCCAAGCTAGTCTTTTCAAGCGCTTAGTGGAAACAACTGAAGGCGTAAAACGCGACGCAGAAGTCTCATTGTCATTTGGGATGGATGAACAGCGACTCGTTGTTATCTCTGGTAAAGCTAACATCGAAGTCGATTTAGAGTGTCAGCGTTGTAATGAGGTATTCGCACATGAGTGCGAAGTTGAATTCCTTTCTACTCCTTACTACGGTGAGAAAACAGAACAGGAAGCACCAGAAATTTATGATTTGGTAGATCTAAATGAATATGGTGAATTAGACCTCATACAACTTGTTGAAGACGAGTTCATCTTAGCATTACCTCAAATTGCGATGCACGATGAAGCGGATTGTAGCGTTGATTCAAATAACATGGTTTTTGGTGAGATTCCTGAAGAAATTGAGGAAGAAAAACCGAATCCATTCGACGTTTTGAAAAGTCTGAAAAAGTAATAGGTGTGGTAGCCGATTCTTCTTCAGGTTTTTAACCCAATAGTATAGGAGTAGGGTCAATGGCCGTACAGAAAAACCGTAAAACTCGTTCTAAGCGCGGTATGCGTCGTTCACACGATGCGCTAACTACAGCTGCTCTATCTGTAGACGCGACTTCTGGTGAAACTCACCTACGCCACAACGTAACTGCTGAAGGTTACTACCGTGGTCAAAAGGTTATCAACAAGTAAGGTTGAACCTTTGCAAAGTATTACCGTTGCACTTGATGCAATGGGCGGGGATTTCGGTCCACGCGTAACAGTGCCTGCCGCCGTGCAGGCACTGTCTCATTTCCCAGAGCTAAAAGTGATTCTTATTGGTGATCAATCTCTGATCACGTCTCAATTATCTCAACTCGGTACCTCGACCAGTTCCCGCTTGACTATTCTTCACAGCGAGAAAGTTATCTCGAACTCAGAAAAACCTTCATTGGCGTTACGTAATAGCCAAAATAGTTCTATGCGTATGGCTATCGATTTGGTTTCTGAGCAGAAAGCGGATGCTTGTGTTAGTGGTGGCAACACCGGTGCATTAATGGCACTATCGCGTTTCATTCTTAAGTTACTTCCTGGCATTGAACGTCCTGCTTTAGTTTCCGCTTTACCGACGATTACCGGAAAGCGTACTTGGATGCTGGATCTGGGGGCGAATGTATCGTGCGATGCTGATAGCTTGTTCCAATTTGCTGTAATGGGCAGTGCATTAGCTGAAGAACACTTGGGTCGTCCTCCTCGCGTTGCTGTACTCAATATTGGCGCAGAAGAGATTAAAGGTAACGATTTAGTCAAACGTTGCGCAGAAATGCTTTCTCAGACCGATGCGATTAACTTTGTCGGTTATATTGAAGGTAATCAAATTTTGCATGATGTTGCGGACGTCATTGTTTGTGATGGATTTGTCGGCAACGTATGCTTAAAAGCCAGTGAGGGAACAGCTCAACTTTTTATCGAAAAAATTAAAACCAGCATAATGGCATCAACGATAAAGGGTTGGATAGCTAGAAAGTTGTTTTCTAGGCTGTTTAATGAACTAAAAACACTGAACCCCGACCAGTATAACGGCGCAAGTTTGCTAGGATTGCGCGGCATTGTCATAAAAAGCCATGGAAGTGCGGATGTATCTGCGATTGTCAATGCACTTGGCGAGGCAGTACACGAGGTCAAACGACAAGTACCAAGCCGTATTAGCGATCGTTTGGAAGCGGTTTTACTCGAGAGGCATTATTAGTCTTCATGTATAGCAAAATTTTAGGTACTGGCAGCTACCTGCCATCTCAGGTGCGTACAAACGCAGATCTAGAGAAAATGGTAGATACAAGTGATGAGTGGATCGTTGCTCGCACGGGTATTAAAGAGCGTCGAATTGCTGCAGAAAACGAAACTGTAGCAGACATGGCATTCTACGCAGCTGAAAACGCTATCGATATGGCGGGTATTGATAAAAACGATATCGACCTGATTATCGTAGCCACAACGAGCAGTAGCCATACTTTCCCTTCATCTGCGTGTCAGGTGCAGGCAAAGCTTGGCATTAAAGGTTGTCCAGCTTTTGACTTAGCCGCTGCTTGCTCTGGTTTTGTGTACGCATTATCTGTTGCAGACCAACATATCAAATCTGGTATGTGCAAAAACGTACTTGTGATTGGTTCAGATGCTTTGTCTAAAACGTGTGATCCGACAGACCGTTCAACCATTATCCTATTTGGTGATGGTGCCGGAGCCGTTGTCGTAGGCGCTAGCCAAGAGCCTGGCATTATCTCTACCCACATATACTCGGATGGTCAATTCGGAGAGCTTCTAAGCCTACCTGTACCTGTGCGGGGGCAAGATGCGGATAAATGGCTTCATATGGCTGGGAACGAAGTATTCAAAGTCGCTGTAACTCAGCTATCGAAACTAGTAAAAGATACGCTTGAAGCCAACAACATGCATAAGTCTGAACTAGACTGGCTAGTGCCGCACCAAGCGAACTACCGCATTATTTCAGCGACAGCGAAGAAACTTTCGATGTCACTAGACCAAGTCGTGATTACACTTGATAAACACGGCAACACATCAGCTGCGACGGTGCCAACAGCACTAGATGAAGCGGTACGTGATGGTCGTATTAAACGCGGTCAAACTCTGCTTCTTGAAGCGTTTGGCGGCGGATTCACTTGGGGCTCGGCCCTTGTGAAGTTCTAAGTTTCACAAGAATTCAAAATTTAAGGTGCACTTGGTGCATCTTATTTCTTTTTACTTTGCTTAAAGGAAAACAACATGAGCAAGTTTGCTATCGTATTTCCAGGTCAAGGTTCTCAAGCTGTAGGTATGCTTGCAGAACTAGGCGAACAATATGACGTAGTAAAACAAACATTTGCAGAAGCATCTGACGCACTAGGTTACGATCTATGGGCGCTTGTTCAAAATGGACCTGCAGAAGATTTAAACGAGACTTTCCGTACTCAACCAGCTTTGCTAGCTTCATCTGTTGCAATCTGGCGTGTATGGCAGGAACTTGGCTTAGAGCAACCAGCAAACCTAGCCGGTCACAGCCTAGGTGAGTACTCAGCACTTGTATGTGCGGGTGTTATCGACTTTAAAGAAGCCATCAAGCTGGTTGAATTACGTGGTCAACTTATGCAAGAAGCAGTACCAGCTGGTACTGGCGCAATGTACGCGATTATCGGTTTGGCTGATGATGCGATTGCAAAAGCGTGTGAAGACGCAGCGCAAGGCGAAGTGGTCTCTCCAGTAAACTTTAACTCGCCTGGTCAAGTCGTTATCGCTGGTAGCAAAGACGCAGTAGAGCGAGCTGGTGCGCTATGTAAAGAAGCTGGTGCGAAGCGTGCGCTTCCTCTTCCTGTTTCAGTACCTTCACACTGTGCACTTATGAAGCCAGCAGCGGAAAAACTTGCTGTAGCTCTTGAGTCTATCGAATTTAACTCACCACAGCTGCCAGTTATCAACAACGTTGATGTGGTTGCTGAGACAGATCCTGCAAAAATCAAAGATGCGCTTGTTCGTCAGCTACATAGCCCAGTTCGTTGGACTGAAACAGTTGAACTGATGCACGAACAAGGCGTAGAAAATCTTCTTGAGCTTGGTCCTGGTAAAGTTTTAACAGGTCTAACAAAACGTATCGTGAAAACGCTAACTGCAGCAGCAGTGAATGATATCGCATCGCTAGACGCTGCGAAGTAATCCATCAAGCGATAAATTTGCGATAAGAAAAGGAAACACAACATGATGAATCTAGAAGGTAAGATCGCGCTAGTTACCGGCGCAAGCCGTGGTATTGGCCGCGCGATCGCGGAACTTCTTGTCGAGCGAGGTGCTACGGTTATCGGTACTGCTACTTCTGAAAGTGGTGCGGCTGCTATCAGCGAGTATCTTGGTGATAACGGTAAAGGCTTAGCGCTTAACGTGACTGATGTCGAGTCTATCGAAGCGACATTAAAAACGATCAACGAAGAATTTGGTGTGATCGATATTCTGGTGAATAACGCTGGTATTACTCGTGACAACCTATTGATGCGCATGAAAGATGATGAGTGGAACGACATCATCGATACCAACCTAACGCCTATCTACCGCATGTCTAAAGCGGTTTTACGAGGTATGATGAAAAAACGTGCGGGTCGTATCATCAACGTAGGCTCTGTTGTTGGTACCATGGGTAATGCTGGTCAAACTAACTACGCAGCAGCGAAAGCGGGCGTGATTGGTTTTACTAAATCAATGGCTCGTGAAGTTGCGTCTCGTGGTGTAACAGTGAACACTGTTGCTCCTGGTTTCATCGAAACTGACATGACTAAGGCGCTAAGTGATGACCAACGTGCGGCAACTTTGTCGAACGTGCCAGCAGGTCGTTTAGGTGACCCACGTGAAATTGCATCAGCAGTAGTTTTCCTTGCTTCTCCTGAAGCAGCGTACATTACTGGTGAAACTTTGCATGTAAATGGTGGCATGTACATGGTTTAATGCGACAGTTTATGCAAAATAAGCTATTTTACATTGTGAAAAATAGCCTATAGTTGCAGTTAACTGTCATGAACTTGTCATGCTTATGCGCAAGATTTGTGCATGATTTAAGTCAAAAATGTATTGAAATTCGGTTAAATTCGCTAATTTTGTGGTTTGACCAGCAAGGACCCCCTTGCAACTTTCAATAGTTCGAATAAACTACGGAATCATCGCATTAGGCGAAATCTGTAAAGGAAAAGAAAAATGAGCAACATCGAAGAACGCGTAAAGAAAATCATTGTTGAACAGCTAGGTGTAGACGAAGCAGAAGTTAAAAACGAAGCTTCTTTCGTTGATGATCTAGGTGCTGATTCTCTAGACACTGTAGAACTAGTTATGGCTCTAGAAGAGGAATTCGACACTGAGATTCCTGACGAAGAAGCTGAGAAGATCACTACTGTTCAAGCTGCAATCGACTACGTAAACAGCGCTCAGTAATTAGCTCTCCCAGGCGGTCTCCTAGACCGCCTGTGTTCTTTCTAACTTCTTCTATCCTCTCATAGAAATATTCAATTCCCGGAGAATTATATCGTGTCCAAGCGTCGTGTAGTTGTCACTGGCATGGGTATGTTGTCACCGGTAGGCAACACAGTAGAGTCATCTTGGAAAGCCCTGCTAGAAGGTCAAAGTGGTATCGTAAATATCGAGCACTTTGATACTACGAACTTCTCAACTCGTTTTGCAGGTCTTGTTAAAGATTTCGATTGCACAGAGTACATGTCTAAAAAAGATGCTCGTAAGATGGACCTTTTCATCCAGTACGGCATTGCAGCGGGTATTCAAGCTCTTGATAACTCTGGCTTACAAATTACCGAAGAAAATGCGGCTCGAGTTGGTGTTGCTAT
This sequence comes from Vibrio sp. Vb1026, assembly GCF_033338745.1. Lineage (NCBI taxonomy): Bacteria > Pseudomonadati > Pseudomonadota > Gammaproteobacteria > Vibrionales > Vibrionaceae > Vibrio > Vibrio sp. Vb1026. The sequence goes on from NZ_JAWOTH010000003.1 coordinate 206,218, forward strand.
CGGCTCAGGCATTGGCGGTCTTGACCTTATCGAAACTGGCCATACTGCATTAGTAGACAAAGGCCCTCGCAAAGTTAGCCCATTTTTTGTTCCTTCGACCATTGTAAACATGGTTGCAGGTAACCTATCTATCATGCGTGGTCTCCGTGGTCCAAATATCGCGATTTCTACCGCATGTACTACTGGCCTGCATAATATCGGCCATGCAGCACGTATGATTGCCTACGGCGATGCAGATGCGATGGTTGCTGGTGGTGCAGAAAAAGCTTCTACGCCTCTTGGCATGGCTGGCTTCGGTGCAGCTAAAGCACTATCTACTCGTAATGAAGAGCCTCAAAAAGCGTCTCGCCCATGGGATAAAGGCCGTGATGGTTTTGTTCTAGGTGATGGTGCTGGCATGATGGTGCTTGAAGAGTACGAACACGCAAAAGCACGTGGCGCGAAGATTTACGCAGAACTGGTTGGTTTTGGTATGTCTGGTGATGCTTACCACATGACTTCTCCAAGCGAAGATGGCTCTGGTGGTGCACTTGCGATGGAAGCGGCAATGCGTGACGCGAACATCACAGGTACCCAAGTAGGTTATGTGAATGCTCACGGTACATCTACTCCTGCTGGCGACGTTGCAGAAATCAAGGGCGTGAAACGTGCTCTTGGTGAAGAAGGTGCGAAGCAAGTACTTGTATCATCAACTAAGTCTATGACTGGTCACCTATTAGGTGCAGCAGGCTCTGTTGAAGCAATTATCACGGTTATGTCTTTGGTTGACCAAATCGTTCCACCAACGATTAACCTTGATGATCCAGAAGAAGGTCTAGACATCGACCTTGTGCCGCACACTGCGCGCAAAGTTGAAGGTATGGAATACGCTATCTGTAACTCGTTTGGCTTTGGTGGTACAAACGGTTCTTTGATCTTCAAAAAGTTCGCTGAGTAACACTATCTAACCTTATTTAGATAAGCGAAACTTGTATTCTAACGGCTCGATGCTTAGCATTGAGCCGTTTTGTTTTATTTGTTGTCTGCTAATTTGAAGGTACGTGAATGTTTTGGGTAAATGGAGTTCCGCAAACGCATGTAGAGCTAGGTGATCGCTCATTCCAATACGGTGATGGAGGCTTTACCACCATCCTGACCCAAAATGGAGAGTTGGTTTACTGGCAGGAGCATACTGAGCGCATGAGTGCTTGCCTTGACGCTTTGAAGATCTCTTCACCTGACTGGAAAGTTGTGCATGGTTGGGCAAGCAAAGCGGTTTTATCTGACGCACGAGCGGGGGTGAAGATTCACGTTAGCCGCGGTATTGGCGGGCGAGGGTATAGCCCTAATGGGATTAAAGGCCCTATCGTGACGATTTCCAATTTTGCATTTCCTTCTCATTATTCATCTTGGCAAGAACAAGGTGTGGACTTGGGCGTTTGTAATACTCGTCTAGGGATTCAACCTTTACTTGCGGGACATAAGCACAACAACCGTTTAGAGCAGATTCTCGCCAAGGCTGAAATCGACAATACAGAGTTTGCAGATGCAATAACGTTAAATGTGCAAAACCATGTCATTGAAACTACAATGGCCAACCTTTTTTGGGTTAAAGGTAATAAAGTATTTACGCCGGAGCTGACCTTATCAGGCGTTACGGGCGTAATGCGTCGTAAGGTGCTTGAGTTACTTAAAGTAAGTCATATTGAAGTCATCGAGGGGCGTTTTATACTTCCAGATTTGCTGAGTGCTGACGAGGCTTTCATGTGTAACTCAATATTAGGTGTCGCACCTATTCGCAGCATAGTGACATCGAACTCTAAGACTATATTTCCGATAGGAAAATTGACTCAACGACTGCAAGGGAATTTAACTACGTGATTAAAAAACTGTTGGCTTTTGTTGTGCTGATCGCAGTGATAGGCGCAGCAGCTGTTTTTTATATAATTTCACAGGCTAAACAATACGTTGAAAAGCCTATTCTATTGGAACAACCTCAGCTGTTTACTGTAGAAAGTGGTACAAGCTTTCATCATGTCATGCGCGCCTTAGTTGAAGGTGAGGTGATTGAAACATCGGAGTACATCCGTTTAATTCCTCACTTATATCCAGAATTGTTGCAAGTGCGAGCGGGTACTTACCAACTTGAGCCTGGTATGTCACTTTCGCAAACATTGGAGCATCTGAATACTGGAAAAGAATACCAGTTTGCGATCACTTTTGTTGAAGGCAGCCGCTTTTCTGAATGGGTAGATCAACTAAAAAGTGCTCCTTATTTAAAGCATGATTTAACCGATCTTTCAGAAAAAGAAATGGCTGCGAAGCTCGGAATTGAGAGAGAAAAGCTAGAAGGGTTGTTTTTAGCAGAAACCTACCATTACACAGCGGGTGCGAGTGAAAGCCAGTTATTAAAACGAGCGCATCGAAAACTCAATAAAATACTGGATGCTAACTGGGAAGCGCGTCAAGAAAAGCTGCCATTACAGGACAAATATGAAGCCTTGATTCTCGCGTCTATCATCGAGAAAGAGACGGCTATTGATTCTGAGCGTGAGCGCGTCGCTTCTGTGTTTATCAACCGATTGAACAAACGCATGCGGTTACAAACTGATCCGACAGTTATTTATGGTATGGGTGACGCCTACGATGGCAACATTCGTAAGAAAGATTTGCGTACGCCGACACCATATAACACCTATACCATCAATGGTTTGCCACCAACACCGATTGCGATGGCTGGTGAAGCTTCCATTGAAGCGGCTTTGAATCCAGAAAGCAGCAACTATTTATATTTTGTAGCAAGTGGAAAGGGCGGACATGTATTTTCGAAATCCCTTGCTGAGCACAACCGTGCTGTTCGTGCCTATTTAAGAGAACTAAGAAAGAACAAATGATGAAAGCAAACTTTATTGTCGTTGAAGGCCTAGAAGGCGCGGGTAAAAGCACTGCGATTAAAACCGTTTTAGATACGCTAAAAGCGGCAGGTATTGAGGATATCGTAAATACCCGTGAGCCAGGAGGCACACCGCTAGCAGAAAAAATGCGCGCTCTGGTGAAAGAAGAGCACGAAGGCGAAGAACTTAAGGACATGACGGAGTTGCTTCTTCTGTACGCTGCACGTGTTCAGTTGGTTGAGAACGTGATCAAACCAGCTTTGGAAAACGGTCAGTGGGTGGTTGGTGACCGACACGATATGTCGTCGCAAGCTTATCAAGGTGGTGGCCGTCAGATTGACGCATCGTTAATGAAAAATCTCCGGGATACAACGCTTGGTGATTTTAAACCTGCTCTCACTCTCTATATGGATATTGACCCTCGTGTTGGGCTTGAGCGTGCACGTGGGCGTGGTGAGTTAGATCGTATAGAGAAGATGGATATTAGTTTCTTCGAGCGTACACGTGAGCGTTATTTGGAGATTGCTCATGCCGATCCTTCCATCGTTATCATTAACGCAGAACAGACGATTGAAGGCGTGTCGCGTGATATTCGGGACGCTCTAAACGAGTGGCTAGCTCGTCAATAAGTGAAACGTAAATTTAGGTGACTCATGTTAAATGATTATCCATGGCTACAGCCAATATGGGATAACCTCAAAGTAGGGTTAGAGTCGGACAGAATACCAGGTGCGCTTTTATTACAAAGCGAGCAGGGCTTGGGCATCGAAAAACTTATCGAGTTTTTTAGCCAAGCACTTCTTTGCCAAAATTACGCGAGTGAAGCATGCGGTTTTTGTCATAGCTGCCAGCTAAATCAATCTCAAAACCACCCTGATTTACACTGGATCAAGCCAGAGAAAGAAGGAAAGGCGATAACGGTGGACCAAATTCGCGCTTGTAACCGTCTTGCTCAGGAATCATCTCAGCTTAATGGTTACCGCCTATTTGTAATAGAGCCGGCGGACTCTATGAACGAGTCGGCATCGAATGCGCTGTTAAAGACGCTAGAAGAGCCTGGGGCAAAGTGCTTGTTTTTGCTCTTTACCCACAATCAGGAGCGTCTGCTCCCAACGATTCGTAGCCGTTGCCAACACTGGGTTGTTGCGCCTCCGTCAGCGGAACAAGCGATGCAATGGATGCACGAACAAGGGGCGAAGCAAGTTCCTGCTTATGCCTTAAAACTGAATATGGGCTCTCCAATAAAAACATTGGATGCGTTAAATAATGGTGAGCTCGAAGCTTACTTGGCTTTTGAACGCAGTTTTATTAAGGCAATGTCTTCGCCTGTTTCAGACGTTTCTGAGTGTGCTTCTTTAATCGCTAAACACTCAGAGCAATCACTAGACTGGGCATGGTATTTACTGACAGATGCTCAGAAAGCGCAGTTTGGTGTATCAGAAGCTCAAATGCTTCCGGGCGCGACAAAGTTTCAACCGGACAACTATAACGGTTTGTACTCATCAGCGAAGGCGCTGATGAACCTGAAAGCTCAGGTGCAAGCCTTTCCTGGCCTGAACCTTGAGCTACTATCAATGAATTGGTTAATTGAATCACGAGAGGCATTATGTTCGTAGATTCTCATTGTCATTTAGACAAATTGAATTACGACGATCTCCACATCAATGTGGAAGACGTTATTAACAAAGCTAAACAAGCAAACGTAACTGAACTACTTTCTGTTGGAGTAACGCTGGATTCTTTCCCGAAAATGATGGAAATGATCGAGCCTTATGACAATGTTTATGCTTCGTGCGGTGTGCATCCACTTGATGTTGAAAGCGACTTTTCGATGGACGTATTGCGCCACCATGCGTCAAATGCAAAAGTCGTCGCTATTGGCGAAACGGGTTTAGATTATCATTACAAGCCCGAAACGGCCGCGTTACAGAAAGAGCGCTTTGAGCAACACGTTGATCTTGCAGTGGAGCTCAACAAACCTTTAATTATCCATACCAGAAACGCACGTGCGGATACTCTAGATATTTTGCGTAAGGGTGGGGCAGAGAAATGTGGTGGTGTTATCCACTGTTTTACAGAAGATCTTCCGTTTGCTGAAGCTGCACTGGAGCTGGGGTTTTATATTTCTATCTCGGGGATTGTTACTTTCCGTCAAGCTACAGAGTTAAAAGAAGTGGTGAAGACTCTACCTTTAGAGAAGCTTCTTATTGAGACAGATTCTCCTTACTTGGCTCCTGTCCCTCATCGTGGCAAAGAGAATCAACCCGCTTACGTTGTCGAAGTCGCTTCTTATATTGCGCAACTCAAATCGTGCTCTCTTTCTGAAGTGGCACAAAAAACCACCGAAAACTTCCGAAATCTTTTTTTGCGATGAAAAAATAATAAGAGCATAAAAAAGGAGCTTAGGCTCCTTTTTTGTTGATAAAAACAACAGATACGCTCACGAGTTTAATGTTTACTAAAAATGTTGATTTAATAACATTCAAAAATCACAAATGTAATTTTGTTACTAAAAATAACATTGAGGCGTATTTTATTTACGCCTTAAAATTAATTATATAAATAATTAATTCCTTATAAAACAGTAGTATAAGTGCAATGCAAACCTTTTCATCGGCTGTTTTTGGGTGTGATCCAAGACTTGTTTTGAAACTAAATTTCGTAACTGTGTGGAAAGTTTGAGGGTCATCAATATATATTTAGAGCCGGAAAATATAATGCAGTTGTGGTTACATTTTCATTGGGTGCTAACCTTTAGGCTACGGGGGTGTGCCGTTAGTGCCCAAATAATACTTATAAATTTATCAGGAGCATAAACATGTTTAAGAACCTTTTTGCTAACCTGCAAAAAGTTGGTAAGGCTCTGATGCTTCCAGTATCAGTTTTACCAGTTGCAGGTATTTTATTAGGTGTGGGTGCTGCCCATCTAAGCTTTATTCCAGAGATCGTTTCTAATCTTATGGAACAAGCTGGTGGTTCAGTATTCGGCCAAATGGCACTTCTATTTGCAGTAGGTGTAGCGCTAGGCTTCACTAACAACGACGGTGTTGCAGGTCTTGCAGCTATCGTTGGTTACGGCATCATGACGGCAACGCTAGGTGTAATGGCGGGCGTTATGGGTGTTGAGAAAATCGATACAGGTGTACTAGGTGGTATCCTTGTCGGTGGTGTGGCTGCTTGGGCATTCAACCGTTTCTTCAAAATCCAACTTCCAGAGTACCTTGGCTTCTTCGCTGGTAAGCGCGCAGTGCCAATCATCACTGGTTTTGCTGCGATCATCCTAGGTGTTATCCTATCTGTTATCTGGCCACCAATTGGCGGTGCAATTTCTGCATTCTCTGATTGGGCTGCACACCAAAACCCACAGCTAGCATTCGGTATCTACGGTGTTGTTGAGCGTTCTCTAATCCCATTCGGTCTACACCACGTATGGAACGTACCGTTCTTCTTCGAAGCAGGTTCTTGTGTTAACGCTGCCGGTGAAGCTCAAAATGGTGTACTAACTTGTTACCTAGTTGCTGATGAAGCATCTCGTGCTGCTGGTAATGGCTTCGGTCAGCTAGCGGGTGGTTACATGTTCAAGATGTTCGGTCTACCAGCTGCAGCAATCGCAATTGCTCATTGTGCTAAACCAGAAAACCGTGCAAAAGTAATGGGTATCATGGCGTCAGCTGCACTGACTTCATTCCTAACTGGTATTACTGAGCCAATCGAATTCTCATTCCTATTCGTTGCTCCACTACTATACGGTATCCACGCTCTACTAGCTGGTTCTGCATACATCGTTTCGAACACTCTAGGCTTTGTACACGGTACTTCTTTCTCTCACGGTCTGATCGACTTCCTAGTTCTATCTGGTAACGCTCAGAAGATGGTGCTAATGATTGCCGTTGGTCTAGTTTACGCAGTAATTTACTACGTAGTGTTCCGTGGTGTAATCACAGCGCTTGACCTAAAAACACCTGGCCGTGAAGATGAAACGGAAAGTGCAGCTGTAACTTCTGGCTCTGATATGGGCGGTGAACTGGTTGCAGCGTTTGGCGGTAAAGCTAACATTACTGGTCTAGATGCATGTATCACACGTCTACGTGTAGCAGTTGCAGATACAGCAGCTGTTGACCAAGACAAGCTAAAACAACTAGGCGCTGCTGGTGTTGTAGTTGTAGCTGGTGGTGTACAGGCTATCTTCGGTACTAAGTCTGATAACCTAAAAACTGAAATGGATGAGTGGATTCGTAACCACGGTTAATCGCAGTCATTCATAGTAATGCATAAAAGGAGGCTTCGGCCTCCTTTTTTAGTTCCTATTTTATTAACTGACAGTTCCTTTTTTAGTGTGATCCTAAACTCATCTTTACTTTTGTCAGCTTTTTCATACATCGAGCTTACCCATCGTTGACATATTGATACGCCATTATGTTTGAATAGCGAATAATGTTTTTTTGAATAATTGATAACGTGTATGAAGAACAAATTCATTTTATTTTTGGGACTAGTTTCTAGTACGGCAATGGCGGCAAGCGAACCAACGGATCTATCAGTTGGTATGGCTGTCGATCAACAATTAAGTGTTGTTGTAGAGTTAGATAACAAATATCGTGGCATTATCGGAAACGATGGTATGGCGTTTGATTACATCGCTAAGCGTGGAACATTCGATCAAAACATGCCTGTGACTTGGTATGTCGGCGTTGGTGGCTGGTATGAATGGGATGACGAGTTTGGTGTGAGAGTACCACTTGGCGTGAACTGGGATTTATCACGCGGCTGGGACCTTTATGGTCAAATACACCCAGAGCTAGATCTTTACAAAGGTGCTGACTTGCAACTTGGCGGCGCCGTTGGCATCAAGTACAGTTTCTAGAATAAAAGAAACATAAAAAAACGCCGGTAAATACCGGCGTTTTTTGTTTGGAATGCAATACTGTTATTGTTTATCCATGGCTCGCTTGATGCAAACGGCAGCGCCGCCCCAAGTGATACCTAAACCAATAACCATCATAATAATTGCGCTGATTGTCATTTTGCTGTCTCCTTGCGGTTCACTGCGTTGATCACTAGACCAAAGATAAAGAGTGCGGCGATAAGTGCCCAGCCTAAAGTTAGATCATAGCCACCGTAGCCTTCAGTAATTAGGGCGTATAGCTTGGTCGCTAAGATAATGGCGAGCATGATTGGTGTAACGAAGCGTAAGCAGATCTCGAACCATTGACCAACAGAGAAATCAGAGCGCTCGTTAACGTAATTACGTACTTCTGGCACGCGCTTCAATAGCCACGCCATCAAGACAATCTCAACCAGACCACCAACCATGATGCCAACGTTGTTTGCAAAGTGGTCTACTAGATCGAGTAGCAGCAGACCGCCATTGGTAGCAAACGCCATAGAGACAACGAAGCCAATACCAATCACAACATTTGCAGCTTTTTTACGGCTCCACTTCAGCTTGTCGATAATGGCTGAAGTTACGGCTTCCATAATTGAAATATGCGAACTTAGACCAGCAACCACCAGTGCAAAGAAGAACAGTGGACCAAGAATATATGGGGCAGGTAGTAGGTTAATTGCCGCAGGTAAAGTAACAAAAGCCAAGCCAACGCCTGCAGATACCACCTCTGTTAACGGCTTACCTTGCTCTTGAGCCATGTAACCCAATACTGAGAAGATCATGATGCCGGCTAGGATCGAGAAGCCACAGTTGATCAACACGGTCATAAACGCGTTATTCGTTATGTCCGACTTTTCTGGTAGGTAGCTAGAGTAAGCTAGCATAATGGCGAAGCCGATACTTAACGTAAAGAAGATCTGACCATATGCCGCTGCCCATACTTTCACATCCCAAATTTTGCTGAAATCGGGTTCGAACATGTAGTTCACGCCATCTAGAGCTCCTGGCAAGAAAATCATACGTCCGATTAAGAAAATCACCATCAAGAATAGGATTGGCATCATAATTTTAGATGCTCGTTCAATTCCTGATTTCACGCCTTTGGCAATAGCGGTGTAAGTAATTGCCCAAGCAATTACCATGGATAAAGCAATCTTCCATTGAATACTGCCTAAGTCTGTTGGTGAGTTGTCACCTAGCTTTAGGTATTCACTAAAGAAAAATGCGTTGGTATCGGTTCCCCAACCTTGAGTGAACGACAACCCAAAGTAAGAAATCGACCAACCGATAACAGCCACATAGTAAACGGCAATAACTGCAGCCACACCAACTTGGAACCAGCCAAGCCATTCAAATTTAGAATGAATTTTCGCTAGTGTTTTTGGTGCCGAGCCTCGGTATTTTTGTCCCATACTGAACTCAAGGATCATAAATGGAATACCGGCAGTGATCATGGCAAAAATGTAAGGAATAAAAAATGCGCCGCCACCGTTTTCATAGGCCATGTATGGGAAACGCCAAATGTTTCCCAAACCGATAGCAGACCCAACTGCTGCTAAGATGAATCCCGCCCGGGATCCCCATTGTTCTCGCTTCATATTTGACTCCTATAAGACTCCCTGAGGAATGAAGCTCTCTACGTAACACAGTAATAATTGCGCAAACAGTTGGAAGAAAGGACCGCTGTTATCCATCAGCTTTTCTATCCTTAATTCTAACTTTTTATAATTTTATAGAGCTATATTCTGGCTACTGTAAGAGAAAGTAGATTATTAATCTTAAAATTTTGATGTGTGTTTGATAAAACTGAAATATTTATCTGTTTTCACTGATCAGACTAACTTCTAATAATACTTAGCGCAATAGAATCTAAATGTTAATTCAGATGCGTTGTCTGGTTTTAATCTTGTTAAATTTGAGTTTGATTGTGGTTTTGTGTGGGTGGTTGGTTGTTTGTCTGGAATAAATAACTGGGATCTAATAATTGCTTTGGTGTTTAAGACTATTTTGATGAATTAGGGCGTACGGCTATCTTTTGTGCACCTATCTAGATGATGCTTCGTTACTTTGCCAAACAATGGTGTTTAGACGATATCCTTTATCGGCTCTGTGCAGGACTCGTTCAGCGTTCTTTGTGACGAGTCCTACAAAGGAACATGCATAAAAATTAGAAGCGGAAACTAAAACCGACATTTGATTGGAATTGGTTCATCCAATCAGTATCGAACTTAATGATACAGTTTGAGCCGTCATTAGGTAGAGTACAGGCGCCAGATGTATCGTTATCAACGACCGTTCCTAACCATCTCAGTTGGGCCGTTAATGCAAAGTTCTTTGAAAATTCATATTCCAGCCCTGCAAAAGCGCTAGCCGAAAATCCGTATTTTTTGTCTACCCAATCCACATCGGCATAAGAAGCGCCCAAACCTACACCGATATAGGTTTGCCAATTTTCTGCGACAGGATAGTACATGCTGCTTTGGAAGTGCAGATAATGTATATCTGCCGAGTTGGACAGCTTTTCAAGTTCCGTCGATTGATTGGAGTAAAACAATCCGATCCTTCCTTTTTCTAAGGGAGTCTCGACTGAAAGAGCGTAATTCACTGCGGGGTCGAGAGCGTATGTATTACCACTTTCATCCTCTACTTGGCCGCCTCCTGTATAGCCTATGTATGGCGTAACGATGATATTCGCTTGTGCATTGATAGCAGTACTCATCATCATGATTCCTACTAGCCAGCTGAGTTTTTGGTTCATGCCCTATCTCCTTATTATGACTAAGCTAATTGTGATGGGTTAGTCAAAATTGCGCGACTAAATTAAGCAAATCTTGAACATATTTCACACCGGTGTTATTAATTTGTTACATATTAAGGAGGTGTTTATGGAACACGATCTAAAATCCGCATTAATCATTGTGGTGACTGTTTTTGCAGTGCTTTTGTCATTTGGCATCATTGCTATTACAACAGCTTAAGATAACCACTTTTACCAAACGTTTTAACAAAACGGCGTGAGCCTATGATACGTAACAGCGGTATAATCACAGAAAGCCATGCAGAGCTTGATGTAAAAGTTTATGAGCACTTTAGGCATGGTAAAACTGCTTTAGTCACGCAAGGAGGAGGGCAGAGAGGGATTTTTACCGCTGGCGTTTTAGACGCCTTTTTACTTTCCAACTTCGATCCTTTCGATGAATTCTATGGCACCTCTGCCGGAGCACTTAACTTATGTTCTTACTTGTGTCGTCAACATGGCATGGGCAAAGCTTTTATTACCGAGCTGACAACGTCTCCTGAATTTTTTAATCTGTTTCGCTATATCCGAAAGCAGCAGTACTTAGGTTTAGAGTGGGCATTAGAACGGATTCAAGATTTCCCATACAAGCTTGACCTTGATTTAGGTCGCAGTGCATTGGGAAAACGAGGGGCGTTTGCTGCGGTAACGAATATAGAGACGCTATCAGATCAATATCTACCAATCTTGGATGACTCGTGGTTTAACACTATGCTAGCGACATGTGCGATTCCCAAGTTATATCACGGACCTGTCGACGTAAATGGCAATAAGTTTGTGGATGGCGGCGTGTCTGCCTCTATCCCTGTACAAGAAGCGTGGCGTCAGAATGCTCGCAACATTATTGTCATTCGCACAGAGCCGTTTTCAGAGATTGAAGCGAGAGCCCAAAGTGAGGTGGGGGATGTGCCTGTCGAATGGTATCGGGAGTCTATCAACTCAGTACAGCAATCATGGCAGCAAAAAGTGAATCAGTGGAAGCTGGATTGGGCGTCGTTCTTCCAACAAAAAATTAATGCAGCACATCAATCGAAGCTTGCAGGGAAAATGCTGTTAAATGGAGGCCGTTGGTTGTTCGGTGCCGATAACTTGTATCGTTTAAGTCATCTGATTGGTGAGAATTTTGATTCAGGTTTAGCCGACATGCTGATGATTCATTATCAAACATTTGAGCTCACTCAGGCCTTTATATCTGCTCCACCTGACGACACTTTTATTTTACAAGTTGCGCCTAAAGAGGGACTTCGTTCTTCTTCTTTGTTAAGTGACCAAGAGTCACTAGAGCATGACTATCAACTTGGGCTTCAAGCTGGGTTTAACCTAGTTCAACTCTACGACCAGCTGGATGTTGAAATTGATGGTAGAGAGAGTGCATAAACCTTCTTACGTTCACGATGTGCGCAATATACAAAGCATATAAATAAGGCTCCATTTTCGGAGCCTTATTTGCGGGTTCTTGTGGTTAACTCCGGTTAGGTATAACGACTACGCTTGTAGAATGCGCATGCAGTTGGTTGAGCCAACAACATCCATTACATCGCCTTGAGTAATAATGACTAAATCACCTTTGTGCAAGAACCCTTGCTCTTTAAGGCTAGTAATCGCTGCTTGAGCCGTTGGTAAACCCGCATCACTTTTTGACTCGAAATATACAGGTGTCACGCCTCGGTATAATGCTGCTCGATTTAGTGTCGATTCATTCCGTGATAAGGCAAATATTGGCAAGCCAGAGCTTAAGCGAGACATCATCAACGCAGTCCTGCCGGACTCAGTTAACGAGATCATCGCTTTAATTCCTTCCATGTGATTCGCAGAGTACATGGTTGCCATTGCGATGGTTTCTTCAGCGGTTTCGAAGGTTCTATCTAAGCGATAGGTTGATAGACTTGCCTCCGACATTTTTTCTGCCCCCACACATACTTCGGCCATGGATTTGACCGTTTCTACAGGATATTTACCTGCAGCGGTCTCTCCAGAAAGCATCACCGCGTCAGTGCCGTCTAGAACCGCATTGGCCACATCCATCACTTCAGCACGCGTTGGCATTGGGCTAGTAATCATGGACTCCATCATTTGTGTCGCAGTAATCACGATACGGTTTAAACTGCGTGCGCGGCGAATCAGTTTTTTCTGGACACCTATGAGCTCAGGGTCACCGATTTCTACACCAAGGTCACCACGTGCAACCATCACCACATCGGATGCGAGAATAATGTCGTCAATAGACTCATTGGTCGCGACGGTTTCTGCTCGTTCGACTTTAGCCACTAACATGGCTTCAAGGCCTGCATCTCTGGCTAAGCGTCGAGCGTAATGCATGTCTTCGCCGTTACGCGGGAATGAAATAGCAAGGTAGTCTACTTGAATTGCTGCGGCGGTAAGAATGTCGGCTTTATCTTTCTCTGTGAGCGCATCGGCTGACAATCCGCCGCCTTTTTTGTTGATCCCTTTATTGTTGGACAGTGGACCACCGACAATCACACGGGTATGAACTTTATTACCCTCTACTTTGGTAACTTGCAGCTGAACGCGTCCATCATCGAGTAATAAAATGTCATTTGGTGAAACATCTTGCGGTAGTTCTTTATAATCTAACCCTACAGATTCTTGATTGCCTTCACCTTTTGGTAAATCACTATCTAATGTGAATTTATCGCCCACATTCAAAATGACTTGGCCGTCTTTAAACGTTGATACACGGATTTTAGGGCCTTGTAAGTCACCAAGAATTGCAACCTGACGCCCAAGTCTTGCTGCAATGGTACGGACTTTGTTCGCACGTTGAATGTGGTCTTCACTGGTTCCATGTGAAAAATTCATACGGACAACGTTTGCACCGGCTTTGATGATCTCCTCAAGTATATTGTCCTTATCCGTTGAAGGACCCAGCGTAGTGACAATTTTTGTTCGTCTTAATTTGGAAGTCATAGATTCTCCGATGAATGTGTGTGTAAAGGTAACTTGAACTCTATCCTTACTTTACGCAATCGCTCTCAAGGTTAGCCTCGTTGCTGAGCCCACACCTTAAAGCTATTTGAATATAAGTATATGCACAGAATGTTTACATTAAGAGTAACCCCGGTAAAACAGACAGATATTCGACAGGCAATGGCCTTATTGATAAAAATGCGCTGCTTTAAAGGCACTACTTCATAATTTAGTGGATAAAAATAAGTTATTTTTCAAACAATTTAACAGGAGTAGATTCTTCGTTATTTGATTGAATACACAAACAAACAGGTTTATACGTGATGCTTGTCACGGGGATTTATTAATTCACTTCACAATTAGTTCGCAAAGTAAAAAAATTGTCCCGTTATAGAATTTCGGAGTGCAAGATGTACATGGCTCAACCGGGCCATATTGATCATATCAAACAGGTCAATGCTGGTCGTGTATATAAACTAATTGACCTAAAAGGTCCTATTTCTCGAATTGATTTGTCCAAGCAGAGTGAGCTTGCTCCTGCTAGTATCACCAAAATCACTCGAGAATTAATTGAAGCGCACTTGATTCATGAAACGACAGTACAAGAAGCGACGAGTCGTGGTCGACCTGCTGTCGGTTTGCAGGTCAATAATGAAGGCTGGCAATTTTTGTCAATGCGTTTGGGGCGGGGTTATTTAACCATTGCTTTGCATGAGTTAGGCGGTGATGTACTGATCGATACTAAAATCGAGATACACGAGCTTGACCAAGACGATGTGCTTGAGCGCCTGCTTTACGAAATTGATGAATTTTTTCAGACTTACGCGGATCAACTGGATCGGGTTACCAGTATTGCCCTTACACTGCCTGGTCTCGTGAACTCAGAGCAAGGTGTCGTTTTGCAGATGCCTCATTACAATGTCGAAAATCTTGCTCTTGGACCAGAGATATACAAAGCAACAGGCTTGCCAGTTTTCATTGCCAATGACACGCGAGCTTGGGCATTAGCAGAAAAGCTTTTTGGTCATTCTCAAGATAATGACAACTCCGTTCTTATCTCTATCCACCACGGTTTAGGTGCGGGCATCATTCTGGATGGGCGCGTTTTGCAAGGCCGTCACGGTAACATTGGTGAACTCGGGCATATTCAAATTGACCCAAATGGAAAACGTTGTCATTGCGGCAATATTGGCTGTTTGGAAACCGTTGCCAGTTCTCAAGCAATTCGTGAAGAAGTCGTAAGACGAATCGCTGATGGCGAAGACTCTATTCTTGCTAAACAAGAGGAAATGAGTATTGAGAGCATTTGTGAAGCCGCTGCAAACGGTGATCCTTTGGCCGTCGATGTGATTGAAAAACTTGGACGCTACTTAGGCTCTGCAATTGCTATTGTGATCAACTTATTTAACCCTGAGAAAATCTTGATCGGTGGTGTGATTAACCAAGCAAAAGATGTGCTTTATCCTGCGGTTCGTCGCTGTATCGAAGAGCAGAGTTTACCTGTTTATCACCAAGATCTTGAGCTGGTGGAGTCTCGTTTCTATAAGCAAGCCACAATGCCTGGTGCCGCGTTGATTAAGCAAGCGTTGTACGATGGTCAACTATTGATGAAGGTTGTGGAAGGTTAAGTACTTTTTAACATGATGATGTGCCTGGCTGTTGAGACTGCATTTGTAGGTGATTTAGGGTGAGACTTAACGGCTCACCCTTTTTGATCGCCTATTACTAGAAAGGGAATTTGAGTTATGTTGCATTGCTATATCTGCGCCATTCATGTAATTTCCTAAAAAGCTCAAGTAAATAAACAAAATGGCTTTCAATGTGCTGCGTGACTTTGCGTCTGATGCAAAGAGAAGTAATACGCTAAAACTGTTGTACTTTAAAGCTGTGCTCGAAAAGCCAAATATTTTAAGGTTATTTGGTTATATAACCTTGCTGTGTCTGTACTGATTTCGAGTAAAATAAGAATTATCCATAATTTAGGTAGTAGTATGTCCGGAGTGTTAAATACGGTTGACCAGCGTACAAACTTGGTTGGTGAAAATCGACTAGAGCTTCTGCTGTTCACTTTAAATAGTCGCCAATTATTTGCGATTAATGTGTTCAAAGTGAAAGAGGTCATCAAGCTTCCGCCGTTAACCAAGCTCCCAGGATCGCACTACAATATTCGTGGGGTTGCTTCTCTACGAGGTGAAGCGGTACCAGTGATTGATTTACGAGGCGCAATTGGTTTTCCTGCTTTACGTGGTGAAGCGGAAGAAGAAAATTTGATCGTGACAGAGTACAACCGCACGGTGCAGGGCTTCTTAGTCGGTCCGGTTAAAAACATTATTAATACGGCATGGACTGAAATTCAGCCGCCTCCTTCCACGTCTGGTCGCTCGAATTACCTCACGGCTATCACGCAAATCAAAGAGGGGGATGCCTCTCAAATTGTCGAAATTATTGACGTTGAAAAAGTTTTAGCAGAGATCGTGCATTACGACGTGACTATCTCGGAGGACATTCTCGATCAAGAATTGGCCCAAGCAATGGTCGGGCGTAATGTTCTGATTGTGGATGATTCCTCTACAGCTCGTAATCAAGTTCGCGATACGCTTTCTCAATTAGGTATGAATATCATCGAGTGTCGTGACGGGCTAGAAGCGTTAACGGTTTTAAAACGTTGGTGTGATGAAGGTAAAGATGTAGAAAAAGAGCTATTGATGATGATTACGGATGCTGAAATGCCTGAAATGGACGGTTATAAACTGACCCATGAAGTGCGCCAAGATCCACGTATGTCTAAGTTGTTTATCACATTGAACACTTCTCTGAGCGGTAGTTTTAATGAAGCCATGGTACAAAAAGTAGGTTGTGATCGTTTTATCTCTAAATTCCAACCAGATCTGTTGGTTGAAGTTGCTCAAGACCGGTTACGCCAGATGCTTTCTAAAAGTGCATGATTAGATCTAGTGAAACCAGAGGGAGCGCACCTCTCTCTGATTTTTAACATCTCTCTCCTTAATTCCTCTGTACTAATGGAAATCCCGAGATTTACTTTGTAGATTGTTCAAGTAGTGCGTGCAATCAATCAACTTACCAGCAATGACGTGCGTGACTTCTCCCTCTCTTTCAAGAATGCCTTTCACCATTAATACTTTAGCGCCTAAATACGCTTGCTTTTGGGCTCGTGCTGTCGCTTGCCAAACGACCACATTAATGTTGCCCGTGTCATCTTCTAACGTAAAAAATGTCACGCCAGCGGCGGTGCCTGGAGATTGTCTTCCTGTTACCACACCTACCACTGTGACCAGTGACTTATGCGGTTTCTCTGTCAGTTGCCTCATGCGGGTAAAGTGAGGGAGTTTGCCCGTTTCTTCTAATAATTTAATTGGATGGCGGCTAAGAGATAGTCCCGTGCTTGCGTAATCCTCAATTAAATTTTCATATTCAGAGGGTTGAGTCTGGTAGCTAACATTGGGTTCTTCGACCTTGTGAAACAATGGTAGGTCAGATAAGGAATCCATTGCTGCCCAGCGAGCGTTATAACGATTTCCCGATAAGGCCTGAAATGCATTGGCTGAAGCCAATAATTCAATGTCACTTCGGCTTCTTAATATCTGCTTTACTTCTTGAATCGATCGGTAACCATTAAGTGGTTTGCGCTCAATAAGCCTTTGTGCGCTTTCTGCGTTAAAGCCTTTCACCAAGCGAAAACCAAGTTGCACGCCGAGCCTGCCATTCGGACGTGAGACGAGATGATGTTGATATTTTGAATGATTGACGCACACCGGCAATACTTCGACGCCATGTCGGCGAGCATCTTGTACTAATTGCGATGGGCTATAAAATCCCATTGGTTGGCTGTTCAATAATGCAGTGTAAAATTCGGCTGGGTAATAATATTTTAACCATGCAGAACAATATGCCAGCACTGCGAAAGACGCTGAATGACTTTCAGGGAAGCCGTACTCACCAAAGCCGCAAATCTGATCGAAAATGCGCTCAGCAAACGCTAAGTCATAACCTCTCTCTTGCATACCATTGATCAGTTTTGGTCTGAATTTAGCGAGATCGCCATTCTTTTTCCATGATGCCATCGCTCGACGGAGTTGATCGGCCTCGCCGCCGCTAAACCCTGCGGCTACCATGGCTAGCTTGATGACTTGCTCTTGGAAAATAGGGACGCCCATAGTCCGCTCCAGAACGCTTTTTACTTCTTCCGATGGATAACTGACAGGCTCTTTGTGATCTCGTCGTTTTAAAAAAGGATGCACCATATCACCCTGAATAGGGCCTGGACGAACAATTGCAATTTGAATCACTAAGTCGTAATAACAAGCAGGCTTTAGGCGAGGAAGCATGCTCATTTGTGCACGAGATTCAATTTGGAATACGCCTATCGTGTCAGCTTTTTGGATCATGCGGTACACGTGTGGATCATCTTGTCGGCGAGTGATCTCGGAAATCGAGAGGGATCGCTGGTGATGTTTCTCGACCAGTTGAAAGCACTTTTTGATGGCGTTTAACATGCCGAGTGCGAGTACATCGACTTTTAGTAGCTTCAAGCTTTCTAAATCGTCTTTATCCCATTGAATGATAGTGCGATCTTCCATCGAGGCATTTTCAACAGGTACCAACTCATATAAAGGGCCAGATGAAATTACAAAGCCACCTACGTGCTGAGATAAATGGCGTGGGAAGCCAATGATCTCGTTGACCAATTGGATAAACTGCTGCCCTTTGAGAGATTCTGGTTGTAAGCCAAGTTCAATAATTTGAGCTTGCCAGCCTTGGCTGCGATCTCGGCGATTAACGTTCTTAATGAAAAAATCTAATTGGGTCTCTTCAATCCCTAGTGCTTTACCGACTTCACGCACGGCACTTTTAAAGCGATAGCTGATCACTGTTGCAGCAAGTGCTGCACGCTCACGACCATATTTTTTGTAAATATACTGGATAACTTCTTCACGGCGCTCGTGTTCAAAGTCCACATCAATATCCGGCGGTTCCTTACGTTCTTTACTGATAAATCGTTCGAATAAGACAGCGATTTGTCGAGGATCGACGGCGGTAATTTCCAGGCAATAACACACTACAGAGTTTGCAGCGGAACCTCGCCCTTGGTAAAGAATACCTTGCTGTTTCGCAAACATTACGATGTCGTGAATAGTAAGGAAGTAGTAGTGGTATTTAAGCTCTTGAATAAGCGCCAGTTCATTCTCGATGGTTTGATTGACTTCTGCTGGCACGCCTTCAGGAAAACGCAGCTTTTTACCACGTTCGACCAACATACGTAAGTAAGAGTCGGGTGTATAACCATCTGGGATCAGCTCGGTAGGATATTCGTATTTTAAATCGGAGAGCTTAAACTCGCATAAATCGGCGATGTAAGTACTTTCTTCCAGCCATTCTGGTTTGTAAATCCGAATCAACTTTTTAAAAGGACGAAGCGCTCGCTCAGTATTCGAAATACGGTCAAAACCGAGTTTATCGACGCTACACCCATGTTTTATAGCAGTAAGTACATGCTGTAATGGCAAGCGTTCAACATCATGCATGAGAACGCCTCCGCAGGCAGTTATAGGTAATTGAAATTCATGTGCTAACTGCTCGCAGTGCGCAATGTACTCAGTATCGTTGTTACTCAAATGGCGCTGAATCGCTACCCACAAACGATTAGCGTGGTGTTGATTGAGCCAGCGCCCCCAATAGTGATCACTCTCTTGATGTGTGGGCAGCCACAATACCAAACAATGTCGAACCGACATCAAATCCCATTCGAACAGTTGATAGTTGCCTTTTTCACTGCGTCTCCTTGCGTTTGTGATGATACGACACAACTCGGCATAAGCCTTGCGACAAGGGCAAAGCAGTACGATTTGGCATTCATCATTTAACCAAAACATACTTCCAACGATTTGTTTGATATCGAGTTTATGTTGTTCGATGGTCGTATGGGCTTTGACAACGCCCGCGACTGAACATTCATCCGTTATAGCTAGAGCTTGATAGCGATAGAAAGCAGCTTGGAGTACCAGCTCTTCTGCATGAGAAGCCCCAGTCAAAAAAGAGAAGTTAGACTGACAAAATAGTTCCGCGTAACTCATAATGACCCAACAAAAATAACTGTCGATTTAACAAAAATAGCCATGAAGAAACCAGTGCTTGTGCTGATCGCGAAATATCCATAACCAGCGGCCTTGCTTGGTGTGTGCAATGTAGTAATCACGCATGATCTCATCACCATCCCACCACCCAGAAACTATTCGCTCAGGTCCGTGGACCAAAGAAACTTGCTCTTGCAATACAATGGGAGTCGGTAATTGCATTGCTGGGCGTAGTATGGATGGTATGGCGTGCCCCTTTTCATCCGGAGCATCAGCAGGGCGATACTGACTGGCCTTTTCTGGTCTAGGATCGCAAGCAATATTGGGTTTTAAAACGGCACTTTTTCCCAATTTAGCTTGCAGTAAAGAGAGCAGCTCTAAAGCATTCATGTTTCCTTTCTGCCCAGCAAAGAGATCGCGTGATGCACTAAGAGGCTCACCTTGACGGATGACTTTTAACGTTAGCCCTGTGACTGGGCCATTAAGCGAGAGTGATTCTAAGCTTAAACTCGCTAACTGTTGCCAACGCTGACATAGGTAATCACCTTGCGCAGAAGTGAGTTGAAGGTGTTGCTCTTGTTTCTCACGCTGGTGGAGTGTTAAACACAGTTCAAAAGCGACCTTATCTCTTAATTTTAGAAAGGTTTCGAGTTGACGAAGTAATTTGGTCAACGGCTTTTTAATCCACTGAACGTTTTCGATCTCAAACAAGAGCTCTAAATAAACTTGGAAGGATTCGGTAGGGTGATAAAAGTCGACAGGGTGTTTAAACTGCCCAGTCAGTCGACCAACGTAGTTCACCAAATCGATATCAAAGCGTCGTGCGATGTCTTGCAATGGCAGTTCAAGCAGGTTTTGCAATGTGGTGACGCCTACACGTTGTAACTTCTCTACGGTAGCGTTTGATAAATCTGTCAGTTTTAACGGTAGTGGTGATAAAGCTTTTTGTATGGCAGATTTGTCTTCACTGATGACGTTCGCTCCTGATATTGCCATCAATTTGGCAGCAAAAGGCGAAAAACCACATCCGAATTGAAAACTCAGTTTCAGCTCCGATAAGTGAGCTCTGACTTTATTCCAATAGTTTTCAAGCCCTTCATACAGAGCGAGCATTGGAGTAGCACGCAGCAAAATACCTTGGTTTGGCATCAACACAACGTCAGATGTGATCAAATACAGCCATTGAGCAATTTCTTGTAACTTGCTCAATTCGGTGTGCGGATGATAAGGATGCACTTGTAAATCTCGACACAAGGACGCAGCACTGCCTAGGCCCATACCAGGCTTAATGCCTTGTTGTTCGGCAATCTCGTTGTATTGAAGAATCTGGCAACGTTGGCTTTCGACAATCACCACGGGTTGTTCTTGGTTATCACCAAAGAGTGCGTCTAGCTGCAGGCGAGGGAAGTGCAAGTAAATCCACAGAGCCATATCACTAACCTTGGTTCGCCAGTGGGAAATTGACCACAGTCGAGTGCACAGTTTCAGATGATGGTTTCACCAGTTGCGGGTAATGGTGTTGGAAGCCGATACTAACGCTACCTCTATTCCAGCCTCCTTTCCTTTTCAGCACTTCAACATTAATCCCTTGCTCGTCGCCTTTCAGTTTTAAACTGAGTGACACAGGCAAAGACAAGCGGTTGATAGTATCTGTTTTAAGCATAAAGAGAGGGCAACTCCCTTGTTCACTTGCTACCTGTAAGCGTTTCACTTGATGTATTTCAAGCTCTTCTTGCCATAACAAAACATTACTGCATACCCCACTTTTCAGACATTGCTCTGCAGCCCAAAGAGCATCTTTGGGGTGAGTTGGAGTAACAACCCACACTTGGTTTATATCCAACCCGATGTAGTGTAAAAACAGAGAATTCACTAGCGCAGGTGGTTGAATAAATGCGGTCATACCATTGGTCTGAGTGGCTTTTAAATAGGGAGCGAGCAAACGCAATTCACCAATACTACCAATAGATTCCATCTCCACTACGCCATGAGGTGGAAAGCCTCCGCCGAGCAAATCATCTAATTCAGAAAAACCGGAACTAGTCTGCAGCTGCTGAGGATCTGCTTTCGTTAAATTTGCTTGCCAAACAAGGTGTTGGCTTTTTAAGTTCTGAATAATATCTTGCATAATAAATACCTGTATATGTGTACAGTATATTTCTGTGGGAGAAAGTCGCAAGATTTTTATGAAGAGAGAAATGAAAAAAGGCAGCGTTTGCTGCCTTTTCAATCGATTATGTGAGGTAACCTGAATGAGTTATTTACGCTTCGGTTGAGCGTCGATGCACTGACCGTTCACATCGGTAACCGCAGGATCCATTAAGTGCAAATATAGCGGCATGATATCCAGTGGCGTTTTGAGAGTATTCGCATCTTCACCCGGATATGCTTTTTCACGCATGCGAGTACGAGTGGCACCAGGGTTAATTGCGTTAACGCGAATCGGTGTATCACTCAGCTCGTCAGCTAAAACTTGCATCATGCCTTCTACGGCAAACTTAGAGATAGCGTATGGCCCCCAGAATGCGCGGCCAGAGTGGCCGACGGTTGAAGAGGTAAAGATAATACGCCCAGCTTCTGATTTACGCATCACAGGCAGTAGTGCTTGAGTCATTAGCACTTCGGCTTTCACGTTGATCTGCATGATATCGTCGAAGTCTTCCTCTTTGATTTGATCAAATGGACACAGCGAACTCAAGACACCTGCGTTGTGTAATAGACCATCCAAGCGACCAAACTGTCCTTCGATTGTCTCTGCCATATCAATGTAATTCTGCTGAGTTGCTCCCTTGAGATCCAATGGAATGATAGCTGCTTGTGGATAGCCAGAAGCTTCAATCTCATCATAGATAGATTCAAGGTTTTGCACATTTCTACCCAAGAGAATAACAGTTGCACCGTGCTCGGCATAAGAAAGCGCGGCTTGACGGCCGATGCCATTACCAGCGCCAGTAACAAGAATGACTTTACCTTTTAGAGCATCAGCTGAAACGGAGTAGTTCACGGCGATAAATCCTTATTATTGTAAGAGGGTCCATGATAGTTAATTGACGCTAAAAAACGCCTGTTTCTCAATGGAAAATCTTGGTAATCGTGACAAGATGGTTACAATACACCAATTCATGTGTTATACCAATTCCAGAACTTTCGTTAGGTATGCTATCAATCAGAACAAGTGGTTACAAACCGCGCTGCCTTCTCGCTGATGTTTCTGCGTAACATACTAACGTCATCTGAAATGAGATAAAGGAGCTCTCGTTGGAATTTTTATTAGATTATGGTCTGTTTCTGGCCAAAATTATCACGGTGGTTGCTGCGATAATTGTTCTGCTCATTATTGCAAAATCGGCTGGTGGCAAATCGGGTGCGGCGAAAGGGGAGTTAGAGATTACCAACCTTTCAGAGCAACACAAACAATCTGTTGAGCAGTTAGAGCATCATTTGCATGACGATACTTTCATCAAGGCTCGAGATAAAGCCGTCAAGAAAGAAGAAAAAGAGAAGAACAAATCTCGCGAGAAAGAAATCAAACAAGCGAGCAAAGACGGTTCATTAGATAGCAAGCGTGAACCACACCTATTTGTTCTTGATTTCAACGGTAGCATAGACGCAAAAGAAGTCGCGTCTCTACGTGAAGAAATCACCGCTATTTTGGCTGTCGCACGTGAAGGTGATGAAGTGTTACTTCGCTTAGAGTCTGGCGGTGGTATGGTTCATGGTTACGGCCTTGCCTCTTCTCAACTGGACCGAATCAAAGCTGCGGGTCTTCCTCTGACCATCTCTGTTGACAAAGTTGCGGCAAGTGGCGGTTACATGATGGCATGTGTAGCAGATAAGATTGTTTCTGCACCATTTGCAATTGTGGGGTCTATTGGCGTTATCGCACAAATTCCTAACTTCAACAAACTGTTGAAGAAACATGACATTGAGTACGAACAACTAACAGCGGGTGAATATAAACGCACGCTAACGATGTTCGGTGAGAATACCGATAAAGCGCGCGATAAGTTTAAGCAAGAACTTGAAGAAACACATGTCTTGTTTAAAGACTTCATCCGTGAGCGTCGTCCTAGTTTGGACCTAGACAAAGTAGCCACTGGTGAGCACTGGTTCGGTACACAAGCGAAAGAGCTTGGTTTGGTGGATGACATTAGTACATCTGATGATATCGTTGTTGCAGCATGCAAAGATAAAACTGTACTTTCTGTGCATTATGTACAAAAGAAAAAACTGGCCGACAAGCTAGCAGGTGTGGCGGGTAAAGTCGCTGATAGTGTGATTTTAAAGTTAGCTGAGCGTGGTCAAAAGCCGATTGTTTAATCGAGCTTAAGTTCATGACATTTAAAACGGCGAGGGCGGAAGCTCTCGCCGTTTTTGTTGAACTTTATGTTTATTGATGAATCCAATTACGCATTAGGTGTAATGCTTTACACGACATTTTTCCTCGCTCCAAAGACTGATTACCCGTATAATGTGCGCCTCGAAAACCGAGCAAATTGCTGAAAAGAAACTATTGGTGGAGAAGAACATGTCCTCTCAAACTCCGGTTGTAACCGTAGATGGACCTAGTGGTGCAGGTAAAGGCACTTTATGTATGTTGCTGGCGAAAAAGTTGGGTTTCCAACTCTTAGATTCTGGCGCAATTTATCGTGTACTTGCACTCGCTGCGATTCACCACGGTGTCGACACCGAGTCAGAAGATGCTCTTGTCCCACTAGCAACCCACCTAGACGTTCAATTTATCGCGGAAGGTGACTTAGTTAAGGTCATTCTAGAAGGCGAAGACGTGTCAGGGGAGCTTCGCAAAGAAGAAACAGGCATGGCAGCATCTAAAGTTGCGGCTTTGCCACGTGTTCGTGAAGCATTACTACGTCGTCAGCGTGCATTTGAGACCGCTCCGGGTCTGGTTGCTGATGGTCGTGATATGGGCACAATTGTATTCCCGAGTGCGCAAGCAAAAATCTTCCTTGATGCGAGTGCTGAAGAGCGTGCAAATCGACGCCTTAAACAGTTGCAAGAGAAAGGGTTAGATGTTAGATTTGCTGACCTTTTAAGCGAGATCCAAGAGCGTGACGACCGAGATCGTAACCGCCCAGTGGCGCCATTACGCCCTGCTGAGGATGCGCTTGTGCTAGATTCTACGTCGATGACTATCGACGAAGTAGTAGAAAAGGCACTACAATATATCGAATCGAAGCTAGCTGAGTAATAATACTCGACTAGGCTAAGAGCGTTGGTCGCAAGGATGATGACTGGCGAATTTAATAACCCCATGCGGTAGGATACCCGTGGAAGTTTAATTTATTGAAGATTAATTAAATGACTGAATCTTTTGCTCAACTCTTTGAAGAGTTTCTAAACGAAACAGAATTCCAACAAGGCAGCATCGTTAAAGGTACTGTAGTAGCTATCGAGAACGGTTTCGTTCTTGTTGACGCTGGTCTTAAGTCTGAATCTGCTATCCCTGCTGAACAGTTCAAGAACGCTGCTGGCGAACTTGAAGTTGAAGTTGGCGCTGAAGTAGACGTAGCTCTAGACGCTGTTGAAGATGGTTTCGGTGAAACTCAACTTTCTCGTGAGAAAGCTAAGCGTCACGAAGCTTGGATCGTACTTGAGAAAGCTTACGAAGAAGCTGAAACTGTTGTTGGTATCATCAACGGTAAAGTTAAAGGCGGTTTCACTGTTGAACTAAACGGTATCCGTGCTTTCCTTCCTGGCTCTCTAGTAGACGTACGTCCAATCCGCGACACTGCTCACCTAGAAAACAAAGAGCTAGAGTTCAAAGTTATCAAACTTGACCAAAAACGTAACAACGTAGTTGTTTCACGTCGTGCAGTTATCGAATCAGAGAACAGCGTTGAGCGTGACGAGCTTCTAGAAACTCTACAAGAAGGTTCTGAAGTTAAAGGTATCGTTAAGAACCTTACTGACTACGGTGCGTTCGTTGACCTAGGTGGCGTTGACGGTCTTCTACATATCACTGATATGGCTTGGAAGCGCGTTAAGCACCCATCTGAAATCGTTAACGTTGGTGACGAGATCCAAGTTAAAGTTCTTAAGTTCGACCGTGAGCGTACTCGCGTATCACTAGGTCTTAAGCAACTAGGCGAAGATCCATGGGTAGCAATCGCTAAGCGTTACCCAGAAGGTCACAAACTAACTGGTCGCGTAACTAACCTAACTGACTACGGCTGCTTCGTTGAAATCGAAGAAGGCGTTGAAGGTCTAGTTCACGTTTCAGAAATGGATTGGACTAACAAGAACATCCACCCTTCTAAAGTTGTTAATGTTGGCGACGAAGTTGAGGTTATGGTTCTTGAAATCGACGAAGAACGTCGTCGTATCTCTCTAGGTCTGAAACAGTGTAAAGCTAACCCATGGCAGTCATTCGCTGAAGCACAAGCTAAAGGCGACAAAGTTACTGGTAAGATCAAGTCTATCACTGACTTCGGTATCTTCATCGGTCTAGAAGGCGGCATCGACGGTCTAGTTCACCTATCTGACATTTCTTGGAATGTTGCTGGCGAAGAAGCTGTACGTGAGTACAAGAAAGGCGACGAGATCTCTGCAGTTGTTCTAGCAGTAGACGCTGAGCGTGAGCGCATCTCTCTAGGCATCAAGCAAATGGAAAATGACCCATTCAATGCTTACGTTGCTGACAACAAGAAAGGTGTTCTAGTTAACGCTACTGTAACTGCTGTTGACGCTAAAGGCGCTACTGTTGAAATCGCAGAAGGCGTTGAAGGTTACATCCGTGCTTCTGAAGTATCACGCGATCGCGTAGAAGATGCTTCTCTAATCCTAAGCGCTGGTGATGTTGTTGAAGCGAAGTTCACAGGTGTAGACCGTAAGAACCGCGTAATCAACCTATCTATCAAAGCTAAAGACGAAGCTGACGAGCAAGAAGCAATGGCATCTATCAACAAGCAAGATGACAATGCATTCGGTAACGCAATGGCTGACGCTTTCAAAGCTGCTAAAGGCGAATAATATACTCGCTTAAGCAAAAAAGGAGCCGCAAGGCTCCTTTTTTATATTTGGTCATATTTAAGTAGTAATACTAATGACAGTAAACTATCTTAATAAAAGGCATTTCTTCATTGCGCATTTTGCATAAAATTTGTCTAGAATTGTCAGCAAGTGTTTGTTGGAATTAGTATTACTTACTATAATAAGTGATAAAGATACTCAAAGAGGGCAACTATGACTAAGTCTGAACTGATTGAAAGACTCTGCGCTGAGCAAACACACTTATCAGCGAAAGAGGTAGAGGATGCTGTAAAAGATATTTTAGAGCACATGGCCTCTACACTAGAGAGCGGTGACCGTATCGAGATCCGTGGCTTTGGTAGTTTTTCTCTTCATTACCGCGAGCCTCGCGTAGGTCGTAACCCTAAAACGGGCGATAAAGTGGAATTGGAAGGTAAATACGTTCCACATTTCAAACCTGGTAAAGAACTTCGTGAGCGTGTAAATATTGGTTAATGCACTCTTATTAGTTTGAAAAAAGCGGCATACGTTTGTGTATGCCGCTTTTTTGTAATGTATCCAAGTTAGTCATACATCCAAGATCGTTTACTAATCTAATTGTAGATTCAGCCGTTTTCCTTGCTGCTTTCTATACCCAAATAACTTTAACTTCTAAGCATGTCTACAAACTAAGCATCTTGAGGTTACTTGGGTATAGATTATTGCTAATATACGTAGTCTGAAGAAGCATTTTCCTGCATAATCTTACCGACTTACTCCTAGAAGGGTGATGTAACATGAAAATTATAAAAATCGTTGCTGTTTTAGCTCTCTTTTTAATTGCATTGGCGTTAGGTTCCCAAAACCAAGAGCTCGTGACTTTTAACTATCTTCTAGCAAAAGGAGAGTTCCACTTATCTACGCTATTAGGTGTAGTATTTGTGGTTGGCTTTGCTTTAGCGTGGGTTATCTTTGGTAGCATCCAACTGAAAACTCAGCTACAGGTCCGTCGTTTAAAGAAAAAACTGAAAAAGTACGAACCAACTGAATCAAACAACGCTGCTGATAAGCCAGCCATTGAAAAACAGGCATAAGGATAAGGCTTAACTTTAATGCTTGAACTACTCTTCTTGTTGTTGCCTATAGCTGCTGCGTATGGCTGGTATATGGGGCATCGCAGCGCTCAGCAAGACAAGCAGAAGCAATCTCATCAAATCTCTCGTCAGTATATGACGGGTCTTAATCTGCTGCTCTCTGACCAATCAGATAAGGCTGTCGATCACTTTATTGAATTGCTCCAAGTTGATAACGAGACCATTGATACTCACCTTGCGTTGGGTAACCTGTTCCGGTCTCGTGGTGAAGTCGACCGCGCAATCAGAATTCACCAAAATCTTATTTCTCGTTCAGGCTTAACACTGGACCAAAAGAACCTCGCCCTTCAACAGTTAGCGAAAGACTACATGGTCTCTGGTTTTCTTGATCGTGCAGAGAAAATCTTCGAACAGTTAGTCGAAGAGCCAGATTACAAAGAGGCGGCTCTTCAACAATTAGTGACCATTTATCAGCAAACACGAGAATGGGAAAAGGCGATTTATTACGCGAACCAATTGGCTAAGTTAGGTAATAAACGCTCAAGGATGCGTGCAAATATTGCCCATTTTTGGTGTGAAATAGCCATGCTCGACCAAGCTGATGGGAATACTAATAAGGCAATACAGCATTTTAAAAAAGCGTTAGCGGAAGACCCGAAGTGTGTTCGAGCAAGTATTGCTTTGGGACGAATTTACCTAGAGTCTGAAGACTATAAGCACACCATCAAATATCTGACGGGGGTACTTGAGCAAGATAAAGACTTTATCAGTGATGTCTTGCCAACTATTGCAGAATGCTATCATCATCTGGGTCAGGAAGATGAACTTGTCGAGTTTCTGAGAGCTTGTATTGATAAGAAAGCAGGCGTATCAGCCGAGTTGATGTTGGCTCAATTAGTTGCTCATCACGAGAACGTTGGGGCTGCTCAAGAGTTACTGACGAAACAATTGCTGAAAAATCCAACCATGAAGGGCTTCTACCGTTTAATTGACTACCACATTGCAGAAGCAGAAGATGGTCGAGCGAAAGACAGCCTATCAACACTACAAGCGATGGTGGGTGAACAGTTAAAAGTGAAACCGCATTACCGATGCCGGAAGTGTGGATTTTCTACCCATTCCCTTTATTGGCATTGTCCGTCCTGTAAAGGATGGGGGACGATCAAGCCAATCCGCGGATTGGATGGTGAATAATTCTTAATGCAGCTGGCAGAGTTTCTGTCCGCTGCATTTTTTTAACTTTTTATTGAATAAGAACCAAAACAGTTAGGAGATGAAATGATCGACCAAAAAGTTATTGTCGCACTGGATTATGATAACCAAGCAGATGCACTTGCGTTTGTAGATAGAATTGATCCTGCGTCATGCCGACTAAAAGTTGGCAAGGAGATGTTTACGCTATTTGGTCCTGATTTTGTACGTGAACTCCATAAACGTGGTTTCTCTGTATTCCTAGATTTAAAATTTCACGATATTCCAAACACCTGTTCGAAAGCAGTTCGCGCTGCGGCTGAAATGGGTGTATGGATGGTGAACGTACACGCGAGCGGTGGTGAGCGTATGATGACGGCATCACGTGAAATTCTTGAGCCATATGGTAAAGATCGTCCACTTCTTATCGGTGTAACGGTACTAACCAGTATGGAACAAAGTGATTTAGCTGGTATTGGTTTGAATGTTGCGCCTCAGGAGCAAGTTATTCGTCTAGCAACCTTGACCAAAAACGCAGGTTTAGATGGCGTGGTATGTTCAGCGCAAGAGTCCTCACTACTGAAGAGCGAACTAGGCCAAGAATTTAAATTAGTGACCCCTGGTATTCGACCTGCTGGCTCAGAACAAGGTGACCAACGCCGTATCATGACGCCAGTAGACGCTATCCAATCAGGTTCAGATTATCTTGTGATTGGTCGCCCTATCACTCAAGCGTCAAATCCTGCAGAAGTGCTGAAGTCGATCAATGAGAGCTTATCTAACATGTAAGCACTGTCTCGATTGTATGGAGAAAAGTGAGGCTAAGATGCCTCACTTTTTACATCGAATGAAAATACTGATCGCGGTAAACAACCATTCCTTTTAACCAGCTATGTCTGATCATTTACTCGCTTTAACCGGTATATCGGGGCCAATTGAGATCAAGGTTCTGCGGTTTATTCTGAGTAAAGTAGGGCTTGGTACTATGTCGATCACACTTTTGTAACATAACTCACTGTGATGCCTCGAAAATGCAACCATGTGTTATTGATGGCTTGCGTTACAAATGTCTAAAGAATACTATGGCGAAGATGCATTCACTGCGTTGTAAGGTCTAGGATGACCTAGTGAAACTCTTTGAAATTAATATAGAAGCTGGCAGGACGTCACTTCATATTACGTTCCTATTATTTCCTATCTGCGTATTTTAAATCGCAGCTTTCTGTGAGCTTTCACACACTGTCTTCCTTGTTACGACCTTAGTGCGCAAACACAACAAGGAAGAAACATGACTAAAAAACTGCCATTTTCAGTACTAGCAACACTGACCGCTGCCAGTTTTCAACTGAGTGCGGCAGAATTGCCAGCTGATATCGAATGGATTTCAAACAACAACGAACCTCTATTTGCCTCTGAAGAGGCGGTACGAGGTGGCACCTATCGCACTTACATTCAGAGCTTTCCGCAAACATTACGAAGTGTTGGTCCAGATGCGAACTCAGGTTTGCGCCAATACTTAATGGATGGTTCACCAAAACTGGCTCAGCGTCATCCAAATACTGGCAAATGGATCCCTCAACTTGCTAAGTCATGGGCATTTGGAGAGGACAACAAAACCGTATTCTTTAAACTCGACGAAACGGCCGAGTGGTCAGATGGTGAAAAAATTACAGCAGATGATTACGTCTTTATGATGAAGTACTACACGTCAAAAGACATTATCGACCCGTGGTATAACGACTTCTTCACAAACAGTATTGTGAGTGTTGAAAAAATTGATGACTACACGATCAAAGTCAACCTTGCTGTAGCTCAAAGTCATGACTCACTTATGGTTATGATTAACATGCCAAGTAATGGTTTTCAGCCTCGTCCTGAACACTTCTTTGAAGGAGAAAAGGACGCAAATAACGATGGCATGCCTGATAACTTCGTCAGAAAGTTTAACTTTAAATCTGAGCCAACCGCAGCGCCTTACTACATTGATCAAGTGAAGAAAGGTAAGAGCGTAACATTCAAACATGTCGGTGAAGATTGGTGGGGATACAACAACCGCTACTATAAAAACCGTTATAACGTTGAAAAGGTTCGCATTAAGGTGATTCGCGATCCTGATATTGCCATGAAGCACTTTGAGAAAGGCAACTTAGACTACTTTGAGATGGTGCTACCAAGCTTTTGGCATGACAAAACCAATAGTGATGTGTACAAAAAAGGCTATATCCAAAAGTACTGGGGCTTTAACGAAGCACCGCAAGGAGCTGGTGGTCTTTGGATGAACACAGCTATGCCGATGTTGGATAACCTAGAAGTGCGTAAAGGTGTTATGGCAGCCACTGACTATGACGGCATGATTGAAAACATCATGCGTGGAGATTATTCACGTAAACCGCATGGACTCGGCTTTGGTCATGGCGAATACGATGATCCTAACAATACACCGCCAAAGTTTGATGCTGATGCGGCGGTTAAACACTTCGAAAAAGCGGGCTTTGACAAAGTGGGCGCAGATGGTATTCGTGTTAACGACAAGGGCCAACGCTTGAGCTTTGCTATCACCTACGGATACAACTCTTGGACACCGCGTATTGCATACCTGAAAGAGCAAGCGAAACTTGCTGGTCTTGAGTTCACGTTAAACTTGGTGGATGGCTCATCTGCGTTTAAATACATTCTTGAGAAAAAGCATCAGCTAGCGTTTTTGAATATGGGCTCTGGTGAGATCCCTGCGTATTGGGAATACCTACACTCGGATAATGCAAATCGACCACAAACGAATGCTCACACCAACTACAGCAGCCCTGAGCTAGACAAGTTAATTGAAGCGTATGACTCTGAGTTTGATCAGGAGAAGCGTTACGACTTGTCGCATCAAATCCAAAACTATGTCAGCAAAGCAAATATCATCGTTCCTGGCTACATGGTGCCTTATTCTCGAGTTGCTCATTGGCGCTGGGTTAAAATTCCTAAAAACGGCATGACAAAAGCGACAGAATGGGTGCTTCATCCAATGGATATCGGTAATTTCTGGATTGATAACCAAGTAAAAGAAGAGACAGAAGAAGCGATGGACGAGGGTAAAACCTTCCCAGAACTAACGGTAATTGATGATCGTTACAAATTGTAAATCAGTAGTTTAGAGAGAAAATGATAGCCCCGATAATGAATTTTATCGGGGCTTTCTTTTTTACTTAATAAGGTAAGACACTTCTAAAAGGTAGGTTTTTGCATCACCAAGCAAAGAGAACGCTCTATCGATGGTTTTAAATCGATCATCAAGCGAGTCGCTAGATATCAGCTGGCTGAATGTTTGCAACGAAAAAGCTTCGTTTGCTTTGAAGAACTGATGTACGTTTTCAAGCTGAACTTTATGAATATGCTCCACCTTATTTAGGGCGGTGGTTAAATCGGAAATGTTAATCGACATTGCTACTCGGGAACCTTATCAATAAGACCTATATGAGGTCATAGAGTGGGGTTTTATATTTTGCGACAGAGAGTAACACCGAAGAGCAATTTATAGTCTGATGAAGATCAATTTGCCTTATTTAAGCATCTGTAACGCGACACTAGACGTGTACCTAGAGCTAGTACACGTTACAACGCTTGAATATAGGCTAGGGTTTCACCTGATCAAAAGTAAAAGCCAAGTCCGACTAAAAGCCCTTGAGAAGCTGTATCATATTCAAATACTCCCTCATTTTTGTAATCAACCCAGGTCGACTTGTAAGCTAAGTTGAGATCAGACCATTCGTTAAAACGATAACGAACACCAGTTTGAATGGCATAAGTGAAGTGAGTATCGTTGCCAAGTCCGGCGTCGATGCTGGCATGAAATCGCCAGTTTTCGCTCAATTCATCAATGAGTCGCAAGCCAACTAAAAAATCGACCCAATCTTCTTGTAATGACAGTCTATCTTCTAGTACCCGGTTATCATTACGATACAGCTTGCCGGTGATGTCATTGTCCCACCAACGTAATCCAAACATATAATCCAGTTTACCAAATGAATATTGTTCGCGTTGGAATGCCTTTGCTTCTAGAACACCTTGCCGTATTTCGATGTCCGCACGATAACGAGCGTTAGGCAGAGCGCCCTTGATATTATTAACATCACCACTTAAGTTCATGAAACTATAATCTATGTAGTAGCCCCACTTACTTTGGTAAATACTCTCGAATCGCAACATCGCCCCAATATCGAGGTGGTCTACGATGAACTTAGGATCGACATCCACCTCTGATGAAAAGCGACCAATACTGGTATCCCCGTGGATATTCAGTCCTAGCATGTACACTTCTATGCTATTTCGCCAACGAGATTCTTGTGTCTCGGTTGAGAGCGCTACTGATGTAGGTAATACAAGAATGAGTGAGGAGAGTGATAGCAGGTTACATGGTTTCATCCAATTTCCTTTTCGGCTTTTCGTCAGCTTTCAGCTTAGTAGAAGTCGCTACACTCTGCATAAAAAAGGGAAGCAACTTGCTTCCCTGTAATTAACATTGACTTTAGAGTTGTTTGGCAATGTCTGAGGTTAGGCTTTCTAAGCCTATGGATAAAGCGTTGACGAGCGCTTCATAGCCCTCATCTTGAAGCGGCTGAGAGATTTGTATTGGCGCGCTGTTTTCTACCTTACCTTCGGCATTAATGAGTAACCATTCCCCCTCAATTTCGATATTACCTTTGTAGCTGCCATTAAATTTATTTAACGTAAGCTGTAGTTTGGCTTCACCGCTTTGATCCAACAGATTATTCATTTCAGTCGGCCAGTAATGACTTTGCTTGTGACGTAGTTCCGCGACAACTCTCTGAGTGATTTGCTCGGAAATACTGTGCGCCCATTGATTGTGTTTTGCCTGAATAACTTGGGTCTCAGAGGTTCGATAAACAATGCCATTATCATTCAAATAACTCGCCAATGTCACTGGACGAACAACTAAAGTTGGGCGCTGAGCGATATCAGAAGAGCTCAGAGTCACTGGTTCCGCCTTAGGTAGAAGGTACATAGCTCCTTTAGTTTGCGGAGCGCTACTGCAACCCGTTAGACCGACAAATAGCGCGATAGACAGAAAGAATACTCGTTTCATTAGTTTTGGCCTTTAACTGGTATTGGGTCACTGATTTCATCTTCTCCAAACACAAGAGAGTTTGGCTTTTCGTTTAGCTGTTTAAGTACGGGTTTAAACTCTGTCATCACGCTTTCTAATTCTTTTAGCGTGGCTTCCATTTCGCTGTACATGGTTGAGTTGGGCCCATAACCATCGAGTGTTTTTTGTAATTGCTGTAAGCTTTGGCGAATATCTGTTGGGATCTCTTGCGTCTCTTTTTGATTCAAAAGTTTATCAATACTGTCCGCCACGCGTTCTGCTGAAGCTAACGTTTTTTCGGACGTTTTTAACGTTGAATTGAGAGAGTCTAGTGTTTCTTCCATTGGTAAGTTATTAATCTTATTTAGGAAGTCGTTCACTTGGCGCTGAACCTGCGCAAAACCACCACGCATGGTTGGGAAAACATCTAAATCAGCAAACTTACTCGGTACGTAAGGCTCGTCATTTGGATAGAAGTCGGCGTCAACATATAGTGCGCCTGTTAATAAGTTACCTGTTTTTAAAGTACCACGTAGGCCTTTAGCAAACTCACTCTTCAATTTATCTTTTAACATTGGCAAAGATTGGGATTGGAAATCGCCATAAACACGGCCGAGCTCGATACGTACCAATACAGGGATTTTTTTCGCAGAAAAGTTCTCTTCTGGGGTTGGAAGTCGCATTGGTACACGCATCACAGTACCAATTCTCAAGCCTCGATATTCGACAGGTGCCTTACGTTTAAGCCCTCGTACCGATTCATCAAAAAGCATAACGAATTCAATATAATCATCGTACATGCCTTCTCGAAGTTGTTTAATATCATCATACAAGCGGAAGTTGACCATATTTTCAGTGAGCTGTTCACCGGATTCAAGACCTGGAACGGTATCGAAGGTAACACCACCCGTTAGCATGCTCTCTAATGAGCCAAACTTGACTTCGAACCCTTCAGCGTTGAGCTGTAAATCTACGCCAGAATTCAGCCAGAACTTGGTACGAGTGCGCACTAAGCTGTCATAAGGCTTGAAAATAAAGAGTTGGTATAACGCTTTGCGAGTGTCAACATCAAAGCTGGTTTTCTCTACACGACCAACCGTAAAGCCTTTATAAATGACGGGGTCACCAACGCCTAGCTTACCAGCCTCGCGGTGTGTTAACACAAGGCGTAACCCCTCTGCATCAGGAGAGGCGACTGGGGGAACATCTAAGACCGTAAAGCGCTCTTTCTCTATTTTAGATTTACCCGGCTGAAGTTGGATATAAGCGCCAGAGAGCAAGGTTTCTAAACCTGAAACGCCATCACGGCCAATACGAGGCTTCACCACCCAAAACATGGTGTCATCTCGCAACATGCGTTCTGCATCCTTGTTCATTTGTGCCTTAGCGATGATGTGATCGTAATTTTCACTGAGAGTGACTTCAGTAATCAGTCCGACTTTTACATTCAATGCTCGGATTTCGGTTTTGCCAACCTCAATCCCATCTGCGGTTGGCAGTTGGAGAGTAATTTGTGGGCCTGTACTGTTGATATATTGGAACAGCATCCACGCTCCCATGGCTAGCGCAAGGATCGGGACAATCCATATCGCAGAAATCTGCTTTTGCGGTTTTATTTGAGCGGTTACGTTGTTCTCATCACTCATATTTGGCTTTCTCGTTTAAGTTGTCAGAAATCGGCTCCTGCACTTCGTGTTGTGGCAATTGCCACAACAAACGTGAGTCAAATATCATTGCAGAAAGCATAGTAAAAATGACCACTGCCGCGAAAGAGAGCGCAGCAGGACCTGGATAAATCGCCATTAAGTTTTGCAGTTGAACCAGTGCAACTAAGATCGCGACGACGAAGATATCGATCATGGACCAACGGCCAATAAACTCAGTTATACGGTAGATCTTTAAGCGTGAAATACTCTCTTCGTGCGGAAGATATCGCGCTTTTTGCGCATTGTAATACAGCCACGCGAGTGCCAGCATTTTCGCCATTGGAATAAATACGCTAGCAAAGAAAATTACCATCGCAATAGGGTAAGAACCTAAATGCCAAAGCAATATTACCCCCTCCATGATAGTCGAACCTTCTGCATGTCCAAGGCTTACGGTGTACATCATAGGGTAGAGGTTCGCAGGGATATAGAAAATGATTGAAGCAAACAAAAGCGCCCAAGCTTTTTGTAAATTGTCTGCGGGGTTGTATTTGTGAATAGGGCTTTTACAACGAATGCAGTGTTGGTGTTTTTTAGCTTCAATAGGGTTGAGCTGGTGGCACGTATGACAACCAATATGGTTGTGGTTATGGTGCGTATCACCCTCTTTTACATCAGGTAGCTCGATAGCTGGAATAAAGTGCCCCCAGAGCCAGCTTTTGTCGACCATTGATATGCATTTGACTACCAGAACGGTATATACACAAAACGCCCAGAATGAAGTGCCCATTCCTATGTCTGCGAGGGAAGCGATTTTAATTAAGCTGACCAAGACGCCAATCAAAAAGACATCCACCATTAACCAGGGTTCGACTCGAAACAGAAGACGGCATAAAACTTTTGCCATTCGTTGCTGCTTTCTAGAGGGGGTATGTTTACGTGCTTTTAATGCTTCAAGGTGAAGAAAGAGAATGAGACCAACATAGATTGCAGGCAAAACGATAACTGTTGCGAGTAGCAGCACACCCAAAAGCACATTTTGAAACTCAGCCAGCATTTTGGCAGCGTGCAACAAGGTGATCTCTTGCGACAACCCTTGCACGCTGAACGACATAAAAGGGAAAGAAATGCTTAGCACTAACATGATCAAACATGCCGATGATATGGCGATCACGCTTTGGTAAGGCTTGGCATTCACTTTAGTCAGCGAATGCGAACATCGAGGACATTGTGCTTTTTGCCCCTGTTCGATATCGGGAATGCGAACAACAAGCCCGCACTCTTCGCATGAAATTAACTGACGGGAATTAGGTTGAATACTCATCGGGTAGGTTTTAGATTCATTTGCTTTAAGAATACTCTTTTTTCACTAGGCACGCTTGTTTTGATTCAGGAGTTTACGAGTTTCTTACTTTTGGCATTAGAGCATATGGGAGATCTAAGACATAAACGAAGTCGCGTTTGGTACAAGATTTTACGGCGAAGATGAGTATGTTGGAAGCCGAAAGTAATATGATGTTGCTTGTTTATTGGAGGGGGTAACTACTTGTTTTTAAGGGTAAGTAACCCTGCCCAGATAATCTGAGCAGGGAAAAAGAGCATTTTATTTAAGGTGCTTAGTTGTACTTTACTTGACCGTTCCGCTCTTAAAGGCATTGGAGCCGACTTGCGTACCGTTGAGCGTTTTGCCGTAATAGCCTTGGTGCTGGTGATATTTCTCCGCGTTTGCGGTGACATTGCCTTTGAATCGAGGATCTTGTGGACGCTCATGGCTGTTAACGTATGCTGCGACATCCCAAGCTTCTTGCTCTGTCAGCTGCACACTTTTCCCAAGCGGCATGTTTTCGTAAATAAAATAGGCCGCTGTGTTAATCCGGTGCATACCTGCGCCCCAGTTATACGCATATTCGCCCCAAAGTGGTGGAATGTATGAGTGGCCGTTGGTGTCTTTGATGCCAGAACCGTCGGCGCGATGGCAAGTTTCACAGTTCTTTTCGTAGACCAGTGCGCCTCGCTCTATTGATGGTTCTTGCTCAGGGGCGTTGATTTTTGGGTAGCCACGCCCAGAGAGATTACCTCGCTTTTCAATTGGTAGTGCTTGTGCGATGGCTTCGGGCAACGGGAAGTCTTTTGCTTTTCCACCAATTTGTAACGCTTTTGCGTCTAGCTCTGGAATGGGTTCATCCGCCATACCATGTTTGTCAAGCAAGCCGCCCATCGCTAACCAGTAGGCGTAAGCACTAAGGGCAACAATTTCTGGCGAATCGTAAGCGGGCGCTTTACCGTTCATGGAATACTCGAAACAACCCTGGATACGGTCAGCATAGCTGTTTACGCGATCGTTTTTCTTACGATATGCCGGGTATGCCATGTAAGCTGCCCACAGTGGCGCAGCGTTTGCTTTTCGTCCTGCCTCCATATGGCAGTTCACACAGTTTTGTTCGTTGCCAACGTATTTTCCGCGCATTTGTTGTGAGTTAACAAAGAGCGAGTAACCGCGTTTTACTTGCTCACCAAATGCGGTGTTTGGGATTGTGCTGAGATCACGCGGTTTTAAGTATTCACCGTGATTTTCTTTTTCTATCGCAGGTAGCTCTTTCTGGCGGTCCGGTAATGGATCGTTAGCTAGTACGAGCGTAGAAATGAAAGGCAGTGCGAACAAAGAATAGAAACGTTTCATGACTGCTCCTAGTAACGTAATGAGGCAAAGTAGTAAGCAAGATTTTCGATCTCTTTGTCAGTGAGATTTTTTGCGATGGTCCCCATCATATTGAGCGGGTCGCCACTGCGAGTGCCGTTTTTCCATGCCATCAATTGCGTTTTTAAGTAATCAGCATGTTGGCTTGCGAGGCGAGGGAACTTGTCGACGCCCATACCGCTGGCTCCATGACAAGTTGCGCAAGCTGGAATATTTCTATCCCAATCGCCTTGGAAAATTAACTTACGATACGGGTTACGAATATCAGCTTGGTCGCCGCGTTGTTCTGGATTCGTGAACTCATAGCTCGGGAGGTTAGCAAAGTACTCCATAACTTCCTTACGGTCTGCGGGATCGCTGAGTTCCTTCGCCATGCCTTGCATGACCACATTTTGGCGTTCGCCACTAAGGAATAGTTCGATTTGAGTGTTGAGATAATTCGCGTTTAAACCAGCGATCATCGGCGCGATATTTGGCTGTCCCATGCCATCTTGGCCGTGACAACCGCTACATACGCTGGCTTTTTCCGGAATAGACGAGGCGCTTGCGCCCATAGTGGTTGCTAACAAACAGGCCACCACCACTGGAAGAATTTTTGACATGCTGACTCACTTTAATTTTTATTAATATGTCTAAGTGCTACTTGGTAGTCACTTGGACAATATTGTCGGCCTTGTCAATAATGAAAGGTATTGTGGATTTCCACATATTTAATAAGTGTAAATGGCCG
Organism: Vibrio sp. Vb1026; assembly: GCF_033338745.1. Classification (NCBI taxonomy): domain Bacteria; kingdom Pseudomonadati; phylum Pseudomonadota; class Gammaproteobacteria; order Vibrionales; family Vibrionaceae; genus Vibrio; species Vibrio sp. Vb1026. Next base: position 245,213 of record NZ_JAWOTH010000003.1, read on the forward strand.
TATTTGTTTTTATTGGTTGTTCTATAAGCGATAAAAACAAAGTGGTGAAGAGCTGCACAAATCGGCAGCTCTAAGTGGTAGAGACGTCTTAACGTGCGGCGTTACGCTTTGCGGATTTTGGCCGGCAGGGACTGACGTGCCGCCGCGCCCACTACCCAATCCAACAACACGCCTTTGCCTTCTCGAGTAGGGTCAATTAAGCCAATGTCGTTAATGTTGACGCCATCTTGGCTGCGCGTTTTTACGGGTTGTTGTTTATCGCCGATCCAGTGCGAGCGTTGTCCTAGCTCGGTATGACCAAACCCATGTTCAAATCCGAGTGTACTAGGGCGAATCCCGCTGACTATCATTGCGAGTGCTTTGGTGCTTGCAGATGGTGTCTCGATAACAAACTCATCACCTGTTTTAATGCCTGCGCGCTCGGCATCGATTGGATGGATGTACACTGGGTTTACGCCTTTAATCGAGTTCAACCTTGGCGATAGATTGGATACCGCACTGTGAATGTTGGATTTAAAGTTCGTCAGGCTGAAAGGCCACTCTGAGCTTGGGAACTGGTCTTCCATTGGTGTGCCATCGGCCAGTTTTTGTGGATGCCATGTTGGGCAACCGGTGTAGAAATCACCGGTCATGGTGTTTCTTGCGCTGCCGACACGTTCATTCCATATCGCAACAGGTCGTGTCCATTTGTGCTTCATTTGCTCACCTTGATACGCTTCGGTTGCATTTTCAAAGCGTCCACCGCGAGCAAAAATAAACGCCACACGTTTCATCTCATCCGCTGTCAGCGTCTTCTGCATGGCTGGCATTAAACGCTCTAGGCCGGACCACGCAATGTCTTCTGCCGAAACTTCAGGCACCCCGCCTTTCACATACGCCAAGTTTGCCGCGGAACGTAAGTAGAAATCTTCAGCGCTGTGGAGGGCGTGCCAATTCCCTTGCGCATCTTGAATCGCGTTGTCACCAAAGCCGCCTAGTTGCATTTTCTTGGCGACATCAATCAAAAAGTTTTCTAAGCAAATTGAACGACCATCGGCGGTTTTCTCTGTTCGCGCTCCCACAATCGGCCAGCGAGCGGTGACGGTTTTCACCGGAACGTCGTGCCAAGGCGTTGCCATACCCCAGCTTTCGTAGGTGACCGTGTCCGGCACAATATAGTCCGACAATGCGGTGGTTTCGTTAATGAACGCATCAACAGTCACAATCAAACCGAGTTGTTTTGGATCTTTAAGCTTGTCTTCCAGCAGCGCTTTCAAACCGGGTACACCATACATTGGGTTCGCCATGTGATTGATCCACGCTTTAACGCGGTATGGATAACCATCAATAGCCGCAGATAGGTGCTCTGTCAGCAGTGGCGCTGCAAACGGATACCAAGGTGCGCGAGTTGGGTAAGGGGATTTTCCTGCCTCAACGCGACGCTTGTATTCGCTGGTTTTGTGGTAGGGGAATTTACTGCGCGATAGAAAGACGCCTTTCGGGCCGACCTTACCCGCAAATTTGGTGAAGTCGTAACGAGGACCCGCAGCGGAAGTTGGGTAGCCACCCGCTTTGGCCATCGCGCCGCCTTTCATGTTGATATTACCAATCAATGCATTGAGCATCATGATGGTAAACGAGTTATAGAACCCATTGGTGTGCATGTTGCCACCGTGGGTATCGACCACCGCTTTTGTGCCGTAGCTGGTGAAGCGTTTCGCTAGTTCTGCGATTTGCTCAACAGGGATCTCACATTGTTTGCTGTAGAACGCAAGGCTGTATTTGAACGCCTCTTCTTTGAGCCTTTGTAGAGACGATTTTACTCGTACTTCGCCTGATGCAAGCGAAACCGTTTTATCGACAAACAGTGCCGCTTCTTCTGTCTGGGTATGCACACCAAATTCGCCTCTTTGCTCATCCACGATGACGTACGGGTCGGAGTCAGACAACGCTTCGCCCTCAAATGGCAGGTTCAAGTCCGACGCGCGTAAAAACGTGCCGTTTCTCGGGTGCTGATTATCGCTTATCACAAGATGCGTAGCATTACACCAGTGCGCGGTGCCGGCTCGTTTCATCGCGTTTGCCCCCGGCTGCGCCAAGAAGGTTTTGTTGTAGCGTTGGTTTTCGATGATCCACTGGATCATGCCAAGCACGAGGGCAGAGTCGGTGCCCGGTTTGATTGGTATCCAGCGGTTGTTGTCACCGGCGGCCAAGCTCGATGAACCCGCCGGCAAACTTGGCGTGATGATGGTGTATTCCAAGCTGCCTTCTGTTCGCGCATTGGCGAGTTGGCGCGCCTGACGCTTAAAAGGGTTACCCGCTTGAGCTGGCGACATACCGATGAAGATGATGTATTCCGCATTATCAAAATCTGGCTTTAAGTGTGCGTTCTTATCTAAGTCGTTCATAAATGCGCCGCTGCCAGCACGAAATGCATAGCCGCAGTAAGAGCCATGATGCCCAAAGTTACGTGTACCATAGCTGTTGAACGCGAAGCGTTTGAATATGTCGTCTCGGCCTTCGTTACCGGCGTTGGTCATTAACAATTGGTTGGCTTTCGGTCCATATTCTGGGTTTTCAGGATCTACGGGCGTTGTTAAATCGTGAATGTCGCGTAAGCCATCAACATGGCCTTCACCAAATAAATCACCACCTTCTACGATTTCTTCTATCAATTGCTCGTAGCTGATCGGAATCCATTTTCCTTCGCCGCGTTTGCCAACTCGTTTCAGTGGCTGAGTAATGCGGTACGGGCTGTTGCGAATTTCTAGCATCCCATTGCCACGTGCGCATGCTGTTGAACGACCGTCAAGGCCCGCTTCTCCTGTCAAACTTAAATAAGCATCTTTGACTGGCGTTTCGAACGGAATGTGTTGCTGATGAGAGAGTGGGTGATATGGGTTGCCAGTAATACGCAAAATCTCGTCGTTGCGGTTATCAATGCGTACACGCAATCCGCACAGTGACCAACAACCAAAGCACATCGATGGCGCAACGCGCTGATTTGGATTCGGGATTAGGTTGCCTTTGCTGTTGACCGTGTACTCTGGTTCAAGCGAGTTACCGTGGTGAATATCACGCGTTTTTTCTCCCGCAGTGCCTTCGAGCGCACCTTCGACCATGTGTTTGGTGGTGGTGGCGTAACCCGCAGCGAATGCGCCAAGCCCACCCACTGCAATGCCTGATTTCAAAAACTGACGGCGTTTGTTATCCATGATGAAATCCCCTTTGATTAGCGTTCAGTTAAGGTGAGTGATGAGGCTTTTACTTCGATCTTTTGTTTTGGCTGAACCAGCTCCGAACTGAGCAGTGCCAGTGCAAGCCATAATCCGAGCATGCCGATAATGCCTATCCAGCCATTTCCATCCATAGTGAGTTGGTATGGATACAGCCCTGCATCGAACTTGGCGATGGTTTGCACTTCCATGATGGTAAACCAGCGAATCAGCCATGCACTTTCCAGTGCGGCAGCAGACACAAAACTGAGCCCTATGACGTGACGAAATCTGGCTGATGCGGACTTTTTGGTATCGCGCAAGAAGATGAAAGCGAGCAAAACACAACCTAAAACGACAAAAGTGAGCAGGGCAATGTTGTGCATCCATTGTTCGCTAGAATAGAGCGAAAATGCGGAATTGTTGGATGCCCAAATCGGTAGCAGTATCAGCGTTAATACACCGCTGGTAACCACTGATTTTTTAAGTAAATTAGTATCGCCAGATGTCAGCGTCTTTGACTGACTAGGCAGCAAGAGCCAAATCAACAGAGAAAATCCGACCGCGCCCATAAATGCAGTGACAAACCAAAGAATTGGTGACGCGGGTTGGTGCCATAAAGGGCGCGATTGAACGACTGCAATTTCAGCTCCAGTATAAAGGGCGATGGTTAAGCCTGATAACACGGTGATTGCAGATATTGTGAGCATCACTTTGTGAGAAATAGCCCATTCACCAAGCGACAACTTAGATAACAGAGGTAGGACTTTTCCCGGTTGATTTCGCAGTGCGATAAGATCCTCGCGGAGATACAGCCATGCAGTCACTACCGCTAAACCTGAGAAAACAGGCAAGAAAAGCGACCCTAAAGACATCCATGACCACGGAGTGATGTGTGCGTAAAAATGCCATGCGCGTCCCGGTTGGTGAAGGTCGCCAGTTAACGCTAATGGCCCCACGATGGCGCCGATGGCCAGCGTCAGAACAAGCGCAGCGCGCAGTCTGTGACTGGTGTGTTTTTCAAATAATAGGGCGATTAGGAATAAAACAGCAGCCGCATAAGCCGAACCGATGTAGAAGAAATATTGCACCGCCCACGGGAGCCAAGCCATCGCTTGAGGTTGGACTAACACTTCGGTGATGTTCATGCGCGCTCTCCCTGTGGGTCGTAAATAGCAGGTTGTCCGTCGATGTGGCTGGTGAAGCGTTCATCCATGCCGATGTAAAACACGTGAGGCTTGGTGCCTTCATTGGGTTTTAGCACTTTGATATCGTCTTGGTGCTTCGCAATTAAGTGGCGGACTTCACTTGATGGATCATTCAAATCACCAATTACACGTGCACCGCCAACACAGGTTTCCACGCAGGCAGGCAATAGACCTTGTTCTAGACGGTGAGCACAGAAGGTACATTTATCTGCGGTGAGGGTGTCTTCATTGATAAAGCGAGCATCGTAAGGGCAAGCTTGTACGCAGTACGCGCAGGCGACGCAGCGGCTGTTATCCACCATGACAATGCCATCTTTGCGCTGAAAGGTTGCTTGAACCGGACACACTGCCACGCAAGGTGGGTTGTCGCAGTGGTTACAAAGGCGCGGTAGCATAAAGGCTTTTGCTTCTCGCGTGGTAGAGCCATCATCTAACGTAACTTCGTATTGCTTTACGGTGGTTCGGAATTGACCGATAGGCGCTTGGTTCTCGATGCTGCAACCCACAGTGCAAGCCTGGCATCCGACACATTTACGCAAATCTATCACCATGGCATAACGCTTCCCGACTTGTCCTTTTCGGTCAGCGGACTGGTTATTTCGAATAATGTTTCCCGCAGTTGCCGTGCCAATGCCTGCGACTGGAATTAACGCGGCTCCGGCTGTGACCGCGCTGAGAAAGCGACGTTTGGTGGAATCCATAACTCACCTGCTTTTTTGTTGTATTTGAATTGACTGATTCCATTGTGAGAAATGCACTGCGAGGCTTATATTGTGGATTTCCACATACCCAGATCAAACTTGATCTAAAACAAATGTGGTTTAGGGAAGGTAGCTGTTATTCTTGTCGTACTCTCTTGACGGAACGATTCGACTCATCATGAAAAAAGCACTGTGGCTTCAGCTTTGGATTCTTTGCTTAGTTGCCTTTGCATCTTTGGCTCACGGCGCAGTTTCTGAACAAGCAGATCTGCAAGAGCAAAAAGCAGAGCAGCCACAGGTCAAGAAAAAAGTCGAAGTGGGCGTGTTAGCGATACGTGGTCATCTTTATGCCGAGCAGAGATGGCAACCGACCATTGATTGGCTCAATCAGCAAATTTCCGATGTGCATTTTGTTCTTCATCCCCTTAACTTGGATGAAATGGGCGAAGCGGTGAAGTTTCAGACCATGGATTTCATCTTAACCAACCCAGGTCAAGCAGTGCGGTTGGGCAGGCAATACGCGCTGTCGTGGATGGCAACGCTAACCAGCAGAGCACCACAAAACTCGAATTACGGAATTGGTTCGGCGCTTGTGGTTCGAGCCAATTCAAGTTATCAAACGGTGCAAGATGTCTCAGGACGTCCCGTTGCGGCGGTATCAGAAAAAGCCTTTGGTGGTTATCTAACGATGCGCTATCAAATAGTCAAAATGGGGCTTAATCCAAACGATTTCTTTTCCGATGTCCGCTATCTTGGTTTTCCTATTGATGCCAACCTGTATCAATTACGTGATGGCAATGTGGAAGCGGCCGTCGTCCCTGCTTGTTTATTGGAACAGATGTTAAGTGAAGGGCTTTTACAACCGGGTAATTACCGAGTTTTAAATCAACAGCCGAACGAGCGCTCGTTATGCGCTGTTTCCACACCGCTTTATCCTAACTGGTCATTTGCCAAAACAGAGCGCGGCTCAGCTCAGATTGCCAAACAGATTGCGCAAGTATTGTTAGCGATGCCACCTGAACACCCTGCGGTTATTGCGGCAGGCGCGTCAGGTTGGACGTCCCCCGTCAGCTTGCTGAGCATCGACAAACTTTATCAGGCGTTGGATCTCCATCCGTTGCAACAACCTTGGTGGCAAGAAGCATTGCGCTGGCTGCGTAGTCATCAAGAATGGGCATGGGCGCTGTTCATGTTTGTTATTGTGTTGAACGCGTACCACTTTTGGCTTGAGTATCGATTTAGCAAGAGTAAGCAAGCGTTGGAGCAGACATCGTTACGATTAAAAGAGAAAAGCGAACAGTTAGAACACTCACAAAGAGTCGCGATTGTCGGAGAAATCGGCACTAGTCTTGCCCATGAACTCAATCAGCCATTGGCGGCCATTCGCAATTACAGTGAAGGCGGTTTACTTCGCTTGGCCAAAAAGCGCCCTCATGAAGATATTGTCCCAGTGCTTGAGAAAATACAGGGCCAAGTTGAACGAGCCGATGCAATTATTCAGCGCTTAAGAACGTTGATCCGCAAGCGTAGTGTCGACAAAGTGCCGTGCGATCTTCAAGTACTCATTGATGACACGATTGAGTTACTCCATTTTCGGATGCAGAAGCAAAACATTTCTCTTGTGGCCAGTACAGAAGGGAACATTCGTCCGTTACTTGTCGATGCAGTTGGCGTACAACAGGTTTTAGTTAATGTGATCAGCAACGCGATTGATGCGTGTACTTTGTTCCAAGAGAAATATCACTCATCAGGTTATCAAGGTAAAATTGCCCTGCATTGCGATTACCAAATCAATCAACTCTCTATTCGAGTGTTAGACAATGGTACAGGGTTGCAGCAAGAGAATCCGACTCAAGCGTTTGTGAGTAGCAAAGAAGAAGGGCTTGGGCTAGGGTTAGCCATTTGTCGCGATGTGATGGAAATGCATGGTGGCGAGTTTGTCATCAGCTCGACAGCACCACATGGTTGTTTGGTTGAGCTTGTGTTTCCATATCAAAACTAATCTGAACTAGGCATAGGAGCATTCAATGAGCAGCGGTGAAAAGCAGCTACCTGTTTTTGTAGTCGATGATGATGAATCGGTGCGTGACTCGCTCGCTTTTATGCTGGAAGAGCATGAGTTCAAGGTGACGACTTTTGCTGATGGGCAATCTTTTCTCGATAAAGTGAACATTCATCAGGCCGGATGCGTGATCCTTGATAGCCGAATGCCCAACCTTCGTGGTCAGCAAGTGCACCAAGTTTTAAATAAAGCCAACAGCCCGTTAGCCGTTATTTATCTGACAGGGCATGGTGATGTCCCGATGGCGGTCGATGCATTGCAAGCTGGGGCGGTCAATTTCTTCCAAAAGCCAGTCAAAGGCGATGAACTGGCACGAGCCATTTTGCAGGGACAGGCGCAGTCTGCCACAAACCTCGATATGGCAGCAGCTAAATCGGCTTATGAATCGCTCACACCTAGAGAAAAAGACATTTTACGTTTGATCATTGAAGGAAAACGCAACATTCGTATTGCTGACGAACTTTGCATAGCAATGCGAACGGTTGAAGTACACCGAGCCAATCTATTGAAGAAGTTCTCGGCAAAAACCGTCGCAGAGTTGGCATATATTTATGGCAGGCTAGATTAAAGCTTAGCGAGTGAAGCCTCTTAAGGTTATTTAGAGGATACAACTTGAGCTTTATGACGACTCGCGTATTATCTTCTTCGTTCTTACTTTATCTGAATTCTTATGAGTTTGTTGACTAAACGACATCACACGCCACATAAGCGGGCAAAATGGCTACTGGCGATTATTGGCTGGGTGGTCGTTGTGTGTCTGATGCAAAATTCAGGCTTTGCATCGTCATGCTCTATGAAATATGAGACGGAATCGCCCGCGGTTTCATTTGCTGATGAGCGTTCGAGCGTCAAGTCGATTGATACTAAAGAAACCAGCAAGTGCGAATTGTCTGAAAAGTTAATTCAGTTTTCTCAACATCAACTCGATGTATTTATTGTTGTTCTGTTTGTCGGTCTTTTTGCTTCGGCAATTTGGTTGTGCAGTGCCTATATTGGTGTGCAACATTGGACGGAACCGATAGGCCGTAAGTATCGAGTCCATCTGACTTTCTGTGTGTTCCGAGAATAAAAGCGTGCTTTCTGACCACTAGCGTCAGTTATTTAGCACCTTTGTCTTTTAACTAGGAATCACTATGAATCAAATTACTAAACTGACTCAGTTTGCGTCCATGTTTTTTATGACGCTTGCTTTGAGTTTGCTCTCTCTGAGTATTTCAGCTCAAACTACTGATACAGGTTGGCTGACCAACCCGCAACATCTTCCAGTGCAAACGCGCTTTGTGCTCACTGGTCAACAAGATCCGCAAGCCAAAACAATCACTGGTTATCTGGACGTCAAGTTGGCTGGGGACTGGAAAACTTACTGGCGTTCACCTGGTGAGGGCGGCGTAGCACCATCTATTGATTGGCAGAATTCACAAAATTTATCCAAAGTGGATTGGCAATGGCCGCACCCACAAAAATTCGAACTATTAGGTATCGAGACTCTTGGGTATAAAGGCGATACTTTGTTCCCCATGACGCTGCACGTCGAAGACATGTCCAAACCTGTCACGATTGATGCGGTACTGACACTTTCTTCTTGTACGACGATTTGTGTGCTGACCGACTATCAAATTCAATTGACGTTCTTGCCTTCTGATCTAAAAGTCGATGAAGACGTGATGTTCAGTTACGCTCAAGCAGTGAGTAACGTGCCGCAGCCATCGCCGTTTATTGATGTTACTCAGGCGAGTTGGGATGCGAACCAATCGAAACTACAAATCACGCTACAGAACAGTCAGGGTTGGCAACAACCACAAGTGCTGGTGGATGGTGTCGATGAAGCAACGCGAGACTATAGCTTCAAGCTTGAAGGAATGCATCCAGAAGGAAACATCGTCACCGTGAGCTATATCGTTGATACTTGGCTGGGCGATGTGGAGTTAGATGGTCAGTCGCTGTTTGTGACCATCAAAGACACCAATTTACTAGCAGAAGAAACCACTCAAGCAACTGCTGAGGCAATAGTTGAACCGCTGCCGAGCACGTCTCTAACGAGTGTTTTTCTATTCGCGTTGCTCGGCGGTTTAATTCTTAACATTATGCCTTGCGTTCTTCCGGTTTTGGGGATGAAGCTAAGTAGTATTGTTGCCGCTCAAGGTATCGAGCGTCGTCAAATTCGCGCTCAGTTTGTTGCCTCGTCACTTGGTATATTAACGTCGTTCTGGATTCTCGCTGGTTTTATTTTGGTGCTCAAGCTAACAGGTAATGCCATTGGTTGGGGCGTGCAATTTCAAAGCCCCTGGTTCTTAGGTTTGATGGTGTTGGTCACCACTTTGTTTGGGGCCAATATGCTGGGGCTGTTTGAAGTCCGTCTATCATCGGGTACCAATACATGGCTGGCCTCGAAAGGTGACAACTCGTTAGCTGGACACTATGTGCAAGGGATGTTTGCAACCTTGCTTGCTACGCCGTGTTCTGCGCCTTTCCTAGGAACGGCCGTGGCGTTTGCTTTGGGTGCCGATGTGGTTACGCTGTTTGCTATTTTCACCGCCTTAGCGTTGGGGATGGCGTTGCCTTGGATTATGGTGGCAATTTTCCCAAGTATTGCGCTTAAATTGCCGAAGCCGGGTCAGTGGATGAACGTGGTCAAAAACGTATTTGGTGTGATGATGTTGGCCACCAGCGTTTGGCTACTGTCTTTGATGGCCAATCACCTCCCAGTGTTTTGGGTCATTTTCGCCGGTTTAGTCGCGTTTATTGTTCTGATGATTCGCGTTAAACGCGTTCATGGCGATAAAGCACTCGTGCTATCCGGCTCTGCATCGCTTATCTTAATTGCTGGCGGGCTGCTACTTGGTAGTATCACTGCCGACCAATGGGCGACACCGCTTCCTGAGGACTTAGCGTGGCAGAAGCTTTCTAACTCGGCGATAGAACAGCACGTCAATAATGGGCGAGTGGTGTTTGTGGATGTCACTGCGGATTGGTGTGTCACGTGTAAAGCGAACAAGATCGGCGTGATCTGGCAAGATCCTGTCTACTCATTGCTGCAAAGCCCTAATGTGGCGACGTTAAAAGGGGATTGGACACATCCGGACGGCTCGGTAACGGACTTTTTACGAGCTCATGGGCGTTACGGTGTGCCGTTTAACATCGTCTATGGCCCGGCGGCGCCACAAGGTATCCCGTTACCTGTTATTCTGACTGATGATATTGTTTTAAGCGCGGTGAAACAAGCGAGTGGGGGAACCATTCAATGAGTTCGACAAAGCAGCGTAGAACATTCCGATATTGGCTCGTTCAAATCGTACAGATGGTGCTCATTGTCACCGCGATTTCTATCGCGATGGATTGGTATCGCACCAAAGATATTCCTAAACAGGAGGCTCCACCATTGAGCTCCGTATTGAGCGATGGTGAATACTTCGATGCAATCGCGCAAAGTTATGAACAACCTGTCGTTATTTATTTTTGGGCGACTTGGTGTCCCGCTTGTAAATTTGTAAGCCCAAGCGTGAGCTGGCTGAGTGATGACTACACCGTAGTTGGCGTTTCTGGCTCGTCGGGACCGAATGAGCGTGTGGCGCAGTTTATGAGGGCAAAAGAATATCGTTTCGAAAACATAAACGATCCTTCAAGCGATATTATGCGCGAATGGAAAATTAGCGTGACCCCAACCATTTATGTTTTAAGAAATGGTGAAATTTCCTCCGTCACAACTGGCGTTACTACTCCGATAGGAATATTAGCGAGAATTTGGTTAGCTCGATAACGCAATAACAATCCGATATTCAAAATATTGAGTATCGGATTTTTTCTTTTTATTTTCTCGCTCTAACGGGAATAATAATGTGTGCGTATGGCATACCATTCCACATCTCGTATGGGCCATCATAACTTGAACCGGTTGGTCGAGAATCGAGCAACACTTGGTCTAGGGTAATAATCATCATGTGTGGTTCTTCCACAATCCATTGGTTATCGTCCGTTATTCCTTCTGAAAATGGGTCGGTGTTATTGGCGCCGCCATCACCCGCTAACATGCCAAAAAGTACAATTAACTGAAATGAAATTAGTTAAATAGTCAGATTAATAAATCAAAGCTCAATTTAATAAAAAATTAAAGTTTGATAAATTTAATTATAGATTGACCTTAAAAAGGAATTTTATTTAAATTTAAAATAGTAATTGATAGTTTCACTATGTTAATTTAAGTGTTCTCTTATAAACATTTTTCGTCTATTAATACGCATGGTTTAAAACATCTGGCTGTCCTGTTTTGAAGCGTGACCAAAAGATGCTAAATAGATGTTTTTAGTGATATGAGCTGAGTTTATTTGTAATCTATATTTTCAACACCTAATTTCCCTCGTATGGCTAATCGTATAAAACAACATTTTATCTTTATTGTTGTCACGCTAAAGCGTACTTTCTTAATTATATGATTAGTTATAAAGGTAACGAGAATGGGATTAAAAATCCGGGGCTCTGTTGGTATAAATGGCACTAATTCGAAAAATGATGTTAAAGCAGTTCAACAATTTTTAAATGATAACCAAAAGAGAATAGGTTTTACCCGACTGTTGGTTGTTGATGGCTCGTTAGGGCGGAGTCCTCATTTGTCGAAAACAGTAGAGGCAATAAAAGTGTGTCAGCGTAAGCTACTTTATATGGTAAAGCCAGATGGTCGGATCGATGTAAATGGTAGAACTCATCGTAAGCTCAATGGATTACCATCCTATAGCTCAGTGAAAAATGATCCTCATGATGCTCAAAAACTAGTAACCAAAGTACCTTGGATGAAAACAGCGTTGGGAGAAATTGGACAAAAAGAAGTTTCAGGCACTAAGGCCAGTCCAAGGATTTTAGAGTATTTTACAGCATCTAAGTTCTGGGGCACTGATGACTCTGGAGGTCAAAATGCTTGGTGTGGTTCGTTTGCCGCTTGGGTTTTTAAACAACACGGAATCACTCCAGTAAAAGAAGCTTATCGAGCAAAGGAGTGGAAGGGTTTTGGTAAAAACATCTCAGAACCTATACATGGAGCTCTAGGGATTAAATCGAGAAAAGGTGGTGGGCATGTTGCTTTTGTCGTGGGAAAGAGCCCTGATGGTAGGCATTTGTACATGTTAGGAGGAAACCAAAGCAACCAAGTCAATATAGCAAAGTACTCTATTGATGTCTGGGACAAGTTCGTAGTACCGAGTAACTACGATGAAACAAAAGGTACTTTACCTGTATATACAAAAGGCTCTGTCTTAGCAGGAACGGAAAGTTAAATATGAAGAAATTTATAAGTTTGCTAGGCTGTGTGAGCTTATCAGCTTGTGCTTCACAGGGAGTGTACTCTCAGAATGAGGTACTCAAAGATGCGATATTTCAAACGCCCTATTCTGCAGTGGTGAAAATTACAGGTTTTGAAAAGTTTGCTGAACACGAGGAAGATGTTCTCTTTAAAGTTCAAGCAGAAGTGATTCAGAAACTTCGTGGAGACGTTGGGTCTGAGATTACTTTCAGTATGTATGGCGAGCTAGGAGATGAGCCCAATATACACAATGATCCTGTCATTCTCACACTATGTCGTGATAAAGATACATATTATTGGCCTGGAACGGGGGCTGAGTTTGGGGCTAATCAAGAGAACATATTAAACGCTCAAGAAACAGCTGCTCACTTGGATACAGATCAGCGCCATTTTGCACATTGTTCAGAATGAAAAGGGTGGCGGTTGAAACGAGCGGTTACAGAGCTTGTTAGTCGCCATCGTAGACAACGTCTTTGCTGAATGATTCTTTAGTTTTTGATTGTCAGAGCCGACTGACAAAACCATACTAACTGTGACAACCAAACCGCTATTAAAGCAGGATATTATTCCTTCAACTTTGTGTTTTAGGAGTAGTCATTAGACTACCCAATAATTGTTGGAATAAATAATGACGAAACGTTGGTTTGTCTCCGCTGTGAGCTTCGCGCTGCTCGGCGGTGGTACGTATTTCTATCTCCAATCTGCTGCTCAACCAGAATTGCTGCCTACATTGATTGTGGAAAAAGGCACGATTGAAAAACAAGCGGTGGCTGTTGGTAAAATTGTCCCTGCACACTCCGTGTCTATCAAGTCACAAATCGACGGTATCGTCGGTGAAATTTACGCGAAAGTTGGTGAAAAGGTGAAGCAAGGCCAGCCGCTGATCAAAGTGCGTCCAAACCCAACACCCCAAGCATTAACGGATGCATCGGCAGAGCTCATGCGTAGCGAAGCCGATCTGGAATCCGCCAAACAAAAACTGTCCAACTTAGAAAGCTTGGTCAAGCAGGACATTATTCCAAGTAACTACGACGAATACGTAAGTGCGCGCTCGGCAGTCAAATCTGCGCAAGCGGACGTATTGCAAAAGCGCCAGAATCTCGAACTCATCCGCAGTGGTGAGGCGTCTATCGGCGATGCACGTTTAACGTCGACGATCTACGCGCCAATTGATGGCACGGTACTCAACCAGAAAGTTGAGGTCGGAGAGCCGATCATCTCGACTCAATCAAGCCAAGCCGCGACTGAAATGATGTCATTGGCCGACATGAACAGTCTGATTTTTAAAGGTAGCGTCAGTGAGCATGATGCTGCGCAGTTGTCTCCGGGAATGCCCGTTATGTTGACGGTTGCGCCTTATCCTGATGTGGCGATTTCTGGTGTGCTAACCAAAGTGGCGATTCAATCTGAGAACCTTAACTCACCAGAGGGCAATGCTTCGGCAAAAAGTTTTGATAACGGTTTTGAGGTTGAAGTGGGAGAACTCAAGATCCCACAAGATGTATTGCTTCGTTCTGGTTTTTCATCGACGGCTCAAATCATTCTGAAGAAGTCTGAAAACGTGCTCACGCTACCGGAGCGCGCTCTGCAATTTGATGGTGACGCACCGAATGTTCTGATCCCCGACAGCTCAGAACAAGGGTTTCATAAACAACCTGTGAAACTCGGTCTGTCAGATGGCATCAATGTCGAAGTGCTTGACGGCGTGGAGCTTGATGAAGAGGTTATCGACAACAGCATGATGGGAGCGGCGCATGGTTAAGCTGCAACGATCAACAATCGCCTTTGCATTGTTGGCTGCCACGCTCAGTTTGCCGACCTACGCAATTTCTATTGAACAAGCTTGGCAACAAGCAAAGCAGAACGATCCAAATTACGAAAAAGCGAAAATCGGCGTCCAGCTTGGCGAGGTTGGCGTACAGAGTAGCCGCAGTGCGTTATTGCCGGGTTTAAGTGCCAGTGCGTCAGCGGATTGGAATGAGTCCTCAAGCCATTCCAACAGTTACGGCGCTACCTTATCTCAAACTATTTGGGATAGCAGTTTGTGGTCGGAACTGGATCAAGCGAATGCCAATTATCTCAAAGCACAGTTAGAGCTATCTCAATCTCATAACGAGCTTGCGCAGAAGTTTCTCACTGCTTACCTAGATGTGGCAAGCGCACAGGGCGACCTCAAATTGGCGCAGTCCAAGCTGGAGGAGGGGAAAGAACTTCTCAACATCATCGAGAAACGCTATCGAGCAGGCAAAGTGAAGTCGGTTGATGTTGAAGAGATGCGAGCGAATCAAGTCTCTGAGCAAGCAAGTATCCTCAATGCAAAAGCCGATCTCGAAGTGAAAAAAGCAGAGCTTGCGGCGTTAATCAATCAAATGCCGGAGAGTGTCGACCAAATTCGAACGGATTCTTTGATTCAGCCACCGATGCTGGTGGACTCTCAGGAGCAATGGCTAAAGCTGGCGAAAGACAGTAGTCCAGAGCTGTTGGTGGCGGCGCAGATGGTGAAAGCGAGCGAGTTCGCGAAAGATTCAGCTAAAGGTGGATACTACCCAACCGTCAAAGGCAGTGTGGGCTACAGCGATGGTGATAGTCGTTCAAACGGCGAGTTTAACGCTGGGATTAGTTTGAGTTTGCCGATTGACCTCAATGGTGCAGTGCGAGCGAAAGTGGACGAAGCATCGTTGAACATTTTAAGCGCCAAGCAAGATATGCGTAGAGTGGAAATTGATATTCAGAAACGAGTTATTCAGCAGTTTACGCAGGTCGATATCAATTGGAATCAAGTTTTAATAGCGAACGAGCTGGTTGAGTCGCGCGCCAGAGTGTTGCAAAGCAAAGAGAAACTTTACGACGCTGGCCTGCTTGAAGTGTCGGAAGTTATCAGTGCACACAACAGCTTGTTTGAGGCGAAAAACAGTCTGCAAACCAACTTGTACAGCTATTGGCGTAAGAGAATCGGCTTACTGCAAACCGCAGGGAAACTCGATGACGATACCATGGTGTTGATCTCTCGGGCTTTTCATTCATGAGCAGCCTGTTGCAGCAAACTTGGCAAACGTTGATGGCGCACCGCATGAAGAGCGTGCTAGCCATTATCGCGATTGCTTGGGGCGTGATCTCTGTGGTGGTGTTAATCGCACTTGGAGAAGGCTTTTATCGCCATCAGACCCAGTCGTTTTCATTTATGATCAACAATGTGCAAGTGGTGTTTCCGTCGAGTACCAGTAAACCGTGGCAAGGGTTACCTTCAAGGCGCCAAATTGATATACCACAAGAAAAAGTCGACACGATCAAACAGTCGGGCTTCGTGCAACAGGCGTCGAGCGTTTACGCCAAATGGGATGCGAATATCACCAATCTCAAAGGACAGAACTTATCGAGTACGGTCAGCGGTATTGACACGTCTTACTTTCCTTTAATGCAACGCAAGCTGCAATCTGGTTCGAGAAACCTGTCACCAAGTGATATGAACAACCATACTCGCGTGGCGGTGTTAGGCGATCAAATTGCGCAAATGGGCGGAATCCAAATCGGGGATAGGCTCAAAGTCAACGGCATTCCGTTTTTGGTGATTGGGATAACCGTTGGTGAGGACACTGGCATTTCATTCGGCGATAGCCGCACGGTTTTCATTCCTCAAACAACGTACCGCGATTTGTGGGATGCGAAACCTTGGATGGTATTGATGAAGCCGAGAGAAGGGATGGATGCATCGTCATTTCGACAAAATATCGTGAACTTTTTCGCCAAGCAGCTTCATTTTGACCCAAGTGATAAAGATGCGGTCGAATTACCCGATTTTAGTGAAGGTGCGGCGGTCATCAGTGGAATTTTGCGTGGCATTCAGATTTTTCTCGGAGCGAGCGGTGCGATGACCATGGCGGTCGGTGCGCTTGGTGTTGCCAACATCATGTTTTTATCCGTCACTGAGCGCACGCGTGAAATCGGTGTGCGTTTGGCGATCGGGGCGACTCAAAAATCCATACTCAGTCAGTTTATTCTTGAGGGGCTTATTTTGGTAGCTGTGGGCACGGCATTAGGTCTGATGTTTTCGTATGCCGTGGTATCTGTCCTAAGCAGCATGGGATTACCGGAATGGATTGGTTTGCCTGTGATCACGCCAGATTCCATTGCTTGGTCTTTACTTGTGACGCTTATCTTGGCATTGATGGCATCGTATTTCCCAGCAAGGCGAGCATCACGTCTCACGCCAGTCATTGCTTTGAGTGCGAGGGCTTAGCCATGTTGTTACCGATGAGACAAATTTTCCAAGAAATGGCCGCAGAAAAGCTGAGACTGGGTTTGACCATTCTAGCAGTAGCGTGGGCGACCCTTTGTATCGCTGCTATGTTGGCGGTAGGTGAGGGTATTCGTCAGGGCGTATTGAAAACCGCACAAAATGGTAACGGCAACTTGATTTATTTGACCGGAGGGATGGCCACCGTCGACCATGGTGCTTTTCACCAAGGTAAGTTTCTGACACTAAAAATGGACGATTCAGAGGTTGTTCGAGCGTTACCCGATGTAAAAAGCGTTTCGCCAACTGCGAAGTGGAAAGAGCGCATCACCGTTGGTGACAGAAGCTCGTGGCAAGAACCGTTAGCGGTCACGAGCGAGTTTCAATCCATGACCAATTTGGTGCCGATGGCGGGGGGGCGATGGTTAAATCCACTCGATCAAAAAGAGACGCGCAAAGTCGTTGTACTGGGTTATGAACTGGCAGCCGACTTATTCAACCCGAATGAGGACTTTAGTTGGTTTGCGACAGTCACATTACAAGTCAACCCTGTTGGGAAAAAGGTAAAAATCGGCAATGAGGAGTTCACCGTTGTGGGCGTATTGGAGAAAAACAGCGCTCAAATAGAACTGGGGGATCTTATCAACTATTCCAGCTTTGTGCCGTTAGCGACGTGGAAGCGATTTCATGTCAACGGTGAAATTGGTGGCATCAATGTGCAACCACAAGCCGATGTAGACCGAGAAGCCTTAGCAAAGACGATCAGGCAAGTGATTGCCCGTAAGCACGGGGCAAGTGTCAGCGATGAGCAGATCGTCCAAGTCGATGATATGTTCCTTAAGCAAAAGAGTATGCAGCAGTTTCTGATAGGTTTGCAGAGTTTTCTTGGCATTATCGGCTTCGTGACGTTAGCTGTTGCTGGCGTCGGCATTGCCAATGTGATGTATGCCACCGTAAAGCGATCTACGCGTGATATCGGCGTGCGCATGGCAGTCGGTGCAACCCCAACGGCCATTCGCATGCACTATTTAGTGCAGTCTTTATTGACAATGATGATGGGGGGCGCGCTTGGCTTAGCCGTGACGTACGCGCTGGTGTCTGCCATCAGTTCCATTCCTTTAGAGGGCAATGCCTTTTATGAACAACTGGGTAAACCTGTCCCTGAGTTGTCGTGGGTCGTTGTCGCGATTGTCATCCTCACCTTAGTGATAATTGGTGTGGCATCTGCATGGTTACCTGCAAACCGAGCCGCAAAAGTCAGCCCATTGGAGGCGCTACAAAGTGAATAACAACAATAACTCTGGAGAGAACATGTCGAACCAGCCGCTTGTTGAGCTAACCAACATCTGCAAATACTACTCAAGCGGAGAGGCGGAAGTACGTGCGCTCGACGGCGTAGACTTAACCATCAATCAAGGTGAGTTTCTTTCGATTCTTGGCCCGTCTGGCTCGGGTAAATCAACGCTAATGAACATGCTCGGCTGTTTAGATAAGCCCACCGATGGCGAGTACCAACTTGGCGGCCAAAACGTCGCAAGTTTAAGTGCGAATGAGTTGGCTGGCATTCGTAACCAAAAGATCGGGTTTGTCTTCCAAAGCTTTAACTTATTGGAATACGCGACGGCGCTTGATAACGTGGCACTGCCGTTGGTTTACTCTGGCATCAAAGCCAAAGAACGTCGCCAGCGCGCAGCTAAATTGCTAGAGCAAGTCGGGCTAGGGGATCGTTTAGACCATAAACCAAACCAGCTTTCTGGTGGTCAAAAGCAGAGAGTTGCTATCGCCAGAGCCTTGGTCAACGATCCGCAAATCATCTTAGCGGATGAACCAACGGGTGCATTGGATTCAAAATCCGGCGCAGAGATTGAAGCCTTGTTCAATCAACTTCACGCTGAAGGCAGAACATTGATCATCGTGACGCACGATAACGCTCTGGCAGAGCGCACTAAACGCATCATCACCATCAAAGACGGCAAGGTAATTTCGGATAGGGTGCCGGTAAGTAGGGAGAAATGAGCTTTTCTTAATTGAGAACTGAGTTTTAAGGGAAATAGCGATACAGAGGCTATCTCCCTTTACTTTTTATTCGCGATGTTCGTTTTGTCTCTCTTTTATCAAGTCATGCTTTTGTTCTTTAAGTAGAGTGATTGCGAGCTTAGTGTCCTCAATCAATTTACTGTTATCGTTGAGATCTTTGCTCTTCAAAGGCAAAACTAGATAATGAATGCTGCCATCTGCATTCTGTACTCCGGTAGCGATGATGACATCACCTTCAGACGCCGTACCAAAATACTCTGATACGACTTTGGTTTCGCTGACACCGTAGCTATCCAAATAGGATGACTCCGTATTGTCAAACAAGATAGGAACCCCTTGCCTAGCTAATGTTCGCAATTGTTTTTGCTTTTGCTCGTCGAATGGATAGTCGGTCGTACTGATGTAACTTACCTGTTCAGCTTCAATAAAATCGTACAGTTCATTGCTCAGTTCATTTAATGGGGCAGATATCCAAGGTGTAGCTGGAATGACGTCGGAAGTATCATCATTGCCACTTTGTGGTGTTGGAGTGGTAACCACCTTTTGAGCAGCATCGCTCTCAGGAGGCGTTACACTTATTGTAGCAGCGTCTTCTGTCTTGATTTGCTCGTCAAGGCTTGCAACAGGTTCGGTCTGGGCATTCTTGTTATTTGAATTAATCAGAAATATGGCGAGTACTGCACCAAGTGCCAGCACCGATCCAGTCAAGAGTTTTTTGTTACTTGTCATGTGTCATGTCTTACCGTTTATTTCATTAGTAAATACGGCGGCCACTTATTTATTCCGTGGCCGCAGGCTAATAAGTTAGTGGTAGAGATCGTCATTCCAAGAGATAGTTACGGCTCGGCTAGTCTCTGTCCATTGACTGCTATCACGATTTTTCTTCCAGGTATTTTCTGGAGTGGTATACCAGCTACACCAGTCGCGACCAAAGTAGTAATTGGTTTTTCGCCAACCAGCAACCAGCTTGACCTCTGATGTATCTAGGCCATCTTGAATGTCATTTTTTCTATATACGACGCCGACTTGTGGTTTAAAGTCTGAACGCATAACGACAGGTAACTCATTGTAATCAATCAAATTACCCATGTCACAACTGGTCCAGCGATACAATAACCAGTCTTTAGCTGGCGTATTATGGCGGATAGTCTTGTTTTCAATTAACCAATTAATGCTTTCGTTAGCTTGGTTAAAATCGGCAACCGTTTGAAACTCTGGCTGGTCGTACGTTACACGGTTGCTCCAGGAGATTCCCCCACTAATATTTGGAGAAGTAGAAGCACTGAATCCAAGGTTAAAATCTAGCGACTCACTGACAGATGCCGTTGCAATGGTGTTTTCTGGAGCATGGCTCATGTGGCGTAAAGGGGCGCCATTTAAATAGCTCAGTGCCAGCTTAAAAGCCGTTGGAACGGTGTAACGGTAATCTCCCCCAGTAGCAAAACCATAGATTTGTTCTTTGTTTGGAACATTAGTCATGTCGAAGCCAGAACCGCCATTTAGGATCAACTTGGCTTCTTTAGCGCCATTTGGTAGCAAAGATTGGTTCCAGACATTTTCTAAAGAATAAATTAAGCGGATTTTTTTCGAGCGTGCATCACCATCATCAAGCTGAAGCAATGTCGAAGTGTAAGATTTCAATGTATCTTCAGCATGTGCTGGTGCTAAAGAACCAAGTAAAGCGAGTGCGATAATACTCGCGGAAAGATGCTGTTTTTCCATTATTTTTTCCTATTAGTCAGCCCATAAAGACTTTTGTTTTAAACCATCTTGATGGGCACTTTATAATTATGGACAGGTTATAAATTCAAGCTCAATAAATGAGCGGTGAAATAGTGCATCTTGTTTTTTATTAAAAAAAGAAAAAGGATAGATTCGTGGGATTAATGTCTCATAGTTTTTAAATTCACCACTCAACTATAATAAATAAGAATTTGGTTATTAAGTCTTGTCTTTTTAAGTTATTGCTTAATTTTAATTTTCTAATGTTGTGTTGAGATTTTCTATTGATAAAAGTTAATTTTATAAATGTTAGCCATGTTATTTTTAGGGTTTTTGTTATACCAAATTAAGTAAAGTATCGTTATGTGGTTATCTCGGGTTTATGGGTTTAATTCAAATTAAAACAGAGGTTTATGTTTTTTTGTTATTATTTTTTAGAGCTTAATGTAATAGTTTAGTGATAAAGTCCGTCAATGAAGTTGCCATGTTCGTGTATGAAGTTATATGTGCATTTACAGCAGGAAATTAAACTTTACGTTTAAGATGGTAAAGATAGAAAAAGAAATAAATAAGATTATTAAATAATCATGTTTCGAGAATACAAAATGTAACGTACTTCTAATTAAACGAATGCTTGAATAAACGATGGAGTGTGAAAAGTGCTATTTAAGTTACGCTGTCCTATATTCCAGTTGGTGCCTTGTTCATACAATGCGTTTTCTCGGCTTAAACTGGTTTATGTACTGCTAATCTCTTATCCGTTTCTTAATTACACATATTGGCAATATGCTCGCCAAGTTACGTGTATTGGTGTCAATGAAAAACAGTATCTACGATAGCTCTCTCAGGGTTGGAACTGCCACTATGAATTTCCTTCATGTTCAATGTGAAACAATACCAATATTACTCAACTCGTGAAGCAAGTATAAAAAAAGGACTGCTCTGGTGTTAGGCACTGCGACGGTCGTTTTTTGTACGAACCGTTCGTCGTAAGTGCTGTGCAACCTAACGATTGGGAAAACCAAAAAACAAAAAATGTCCCCATGCACAGAGTTAGGAAAAGTCTGCTTTATCTAAGGAAATAGGATACCAACTCACGATGAATAACGATTTCACATTTGCTATCAAAAGCATTCGCTTTGATGAGAATTACCAACCATCAGACAACACGCGAATCACTACCAACTTTGCTAATCTGGCTCGCGGAAACTACCGCCGAGAGAATCTGCGCAATGCGCTCCGAATGATCGACAATCGTTTTAATGCGTTGGCATATTGGGATAATGCTCAAGGTGACCGCTACTCTGTTGAGCTTGAAATCATCTCCGTTGATATGGATATCCAAGGCAGTGGCGAAGCCTTCCCATCGATTGAAGTGCTCAAAACTAACATTGTTGATCACAACACTAACGAGCGCATCGAAGGCATTGTGGGCAATAACTTCTCTTCATACGTTCGTGATTACGACTTTAGCGTTTTGCTGTTGGACCACAACAAAAACCAGCCACAGTTCAGCATCCCAGCGAACTTCGGTGATTTGCATGGCAAACTGTTCAAAGCTTTCGTTAATTCTGAGTCTTATAAACAGCATTTCAAAAAGCTGCCAGTGATTTGTCTGAGTGTATCGGACAACAAGGTATATCGACGCACCGAAAACCAACATCCTGTTTTGGGCTTTGAATATCAGCCGAACGAATCTTCGTTGACGGAGCAATACTTCAAAAAGATGGGCTTACAGGTGCGCTACTTTATGCCGCCAAACAGTGTTGCACCATTGGCATTCTACTTCTTCGGTGACTTGTTGAACGATTATTCAAACCTAGAGCTTATCAGCACGATAAGCACGATGGAGACATTCCAGAAGATTTACCGACCTGAGATTTACAATGCCAACGCGGTTGCCGGTAATTGCTACCAGCCAAACTTAAAAAACCTAGACCACTCGCTAACTCAAATCGTTTACGACCGAGAAGAGCGCAGCCAACTGGCGATTGAACAAGGGAAATTTGCCGAGGAGCATTTCATCAAACCTTATCAATCTGTGCTTGAACAATGGTCTGCAAATTACGCGTAAAAGATAACGAGAATCTAGAAAGGAATGACGATGAAAACACTATTACCGACTTCAACGGCTGGCAGCTTACCGAAACCTTCTTGGCTGGCCGAACCAAAAAAACTTTGGTCACCGTGGAAACTGCAAGGTGAAGAACTGATTGATGGCAAACGCGATGCGCTACGTGTCGCTTTGCAAGAACAAGAACTGGCAGGCGTTGATATCGTCAGTGATGGCGAGCAAACTCGGCAACATTTTGTGACGACCTTTATTGAGCATTTAAGCGGCGTAGATTTTGAAAACCGCAAAACGGTGACTATTCGCAACCGTTATGAAGCAAGTGTTCCGACTGTGGTTGGCCCAGTAAGCCGCACAAAGCCCGTGTTTGTTGAAGATGCCAAGTTCTTGCGTCAGCAAACTAAGCAACCTATAAAGTGGGCGCTGCCAGGCCCTATGACGATGATCGACACACTTTATGATGATCATTACGGTAGCCGTGAAAAGCTGGCTTGGGAATTTGCGAAGATTCTCAATCAAGAAGCGAAAGAGCTTGAAGCTGCAGGTGTCGACATCATTCAGTTTGATGAACCTGCGTTCAATGTGTTTTTCGATGATGTGAACGAGTGGGGCATTGCATGTTTAGAGCGTGCGATTGAAGGGCTGAAATGTGAAACGGCGGTGCATATCTGCTATGGCTACGGCATCAAAGCGAACACGGATTGGAAGCAAACGCTAGGCACTGAATGGCGACAATACGAAGAAGTATTCCCTAAATTGCAGCAGTCGAATATCGATATTATCTCGCTTGAGTGTCATAACTCGCGAGTGCCTATTGAGTTGCTTGAGTTGATTCGCGGTAAGAAAGTGATGGTTGGTGCGATTGACGTCGCTACCAACGAAATTGAAACGCCAGAAGAAGTGGCGAACACACTGCGAGAGGCGTTGAAGTACGTTGATGCCGACAAGCTTTACCCATGTACCAACTGCGGTATGGCGCCTTTGTCTCGTGAAGTATCGACCGCTAAGCTCAATGCGTTAAGTGCGGGTGCGGAGATCATTCGTAAAGAGTTGGTGGGTTGATATTAATACTTAGGCTCCGCACCATGAACTAAAGTTAGAGTCATTCTAGCGAGTTTAAATGAGACTAGGAATCGGTTTACTGCTCGCTAGGAAATAGCGATAACTTCCGCACTTCAAAGCTCTCGGTGGGGAGCTCCTGAATCACGCTCGTCCCTCGCTGTTCAGGATGACGGATGTTGGAAGATATATTGCTCGCCACAACCCTAGGTATTGGAGCAGCTTCAAGATAGGGTCTTTCCAGCGAGTCTAGACGAGACTAGGAATCGGGTTACAGCTCGCTAGGAAATGACGATAACTTTCGCACTTCAAAGCACTCGGTGGGTAGATCCTGAATCACGCTCGTCCCTCGCTGTTCAGGATGACGGCTGTTGGAAAATGCATTGCTCGCCACAACCCCAGGCACTGGATCTGCTCCAAGATAGGATCATTCCAGCGAGTTTAAATGAGAATAGGAATCTGATGACAGCTCGCTAGGAAATGACGATAACTTTCGCACTTCAAAGCACTCGGTGGGTAGATCCTGAATCACGCTCGTCCCT
>NZ_JAWOTH010000003.1:269432-407085 GCF_033338745.1 Vibrio sp. Vb1026
CGCTGTTCAGGATGACGGATGTTGGAAGATACATTGCTCGCCACAACCCTAGGTATTGGATCTGCTCTAAGAGAGGGTCATTCCAGCGAGTCTAGACGAGACTAGGAATCTGATTACAACTCGCTGGGAAATAGCGATAGTCTACGAACCTCAAAGCACTCGGTGGGTAGCTCCTGAATCACCTCGTCCCTCGCTGTTCAGGATGACGGATGTTGGAAGATATATTGCTCGCCACAACCCTAGTTATTAGAGCAGTTTCAAGATAACGTCATTCCAGCTAGTTTAAGTGAGACTAGGAATCGGGTTACTGCTCGCTAGGAAATGACGATAACTTTCGCACTTCAAAGCAGTCGGTGAGTAGATCCTGAACCACGCTCGTCCCTCGCTGTTCAGGATGACGGATGTTAAGAGATACGTTACTCACATACCCAACTATTTGGCTTGTATTCAAATTTTGGTCATTCCAGCGAGTCTAGACGAGACTAGGAATCTACTAACAACTCGCTGGGAAATAGCGAT
This sequence comes from Vibrio sp. Vb1026, assembly GCF_033338745.1. NCBI lineage: Bacteria > Pseudomonadati > Pseudomonadota > Gammaproteobacteria > Vibrionales > Vibrionaceae > Vibrio > Vibrio sp. Vb1026. The sequence continues at coordinate 269,952 of NZ_JAWOTH010000003.1, forward strand.
AGTCTACGAACCTCAAAGCACTCGGTGGGTAGCTCCTGAATCACGCTCGTCCCTCGCTGTTCAGGATGACGGATGTTGGAAGATACGTTACTCACATACCCAATTATTTGGCTTGTATTCAATTTTGGGTCATTCCAGCGAGTTTAAGTGAGACTAGGAATCGGGTTACTGCTCGCTAGGAAATGACGATAACTTTCGCACTTCAAAGCAGTCGGTGAGTAGATCCTGAACCACGCTCGTCCCTCGCTGTTCAGGATGACGGATGTTAAGAGATACGTTACTCACATACCCAACTATTTGGCTTGTATTCAAATTTTGGTCATTCCAGCGAGTCTAGACGAGACTAGGAATCTACTAACAACTCACTGGAAAATGGCGATAACCTTCGAACTTTACAGCACTCGGTGAGTAGATCCTGAACCACGCTCGTTCCTCAATGTTCAGGGTGACCGTTTTAAATAAAAATGCCGCTCACAGTAAAGTGAGCGACATACATTTCCCGTTTCCAGCCTCGGCCAGATTTAATTCAACTCCACGTTCTTCATCTCAGGATGCTTTAGCAATATCACACGAATCCAGTGATGCACCACCCACATCACCATCGCGGTGAGCAGAACCGCAACGAAAATCGAGCTGAAACGGTACAAGATCGAAAAGAACGCGTCTTTTTGTTCTGGCACCAATGAAGTCGTCAGCGGAACCGATAGGGCAGACATGGCAGAAAACGCGATAGCCGCTTTAATTTGCCCCTTTGTGAGCCACAAGCAGGATGGCCCCATTGCAATGGTAAAGGCGAGCCAAAAGAGTAGCCCATGCCCATACCAACTGCCCAATATCAGCTGAACAGCCATCCCTGCGATGCAGCCTAGTGCGGTGCCGATGATGCGAATTTTTGCCATGGCGAGCGAGCCCGCTAAAGTCATTGGGGTTAGGATGATCAAAATGGAAGCTTGTGCGGATAACGAGTCATATAAGTCCGCTACTTGGAATACGATAAACGCCGCCATCGCCACTACCCAACCCATGGCAACTTGGCTGATGTAGTCAATATCGCTTTTCACTGGGGTCGACATCTCAATGTGCTCGGTGGGGGACTTTGGCTCAGGGAACAACCAATACGCGAATGCGCAAACAAAAATATTGCTGAACGCCATCACCCACATGTTGACATTGAACTCTTCAATATCCATGAAGTTATAGCTGGCAAAATTCAACACAATTGAACCCACTAACAGCCCCATGTAACCAAACAAATAGGTTTTCTGGTTCATCATTGCAATGCACTTGAACAGCATCATGATTCCGACGGCTACGATCATTAATGTTGGATGAAACTGCAAGTATTCCAGCAAAAATGTGGCTTGTATGGTTGTCCACACCGCAGAGAAAAACACGATCAATAAAGCCGAAAGATTAAAGTTGTCCATTCTGCCCAATATAAACAGCGGCATCATGATGGCAAAAAATCCGTAAGACCAACCGAAGATCATGCTTAGCGCGAGCCCTAAAGAGCAGCCGAACCAAATTCGTAAGGTTTTCATTGTCGCCGCCTAGTAAATGAAGTGGAACCAGCTTGCGAGGTGAATCTGTGCTTGCGCCATCAACTGCCAGAAAATGCTGTTGTCTGGGTATAAAACAATGGTAGCGCGAGAGCCGACAAACAGTGCTGGTGGTAACTCTTCGCTGCTGGTTAGGTTCACTCGTGTACGCTGCGCATCACGTACCCAGCGGTTGTTCACTTCCACTTTGGTTAGTGCGCCATTAGGCGTTTGTTGTGCGGCTGCTACACCGTAATCACGGCTAGCTAAATCAAAGTCGTACACTGAACCTGGGTTGGCATCAAATGTGACCAAGGCGTGGAAAGTCTTGTCTACGTTCGCGACGGATTTTTCACGAAAATCAGCGGCTACCCAAAGTGATCCTGTTGGTACAAATGTCAGCAATGGCATGTTGGTGTTTGCCATCGTGCCAACTTCTAGTTGCAGGTTGGTCACGACACCATCACTGGGAGCGAGTACCGCGGTATTTGCCAAATCAAGTTGCGCCTTTTCGATGCCATTTTTGGCAATTCGAACGGCGGTGCTTTGACCTTTTTGATCGCCTAATTGCGCCTCAATGACTTTTAAGTTTTGTCGTTCCGCTTTAAGCGCTGCACGTGATACCTGATTTTGGGCAAAGGCATTATCGAGTGTCGATTGAGAGATGACTTTCTGCTTCGATAGTGTCAGTAAGCGGTTGTACTCGCGGTGTGCATTATCAAATGTCGCTCGTGCGCGGGCAATATTGGCAAGAGCGGCTTCGCGTTGAGAATACAGTGTTGCTTCTTTTTCATAAGCGGATTGCAGAGACAGCTCCGCCTGTTCAAGCGCTATCTTGTATTTACGATCATCAATCGTAAACAACACATCGCCTTTTTGAACGGACTGGTTATTCTCGATGAGAACGTCGGTCACTTTACCAGATACCTCGGGTGCGACTTGGACAACGTATCCTTGTACTCGTCCTTCGGTCGTTAAGGGGGCGTGGCGGTCAGCAATGATAATGTACAAAAATAGTACGATGAACAGGACAATCAAAGTTCGCATCCAGTGTTTGAATTTTTGTTCAGCTGTCATTACAAGTTCCGTTAAACATATTGGATAGCGGATTATAGAGAAGTCACCCACAATTCAGTAGAATGATAATACGAACATGAATGACCTAAAAATAGGACAATGAACGTTAGTTTTGATGATATTTACCTATTCACTCAGACGGTGGTTCACCGCGGTATAAGTGCAGCGGCAGAGGCGAATCAACTACAACGCTCAAAAGTGAGTCGTCGCCTGCAAGAATTAGAGAAATCGCTCGGGGTACAGCTTTTGATCCGCACAACACGCAGCATTGAGTTGACGGAGCATGGAAAACGCTTGTTTGAGTTGGTGGGGCAGCCTATTGACCATATTCAGCAAGGTTTAAATGCCATGCACGAATATCAACAAGAGCTGACGGGCAAGGTGCGTTTAGCCATTCCTTCCGCATTGATGAGCTCTGCCGCGTTTAACGCGATCATCACCGAGTACACAACGCGGTATCCGGAGATTTCGGTCGAGATTGAAAACCATCAAGAGAGTGTCGATCTCAAGCGTCAATCGTTTGATTTACAGCTTCTTCCGAGCGTGGTCAGAGTCACCGATGACAGCTATGTGCAGTTCAGTCTTTTGCCTTATCGTAGTCACTTTGTTGCGTCAAAAGCCTATCTAGAATCGCATCCGCCAGTAAAAACGGTGGAAGATCTTAAGCAGCATCGCCTTTTAACTAATCGTTACAATGCCGATTTGCTCGATTCAGATCTGCATGTGGCGTTGCGCTCGGACGACCTCAACTTGCTGCGCTCGATGGCGATAGCAGGAAACGGCATCGCGTTTATTCCTCAAATTCATTCCAAGCCTGCACTGAGAGACGGTTTGTTGGTCGAGGTGCTGCCTCAATTTGCGCATCCGAAGCAGCATCTTACTCTGATTTATCCCTCGGCCTTATTTCTGCCCAATAAAGTCAAAGCCTTGATTGAGCTAATTCGAGAGAAATTTAAATAGTCAGTTCAAACCACTCTTAACTAAGAGCAAATGTGTGAGCGAAGGTCATCTTTCTAGGTTTTAGTGCTCTAACATGAAAGGATTCTGATACATTAACTATTGCTCAACTTGTTGAGTATGGTTTGTGGTCGCACAAGATAGGAGATGGAAATGTTATCGAAAGGAAACACGGGCCTGATTGTGGTGGATGTTCAGGGCAAACTCGCTACATTAATGCATGAAAGTGACGCTCTGATTGAAAATATCACGAAACTGGTAAAGGGCGCCAAAGCACTAGATTTGCCTATTCTGTGGCTAGAACAGAATCCAGAAAAATTGGGCCCAACCGCGGAGCCGATTCGTGAAGTGCTTGAAAGCACGCATTTACCTATTACCAAGTACACGTTTGATGGTTGCAAAGAGGCGACGTTTAACGTCGCGGTGGAGAACGCGAAAGTTGATACCTGGTTGGTTTGCGGTATTGAATCCCACATTTGCGTCTATCAAACCGCGGTTTCTCTGCGCCAGTCCGGTTATCGCGTTGAATTAGTCACGGATTGTGTATCTTCCCGAACCGCTGCCAATAAGGCGCTCGCTCTTGCGAAGTTAACCGCTAACGGTGTGGTGCTCACTGGGCTAGAAATGTGTTTGTATGAAATGGTCGAAGATTGCCGAGCACCTGAATTCAAAGAAATTCTGGCGCTCATCAAATAGTGGAATCACTGTAATCACTGTAATCAGCAACAACTTTATTTGAACACGCTATTCAAATTCTCGTTGATATCTTGGCAACATCGACTCGTTGCCAAGTAACCCGCCTTGGTGAATATAAATCACCGTTTTATCTGTGTTCTCTTCCAACCAAGGGGTGAGGCATTGCCACATATACGGGTCGTATAACAGGTCAAATTCGAGGTCGGTTTGCTCAAAGAGTGCTTTCCATGTGATGTAATCTTCTTCGTACAAGCGACCAAAATGGTGTTTGTTGCGCACGGTTAAAATGGTTGGGTGGCTGTTTTCACCGAGCTGGTTGAACTGTTCAGTTAAGTAATCTGCATCGCCTACGCAAGGGCAAGTTAGCACTTCTATGCCGTGTGGGCTTAAATGTTTATGAAGATATAAAGCGGTCGTGCCAGTGCCTGATGGCAGGGCGACCGTAAACTGCTCTTTACCTCTCAATCGCGTCCAATCAAGAATTTCTCGTGCTAACTGTTTGATGCCCGCTTCAGCGAGGTGGGAACGTCCACCCTCTGGAATAAGCAATGTCGACTCATCTACTCTTCGTACCTGGTGGATGTATTCACTAGGGTGGAGTTCGCTACCGATGTCTTGCATGGCGGTGATTTTCATACCTAAATCGAGAGCGCCGCGATAGTTTCCGATGGGGGAGCTTTTTAGCCAAGATGGAATGTGATGAACATAAAACTCAAATGCCCAACCTTTAATCTGGGCGAGAGCCGCTAGCGAGTACATGGCATTAGATTGAGCGGAGCCAAAGCTTATTAACGTGGTGATGTCGGGATTTTGCTCTTCCATTAACGTCATAAACTTACGTGCTTTGTTCCCAGAAAAGTGGGAGTGGAGCATGTCGTCACGTTTAAGGAAAAATTTGCGCCCATTAAAGCTATGTTGGGTGATAGGACTTTCTGAGAGTTTCATGTCGATGCTGACGGAATAAACCGTGTCACCTTTGCCATTTATAAAGGGCGCGTAGTGTAACGCCATTAAACCCAGATAAAAAGTCTGGGTTTCAGGACTTCCATTTCGGTTATTCCTGATGTTCTGTTGCGAGGTTAATTACTGCTTCACAACCACCCTCTGGATGTGTACCAATCTTAAATTGCCAGCCATAGCGTTGGCACAAATCATCCACAATCATCAAACCTAATCCGTGCCCATCTGAGTGCGGAATGGTCGAAAAGCCTTCACCTTCATCGCGCACCGAGATGGTGTTTTCATCCATGCTGATATGAATTGATCCCGATGGTGTCGCGGCGATGCCGTTGCGAATCAGGTTACCAAGAATTATGGTCAACACGGCATTGGTCGCACGCGTTCTTGGGTTGCCGTCGTTCTGTACATTAAAGTTGAGTGCTTTCTCATCCGCCTGAGCTTGGCTTTGGAAGATGATTTGGTTGAGTTCTTCTTCGGTGATGCTGCGCACTGGTGAATCATCTGCATTACGCTCGTAACGTACTAAGCCGAGTAGGGCATCCACCATAGTCGACATTTGCTGCGTTGCATCCTGAATTCGATTCACTTGGCGGGTCTGGAAATCTGTGTTCGCACTTCTCGCCAGTAAGCTACTTGAGCCTTTCATCACGGTTAACGGTGTACGCAGTTCATGGCTTGCGTATCGTGCAAAGGCTTGCTCGCGCTTGATGACTTGGTTGATTTTGTGGCGATATTCATTCAACTCATCCGCGAGGGTTTGGAACTCTTTGGCCGAGCCCTCAGGCACACTAAAGGTCTGCGTGGCATCGCCTTGGTGGTGATCGAGTTGAGTTTTAAGCGCATTGACGGGTTCAATTAAGCGCTGTGATAAGCGCAGCAGCAGACTACCAAACAGAAACACCAGCACGGCGACAATGGACAGCACCATAGCGACGACGAGAATGAATTCCTCTGAGGTGATCTCGATTTCATCAATCAAGGAAACCAGAATAACGGGATGTTCAACGCCTTTGTAGGTGTAAGTGCTCATGTAAACCATGCGCGAGTATTCACCGTCTTCTACTTCATCAAGAAAGTGCTTTTGACCAATCAGGTATTTTTGGTAGCGCTCGGCAACCAATGAGATGTCGTTGTATGCGGTGGTGAGCAGGTCAAGCTGAATACTACCTTGCTCTGGGTGGGACTGGAAATGTTCAATCGCTTCTTTTTTGTCGACCATAATACGACGCTCGCCCACGCGGTCTTCAGACCAAAGCAGGGAGCCGGTAATCAACAAAAAGCAGAAGATGCCAATCACGACCGACACAAAAGAGAAAAACAGAGCGAGTCGCCCTGTCATACTTTGTGTGCTTTGCGTGCTAGCAAGTAAGCGATTGATCATGCACCAGTCTCCAATCGGAAGCCAACTTTCGGCACGGTGATAAGCACATGTTGTTCAAATGGCTTATCAAGTTGGTTGCGAAGTTGGTAAATGTGGCTGCGCAGAACGTCGTTGTTCGGCTCGTTCTCTTGCCAAAGTTGGAAGGCGATTTCTTCGCGTGTCACCACATCTGGTGCGCTTTTCACAAGCATTTCCAGAATGGTGTAAGTGGTTGGGTTTAGCGCTAGCAGTTTATCTTGGCGGTAAGCTTTACGCGTTTTTTGGTCGATAGAGACTTCACCGTATTCCAACTTGCTCGATGCGACAGTGCCACGGTAACGGCGGATCAGTGCCATCATGCGCGCTTCAAGAATATCCAGATCGAAAGGTTTGGTCAGATAGTCATCCGCACCGTGTTGGAAGCCTTTGAGCATATCGTCACGGCTATCGAGCGCCGTCAGCATAAGTACCGGTGTGTTGTTGCCCGCGTCGCGAAGTTTATTACACATGGTCAGGCCATCCATGCGTGGCAGCATGAGATCGAGCAAGATGATGTCGAAGGTGTTTTCCATCGCTAGTTTCAGGCCGAGTTCGCCGTTGTCTGCATAATCGAGTTCCATACCTGCACACTCAAAATAATCGAACAGCATGCCTGCAATTTCTCGATTATCTTCGACTAAAAGTATGCGTTTCATGTATTTCTCTCCAAGTGGGCAGGTGTTCGAAAATAAGACTTCGTCTTAACCGAACATTATTCACTAAGGACGTGAAAAAGATGTCAATAACATCTCTTTCACGTTGATGTTTGTAGACTGGATTCATTCATCGGATTTAGTGGAAGAGTAGCATGTCAACCTTCAACATTCACGCTGCAACCTTTTCAAAGGTGAGCCAACACACTGAGCCTAAAACAGTTTTGTCTGTTGTGGTGCCATTCTTTAACGAGCAAGAAGTCTTGACTGAATTTCATCGTCGTTTAGCCGCCGTTTTGGATGAAATGCCAGAACATTGCGAAATCGTCTATGTCGACGACGGCAGCAAAGATGACAGCCTAATGATCGCGCAAAACTTTTCTCAATCTTCTAGCGACGTTCGTTGTATTGCATTAAGCCGTAACTTTGGCAAAGAGTCCGCCATGAGTGCGGGTCTGGAACACTGCCAAGGTGAAGCGGTGATTGTGATTGATGCCGACTTGCAAGACCCACCGGAGTTGATCCCGCAAATGGTATCAAAATGGCGTGAAGGTTATGACGTGGTGAATATGCAGCGCAGTGAACGCCACGGTGAAACCTGGTTCAAACGCTTCTCGGCCGCTTGCTTTTACAAAGTGCTTAATAGCATGGCGAAATTGGATGTGCCGGAGAACGTGGGCGATTTCCGTCTATTGAGCGCAAAAGTGGTTAAACACATCAATGCGTTGCCAGAGCGTAACCGATACATGAAAGGCATCTTTTCTTGGCCGGGTTTCAAGCAAGTGACGGTTCAGTTTGAGCGTGACGCTCGTTTCTGTGGTGAAACCAAATGGAACTACCTCAAGCTGATTGGCCTTGCAATGGACGGCATTACCTCGTTTTCCATTCGTCCTTTGCGCTTAGCGACACTTGCCGGTGCGTTAGTGGCGTTCAGTGCCTTTATCTATGGCGCATTCATTGTGATGAAAACCGTTGTGTTTGGTGAGCCTGTCACTGGCTACCCATCCATGATGGTCGTCCAACTTGCGTTGGGCGGTGTGCAACTGCTGTCGATTGGCCTTTTGGGTGAATACATTGGCCGCATTTTTGTCGAGACCAAGCAACGTCCTCTTTATCTTGTTCAGTCTGTTTACGAGCAGCCTGCAAAACATCAATCCATCCAAACCATGAAGTTTAAACTGGGAGAAACCGCGTAATCATGAGTATTAATAAAACCCATTTGTGGTTGTTGTTGGCGTTTGCTCTTTTACTCCGTCTTATTTCACTTGCCGCTTACCCTTTGATGGACACCACAGAAGCCCGCTACGGCGAAATGGCGCGCTTAATGGTGGAAACCGGCAATTGGCTTACCCCACAGTTTGATTACGGCGTGCCTTTTTGGGGGAAGCCACCCCTGTTCACGTGGATGAGTGCTTACGGCATTGAGTTGTTTGGATTGAATGAATTCGCAGTGCGCGCGCCTCATTGGTTGGCGGGTGTCGCGACTATTATTTTTGTTGCAGCCATGGCGCATCGCGCTGGCTTTAATGCAGTCATCGCAGCGTTGGTATTGGCGACGTGTGGCATCTTTTCAATTGCGGCGGGTGCAGTGATGACAGACATGGCACTGACATTGGCAATGACCATGGCGATGGTCGGCTTTTACTACTGCTGGCTTGGCAAAGACAACCACAGCCGATTGTGGGGTTATCTCGGTTTCTTTGGCTTGGCTTGCGGGCTGTTAGCAAAAGGTCCGGTGGCGATCGTGATCATGGGCATCGCAGTGTTTCCTTGGCTTGTGATTCAGCATGGTTTCTTCGGTGCCTTCAAAGCCTTGTGGCAGCGTTTTCCAATTGTGTTGGGGTTGGCGCTCATGCTTGCGATTGCTCTACCTTGGTACATCATGGCTGAAATGGCGACGCCTGGATTTATTGATTACTTCATTGTTGGCGAGCACTTTAAGCGTTTTGTTGTCAGCGGTTGGGAAGGGGACCTGTATGGCTCTGCTCATGATCAACCACGTGGGATGATCTGGGTATTCTGGCTGCAATCGGCTGCGCCTTGGTCAATTGTATTGCCTATCTTGGCGTGGAAACGTCGTAAGGTACTCAAAGCTATTGAAACCGATCATCAAGGTTTATTTAGCTTCCTGATGTGTTGGCTGATTTCTCCAATGATCTTGTTCACCATGGCTGGGAATATTCTGCCTGCTTACGTATTACCGGGTGTGCCTGCGTTGGGTATTTTGATTGCAATGCTGGTGGATAAACACGATTTCAAATGGTTGACCGGAACGGCAGCGGTGTTGCCAGCCCTGCTTATGATTGCGATGTTGGTTTTGAATATGGGCAAAGCAGATAGCCGCAGCGACCGTATAATCTTCGCGCAAATTAATGACAACGCTCCGGTCTTTTACATTGGTAAGCGCCCGTTCTCAGGTCAGTTCTATAGTCATGGTCAGGCGAAAAAGCTTGAAGATAAGAATGACTTAAACAATCTGAAGAAATTCCACCTGATTGGTAAATCGCAGCAAGTGGATAGCATGATTCATGAAAATGCGTTGAGTTGTACCAATGAGTTCACAGCAAAATCGAAACGCTCACTCTACACCTGTGTGGTTGGATAACGGAATGCGCAAATTACCAAAATTTGCTTCGCTGGAAAGGTTTGCTTCGTTAACAAGGTTTGCTCTGGTAGGTGGTGTCGGCTTTATGGTCGACACCATTATCTTTTCTGTGTTGTTCCATTGGCTTGGTCTGGAGTTGATGCTGGCTCGTGGGATAGCATTTTTGTTTGCGGCAACCACGACTTGGCTTGGCAATCGCTGGCTGACTTTCTCTCAAGCAGAAAAAACCAACCCTTTCGCTCAATGGCAAAAATTTATGGCGAGTGCCTGTATCAGTGCTTTGCCGAACTTTATTGTGTTCAAAGGCGTAACGCTCTCGTTAGGGACGCAAGGAGTGATGGTCTATTTGGCTTTGATCTTAGGCATATTGGTAGGCATGGTGAGTAACTATTTACTCAGTGCAAAATGGGTGTTTAGTTGAGGATAGAAAGGTTCGGGCTTACTATCCTATCCTCGAGTTAAAAATTCGTTATTTGAACCAATTTTTCTTTTTGTACATCAGAGTAAATCTAAAGCTTTTCATGGGGGGATGTAAAAAGGTAAACAAGCCAAGGTTTATACCTTGGCTGCCGTTAGTTCAGATTTTGATTGTTCGATTTCAGACTCGGTTTGCCACTTGCCGTTATATAGGTACTCTCGCTCTGGGAGCGGGGCATTTGACGCCCTTAAATCAAATACCTCATCGGTTTGATATTCTTTATAACAAACTGGCGTACCAAACAGTCTAGCCTCTGGCTTAGCTTCAAATAGCTTTTTGTGGTCGGCGACTTCTGTACAGTCAAGCTTATATTCCGTGGCTAGCTGATTGACCATAGACTCTAAGTCAGACACGGTTTTGAAAAATACGTAATAGTGGAATCGGTTGTGTAAGCGTGAAATCTTAGTATGTTCTATATTAATATATTCGCATGTGTCATGCTTAAAAAAGAACTTAATTACTTTTCTTTTCTTATTGTAATCAGCAAAGAGCCAGTCTTCACGTTCTCCGACCCTCACTTCTGTTGGTTCATCAGGCTGACGTTTAAGCATACCAAATGAAACCAATATAAAGCCACCGGCTCCGACAAGAACCATCGGTCCAGCAACTCCAACCATCACGACACAAACTATTGCTCCAATCCAGCCCATGACTTGAGCCGCGGAGTTTACCCAATTCGGTAAATTACGTCGTTTTTTTATGACTAACCCGCGATCGGAGAAGGTGTAATCATACCGATTGTCCAAACCAAATGTCAGATAAGACACACCAGACATGATTATCGTCAGCCCCGATAAAATGTAAGTTAAGATCATTTCACTACTATCATGTAGGAAATAGGTAAGGAAAAATAATGGACTGACAGCAGCTATAGCAATTGATAGGTATAAGTATCGAAAAGGCTCTTCAATATCGTGCTTATGCCAGACTGTCAGATTCATCCCGTTAAGAATTTTTTGCTCCTGCTCTTCTTGGTATGCTGAAAATTCTTCTGGGGTAATATAGAAAGGTAAATAAGCCAAAGGTTACTCCTGTAAGCTAAGTTCACTATTAATCGAAGATAATGAACTTCTGATCGTTGCTTGTTTGGTATTGTCTGAAATTGCTGTATAAGTTGCACGCTGTTTTGCATTATTTTGGAACCAGTACTTACGGTTAAATTCGCTCTTCTCATCAAGAATGTATTCTATCTCAAATGCTAAATATTTAGCCGAGTCTTTCATTGGTAAAGTCAATTTATAGACACTTTGAGAATCTGAGGAATCTGTTGAACTATCCAACGTTTCTAGATCTACTCCAGTGTGCCAAGCTCCCGACCCCAGTCCTCCCTCTGTTACAGAAGTATTTGTCCGAAGTTTTATTCCATCTCTTGCTGTATTGGTGGGAACTTGGATATGTAGCTCAATACCAAACAATTCTTGTTTTGCTGCCGGATACTGTGTTGTTGAATTCGGAACGGTACGCATCAATGGTATTTGGCAGATCAAAGGTTTATCCATTATGGTTTTTAACTCAAAAAGAGCCTCTTGCACTAAAGAGGAATTATGCTTTTCTCTCTCTACCAAGCTTGAGGATTGACTCCACAGGGCTTTATCTGGGTGATAGCCCCAAGGAAGTTTATCTAACCACTTTTGATAATCATCTTGTTTAAGTTTACTCATTATATGATTACTAAGAAGGTAAACTGCAGTAAGGCCCATAATGACAAACATGATCGGACCTCCAAACAGAATATTTGCAGACCAAATCCCAGTTAATCCACCGATAGCTTGAAACCCACCTACAAGTGTCAATCCAACTAAAGATGCAAAGTTGAAGTATTCGACAACTCTTGCGCTCCCATGTAAACCGTCTATGTTCTTCCATGAACGATAGGCCTCTATACCCGAAGCAAGAGCTCCAATAACTCCGGTCACAGCTAGCCATTTATTGAATACCTTTAAGTCATCAAGGATCAAGTTATCAAAACCACGGGCATTATTATTTACTAACTCTTTTAATGCTTTATATGAATGTGACCTTAACCGAGGATCACCCTTCACACTATCCCATAATTTACCCGTGCGAATCCCCGTCCAAGCGTTGGCTGTATATAAAAGCTTTTGCTGGATATCTAAAAATTCATCTGAGGACATTAACCCAGTGTCTTGGATACTACTCATGGCATCACCAAGCGCGATGCAGTTAAATACTAATGCCATAAAGCCTAGACCACCGGCATTCTCGAACAGTTTATTCAAATCATTGAGCTTATTCATAGCGATCCGCGTTCTAAGCTCGATGGTTCTTTGAGGTAGATCATCAGGTAACTCAATGTACTGTGGGTACTCCAATGTAGCTACAGCGAGTGCCTTCTTAATTCTCTTTTTATTTTTTAAAGCTGTTGTGTATTTAGAGTCGGCTTTGCGGTTGTTTTTCTGGAAGTCAGCAATGACCGCATCGTTTTTCTTGAGCTCACTTGGGTAATCATTTACGCGTGTTTTCCATTTTTTAAAATCGCGAGCGTAGCTTTCATTTACAGTAACAGGCATATTGTGTGCCATATGTTCTGCAATAACGGCAAATAAATAATAGCTATGACGGTTCAGAGGTTTAGCGAAAACAGGCATCAGCGAAATTGATACTTGTGAGGTCATGCTAACACCAAACTCTACAACGCCTTTTGCAAGCGCACCTATTGCAGATTTAAAAATAATATCCAGCTCTTGGAAACCTTTGGCGATATCTTTGAGAAAGGCTGTTTCCGCAGTGTTTGGGTTGGAAACAAAGTCCATGATCTTAGAGTACATATTCACGCGGTTGCCGGTATCAGATATCTGGTCCATCAACTGATTATCAGGATCAGGGTTTTCTGAGACGATCGACTGTTCATCAAGCGCCTCTGTAATATTCTTCTCCATCACTTTAAATAAACTACGACTAAACCCAGAGGCATAGAGAGCAAGTAAACTGGTTGGTTTCTCCCATTGGCTTTCAGCCCATTGGCGGTCTTCTTCTTGTATCACCAGAGTAAATGACTCAACCGCTTGCTTGTGCAGTTGATACAAGCTGTACTGCGTGTCTTCGCTGTATAGGTCGAAGGTTCTTTCGAGATGATGCGGCGTTAAGGACTCCATTACTGCGATAAAGTCGCGTTTGACCGAAACCACTTGGGTTAGCATGTTTTCTTTTTGTTCTGACAGCTCTTTCATCTTGCTCAGCATTTGCTTCCAGTTGAGCTGCTGACGCCAGCGTTCAGTCGCTATCCATTGTTCGTATTTACCAAATCGGTTTGCTGAAATGCCATATTTTTTCTGTATGGCCTCTGCTATTTCTGAAGTGGACTTTTGGTAATCATCGATAGCTTGCTGGGAAAATGAAGACGGCATTCCTTTGATGATAGCTGCTTGAGATTCACTGGTAATGTCAACCATTGTTGAGTTGTCATAGTAATCCGCCATGTCCATATAGAATTCAAGCTCTTGGTTTTTGCGCTTTACTCCTGTAGGCATGTCTATATTGTCGCTTGCCCCGAACATGCACAGCTGCATGGCGGTCTGCATCAAGTTCCACTGGTTTGAAAACTGGTCAGTGAAAAGGCGGTAAGGGCTTGCGGCACCAACAAAATGCAGTGACATATCTTGAATGTCTGCGGCGTAATCTTTTATCGCGACGAAGTAGCCTGACTCTTCTTCTGGAATCGCAGAGGTTAAATCGCTTTTGACTGCGACAGGTTTAAAGATGGAACCATATTCATCGGCTTTGGTTGTGATGCCAGAATCCGCAAAGCGACCATCATCGACGGCAGAAGATTCAATATCAGCGACTTGGGTTAACTTATCTATTGATGCAATGTTGTGCTGGTTCTCGTTTGAGGACAGAACAATGGTTTGCATGCGATCGATATGATTACTCGGATTGTTAAGTACGCGCATGAACGTGTGCCATGTCCAGCGGTGCTCAGAGAAGCAAATCGATAGTACGCTTCCGTTGACGTAAGTAAGAAAGGGCTTTGCATCTTGTGGTGTCCCACGCTGCTCTGATTTTGGGCTTTCTGATTCTCCCAACTTATAGAGCGTGAATTGCGTTCCTTTGATTTCGTATTCGTCTAAGCTTTTGTTGATTGCATCATAGACATACAGCCAACCGTCGCGCAGTTGACGCAGGGTGTAACCAACGGTATTGAGTTTGGCTGGGCCTTGGCCTTTCCATTCTTCAGGCAAACCAAAAGGTTGTGTCTCTTCTGTTTCTAGCTGATCGATGGCATAGCGGACTGGGATAAAGTGCGCAGGTGATGCTTCCGTTGCTTCTTTCTCAGTTTTTAAATTGAGAGGCTCTGGTTCAGACGGCGGTGGCGGATCGATTTTTTTTGTTTCTCCCTCCCAAAACATACTGCGCTCTGGGGGGGAGCCAGCAAGATCATCGGATTCCGTGGTTGGAACGATATTCAGCGATTTCAGTGTACCATCGCTTTCAAATGCCTGAACGGCCTCCTCATAGGTATAGCTGTTGTCATACCAGAACATAGAAGTTTTTGGAGGAAGTGGATTATTCATCGTTAGCCCATGTTTAAGAGTTTTACTCTGTTACGCAAATATCGCACCAAAATAAAGCAATTAAAAATCAATGAGTTATGTTTTTATGGTTTTGCTTCAATCAAATAATTGTTTGTTTTTCCAATAAGTTGGTTGGTGTTTACCATTTTTTGTATTGATTGAATCAAAGTTTGAGTTATTAGTGATGCCTCAATGAGCCGACAAAACAAAAGGGCTCCAGAGTTAACTCTGGAGCCCTTTCTAGTATTTAAGCTCTAAATAATTAGCGACGCTTTGGTTTACGTTGACCAGCTGGTTTGCCTTGTCCTTGTGGGCGACCTTGGCCTTGCGGCTTGCTACCTGCCGGGCGGTTTGCACCGTTGCCGCTAGGACGTTGGCCGTTGCTTGCAGGGTGTTGACCACCTGTAGCTTTACCCGAACCGTTACGGTTGCCAGATGGTTTACCATCTTTTGAACCGCCTTCAGAGCGTTTGTTCAAATGACCACCGAAGCCTGGTTGGTTTTTGGTATGTTTGGTTGCAAAGCGGTTTGCCCCGTGACGACCAGATTTACGACGTTGCGCAGGTGTTTGTGCTTCAATGTCTTCTGCAGGAACGAGACAGCCTTGTTTGTCACCAATCAAATGTTTTTTACCCATACTGACTAGGGCTTCACGGATCATTGGCCAGTTTGCTGGATCGTGATAACGCAACAGCGCTTTATGTAGGCGACGTTGACGTTCACCTTTTGCTACAGGTACATCTTCACGTTTTTTGTACTTCACGCGTTTCAGAGGGTTTGTCTCTGAGTAGTACATCGACGTTGCGTTACACATTGGCGAAGGGTAGAAGTTTTGTACTTGGTCACATTCGAAGTTGTTCTTTTTCAGCCACAGAGCAAGGTTCAGCATGTCTTCGTCTTCTGTGCCTGGGTGCGCAGAGATAAAATAAGGGATTAAGTACTGCTTCTTGCCTGCTTCTGCACTGTATTTCTCGAACATCTCTTTAAAGCGATCGTACGTACCCATGCCTGGCTTCATCATTAGATCAAGAGGACCTTTCTCTGTATGTTCCGGTGCAATCTTCAAGTAACCGCCTACGTGGTGAGTCACGAGCTCTTTCACGTATTCTGGTGATTCAATCGCAAGGTCGTAACGTACGCCAGATGCAACCATCACTTTCTTCACGCCTTCAACTTTACGCGCTTCGCGGTATAAATCGATCGTGTGTTTGTGGTCTGTGTTTAGCTTGTTACAGATGCCCGGGAATACACAAGAAGGACGACGACAGTTCGCTTCCGCTTTTGGATCTTTACAGCCCAGGCGGTACATGTTTGCAGTCGGGCCACCAAGATCGGAAATTGTGCCGGTAAAGCCTGGAACTTTGTCGCGAATTTCTTCAATCTCGTTGATGATAGACTCTTTCGAACGGTTTTGAATGATTCGACCTTCATGCTCGGTAATCGAACAGAAAGAACAGCCACCAAAGCAACCACGCATGATGTTTACAGACGTCTTGATCATGTCGTACGCAGGAATTTTTGCTTTGCCGTACATAGGGTGAGGGACACGCGCGTAAGGCAGGCCAAACACAAAGTCCATCTCTTCGGTCGTCAATGGAATTGGAGCTTGGTTTACCCAAAGTTCACGATCACCATGGCTTTGAAGTAACGCTCGACCAGAGTACGGGTTCGTTTCTAAATGCAATACACGGCTTGCATGTGCATAAAGAATGCGATCGTTTCTTAGCTTTTCAAACGAAGGTAAACGGACCGCAGTCGTCGCAGCATCGTGGCGTGATGGGCGAATCGTGATTGGTTGTGCAACTGGCTCGTCTTTTTTAGTTTCACACTGAGTTTCTACTTCGTATGGGTTCTTTGGTACGAACGCTTCTTTACGAGGTTTTTCAATGCGAGAAGAATCAATAACCGTGTAGCCTTCTGGCGCCGCTGGCAAGTTCACAGCAGTACCACGAATATTGGTCATGGTGCTGATGTCTTCGCCGTTTGCGATGCGATGTGCTACTTCGACAAGTGCGCGTTCTGCGTTACCAAAAAGTAGGATGTCTGCTTTTGCATCAAACAGTACTGAACGACGAACTTTATCTGACCAGTAATCGTAGTGTGCCACACGGCGTAGGCTGGCTTCGATACCACCTAAAACAATAGGTACTTCTTTGTAAGCCTCACGACAACGCTGAGAGTAAACCAAAGTCGCGCGGTCTGGGCGTTTACCACCTTCGTTATTCGGTGTGTACGCGTCATCGTGACGAAGTTTTTTATCCGCGGTGTAACGGTTGATCATGGAGTCCATGTTACCCGCAGTGATCCCGAAGAACAGATTTGGCTTACCAAGTTGCATGAACGCATCTTTATTTTGCCATTCTGGTTGAGCAATGATACCGACACGGAAACCTTGTGCTTCTAGCAGGCGGCCAATGATAGCCATACCAAAGCTTGGGTGATCCACATAAGCGTCACCGGTTACAATGATAATGTCACAGCTATCCCATCCTAGGGCATCCATTTCTTTGCGACTGGTCGGCAAGAAAGGTGCCGTACCAAAACACTCTGCCCAGTATTTTTTGTACTCATGAATAGGAGTGATGTTATTGGTCATATTTTGCTCTCTGTTCCAGGGAGCGCGAATTATAGCGATTTGATTATCAGGTATCTATAACAAACTCATCTATTCCAGCTTAGTTCATCGAGTTTTATTTGGTTTGTAAAAATATCAATGCTCTATCGGCGATTTTCTGTCTAATTTCACCTTGAAAGCCTCATGGTTATAGATCGGTTCATGAAAAATGTCGCAATCTTAATACAAAGTATAAGCAATGGTGTGCTTATATGGGGTAAAGCCTATAATCAAATTAGTGCATATTAAATGCAAAAGGCTGAGCTGCTCTGGAAATAGTTCTAAGTCGATAGGCTTATCGTTGACACAATCCATCTATAAAGAGGATCGGCAGGTCCCAACTGGAATGTCGCGAATTGACTGTGAATTTTGAGCCTTGGGCTAATTACAAAAAAAGGGGCTAGGGTATGAGTGAATCTACGACAACAGTGCATCCAAAAATGCAAACGACTTCCAGTCTAACTCCTGTTATAGAGTGGTCTTACGATATTGATACTCGCGAGTTCGAATGTGATCAGCAAGGAATGGCAAAGGCATTTGGGATAAGTACGCCAGTAACCAGCCTAAATAACTTGTTTGATCATATGCTGATGGGGCAACAAGAAACGCTAAAACAACGAATTCTAGAAGTGGAACTCTTTGGCGGACGGGGGCGGTTTTCTTGTTGCATGATGCTAAAAAACGTTAACTTAGTGCACGTGACTATTAGTTTTGAAAGGCTCAATAAGCGCATTATCCAAGGCACTATCATTCCACAATTAACAATCACTGGTTGCGAGGAGTTAGCGACAATCCTCGAAACGATTTTTGATTTGCCGAATGTAGGCGTTTTAGTTGCCGATGAAGATACGCGCATCTTAGGTTGTAACCGTGCCTTTGAGTTACAAATGGGCTATCAAAACCGAGATCTGGTTGGGCTTAAAACTCATATTTTCAGTACCTCTCACCATAGCCAAGCGTTTTATGATCAGCTGTGGCAGCAAATTAATGATGAAGGATGTTGGTGTGGTAACTTGCTGAGCAAAACAGCAAACGGTAGCAACCAAGCTCATCATCTTTGTATTTACCGACTTACGTTTCATTCTGGACGAATTCTTTATCTCGGATTTTCTACGGATATTTCTGCTTCGTTGTTGTGGATGAAAAGTCGTTGTGAACAACAGCATGATTGGGCTGCCTTTTTACCGACGAGGAAAGAATTTGAACTCCAATTAGCTACCTTAGCGAATGAAAGCAGAAATAAAGAACTCAACATTGTTATGACACTAAGACCCAAGTTTTCGGAGAGATACTTGCTTGAACAGCAATTAGGTTTTGCAGATTTTATTATGCGAAGTCGCTACACCAGTATTGCGGGGCAGTTATCTCGGGACGTGTTTGTCGTATGCTTGCAGACCCCTCATTGTCAATGGTTGAGCCCGGTTCGTTTGATCCAAATTGCCATGAAAGGGTTCTTTAATGAGCTTAGAAATGAAATGGGCACAAAAATGCATGCCACTATCGTTAAAGGCCAAACTGGTGTGTCAATCCTTGGCTATGATACGAACCGACCAAGACAAGCGCTAGCACATGCAGCGCAAGCGATGTTGTCCTCTATTTCCGGTGAAGGCAGCTATTTCAACTTTTACGACAGTGAACTTCACTCTGAATTAGTGAAGCGCCAACATCTCGAGGCGTTTTTGGAGGCACAAATAGAGAGTGGGCTAGTGGACGTTTACTTTCAACCGATTATCGATGTTCAAACCGGAAGCGTGGTTAAGTTCGAGGCTCTCGCACGCTTCTATGATGAAAATGATGCGTATTGTACGCAAAAGATGATCGCTATTATTGAAGATCTAGAACTCATAGCGGCACTTGATGATGTGGTCTGCCAAGCTGCGTTGAAGCACTTTCCGCGCTTACAAGAAATTTATGGCGAGGAAGTGGGCGTGACCATCAATCGCTCCCTCAATACGAAATTGGATTCTCTTCAGATCCTTCAGCGGTCGCATGATTTGATTAAAGCCAGTGGTGTAGACCCTAGGCGAGTAACTATCGAGCTAACAGAAACCGCGTATTTTGAACAAGATGAGGAGCATACTCGAGCTCTAGAGGAAGTGCGGAAAGAGGGCATTGAGATCGCGATTGATGACTTCGGTACTGGGTATTCTTCTTTTTCTTATCTAGAAAAAGGGCAGTTTGATTTACTGAAAATAGACCGAAAATTCATCAAGAACATTCATAAAGGGAGCACCAGCTATAACATTGTGAAAATGGTCACCGAGCTTGCACAGCAAATGAATGTAAAAGTGGTTGCTGAAGGCGTGGAATCTAAGCAAGAACTTCAAGTATTGGCAGAAATCGGTGTCGATTACATGCAGGGCTTTCTATTTTCTGCTGCCGTGCCTGTCGATTTGATGGATAAAGCGGACAGTTATGAGCATCTGTTCTCTGACATCGCGATTGAGTCTAAGCAAAGTGATGTGTTGCAATCTTTGAGCCATGAACAAGTCAGGTCTATGAACCCTGGAGAACCGCTCTCCTTGGCAGTGGAGTACATGAATTTGAATCCAAGCTTGCCTTTAGTTGTTCTCAATGAAAATCGTTGTGTTGGGTTAATTACGAAAGAGACGGTGAATTTACACCTAACGCCCTCGATGGGCACAGAGCGAGAAACTGAACGAGAAAGCCGAATTTGGAAACGTCCTGTTAATCAGATAATGAGCACCGAATTTGTGTTGGTTGATGAGGATTTACCTGTCTCTGTTATTCGAGAGTTGGTTAAAACCGGGATTCGTTTCCCTTGGGTACTGTGTAATACCAAAGAAGAGTACCGTGGAGTTTTAACGCAGGAAGACGCGTTGAAGTATCTTGCTTCTCTGTGAATAAAATTGTCTTACCGTTTTAGCTCATTTTGGGGCCGACTTTCGGTGGTTTGGCGATAGTTGATTTGATATTATCGCCCCCCAAAATGACTTTTGAGCGTGCATTCAACATGATTCAACAATTGCTGGTTACTTTCCCTCCGATGCTATTTGGCGCACAAGCGCTACTGACTTTGCTTCTAATAAAGGGCGATATTTGTCCTGGTCAGCGAGGACGTCTTCATAAAATGTTGCCAGCAGTAGCTGTATTGTGGCTCGCTGTTGCGTCACTTCGCATTGAAGCATTTATGATCGTGTTTGCTATTTTCTACTTCTATTCTCAGGTTCAAACCAAGAAAACGCGTGAAAAAGGGCCACTATGGGCGATGCATTTAGCGAATGGTTTGGCCTTTGCGTATGTGAGTATTCAAGTATTTGAGCAATCAAGCTGGCCAGCATCGATAGCGATGGCGCTAATGATATTTTTCCTTGGGGCGTCATTTTCTCAATTGCTGCTTACGATATCTCGCAGCAGATTACAGGCATTTCACCGCATTTTACCAGTTACGGGCATTGTGTCTGGAATGCTATTAGTCATCGCAACGTTGTTTGCTTCTTACCAGTTAAATGAAGCTGCACTGAACGCTGCAACAAAGCCGATCTTGCTGTCTTTAGCTATGCTAATTTCTTCAATTATTGTGTGGTGTTGGCATATTTTTACGCATAAGAAACCAGAAAAGGTGCAACTGAGCGTAGCCTTGTTGCTAGCACTCGTGTCGATGACGAGCCTGCAAGGTTTATTCTCTCTCGCGGCTTAACCTCTATTCTAAAGACAAAGCTAGACAGCTTATATCCAAGTGCTTTCTTGGTGCTTGGGTATAAGGTGATCACGTTTTAGATCGCACTCACTTTAAATTCGCGTGATTACTACTACGCTTGTTTATATACCTTGTCGAAGAGGAGAGTCGCGATGGATTTAAGCAATGTAGGTAATCTGGACAGCACTATTTTGCTAGGTATCGTCAACGAAAAGCTACGTTTAGAGTGCGACAGTTTTGACGAGTTAGTATCAGTGTATGAGATGGATGTAGAGTCTGTAGTCGGCAAGCTTGATATGCTCGGTTATCAGTACGATCCATTGACTAACCAATTTAAAGCATATCAACGCTAAGCCTTTCATAACCCAAATCTTTTAAGCCACCTTGATTCCGTCAAGGTGGCTTTTACATTGTAGCCTCGCGGTTGCGAAAAAAGCTTGTAAGTAACGCTTTTCTTTCTCTGAGTGACGCGTTGCAGCAAACAAGCGACGCCATAAGCCTTGGCCGAAAGGTTTACTGGTAATAAGACCTTGGCGAGAAAATTCAGAAATCGCCCAATTGGGTAGTGCCGCCACCCCTAATCCAGCAGAGACCATCTGAACTAACATGAGAGTGTTGTCGGCTTGCTTCCATTTCGCAGGTTCTATTCCTGCTGGCTGAAGAAAGTGTTTTACGACGTCTAGCCTTTGTTTTTGAACCGGATAAGAGAGCATGGTTTGATCTGCGAGATCTTGCGGCTCAATAATTTCTTTTTCCGCCAATGGGTGGTTGGTTGCGGTAATTAAACGCATTTCAAAGTCGAATAGAGGCTCGTAGTGGACTTCGGATCGAGGTTGGATATCGGAAGTAATAACGAGATCGAGTTCGCCTGCCAATAGAGCTGGGAGTGGTTCAAAGCCAAAACCAGAGGAAAAGTCCAATGTTACGCTAGGCCAAGCAAGTTGGTACTCCCTAAGTGCAGGCATTAGCCATTGGAAGCAAGAGTGACATTCAATGGCCATATGTAATCGGCCATTGACGTCCTCTTTCAAGCTCGCTAAATC
The DNA here is from genome assembly GCF_033338745.1 of Vibrio sp. Vb1026. Classification (NCBI taxonomy): domain Bacteria; kingdom Pseudomonadati; phylum Pseudomonadota; class Gammaproteobacteria; order Vibrionales; family Vibrionaceae; genus Vibrio; species Vibrio sp. Vb1026. Next base: position 292,168 of record NZ_JAWOTH010000003.1, read on the forward strand.
ATTTTCTGCTCTTGCGAGTTTCGGAAGGATATCTTCTGCAAGACGCAATAGGATTTCTCCCTCTGAAGTGAACTTCACCGGACGAGTCTTTCTCAGGAACAGTTGCCCTCCAATTCGCGCCTCCAAATCTTTGATCTGATGAGACAGTGCCGACTGAGTGAGATGCAAAGCGGTCGCTGTCGCCGTTAGAGAGCCAGTGTCTCGAAGCGAAGTGAGTGTCCGCAAATGTTTTAGCTCTATCATGAATTCTTTTCATCCTTTGTTGCTCGCTATGAACAGAATAGCAATCGTGTAAATAACTTAACGACAAAAAATGGATATGTAAACGTCTAGACGTCTATTTGTTGTTTTTATTTGCGAATCATGTCGCTTCATGATGAATTTTTTTAATAAACAAGTTGAATAAATGGACGTTGTTCTAATATCAGATGAGAGCGATAGTTTAGCCATCCAGACATCTTATTCTTTACCGAAAGATGCTCTGATCCAAACAAATTGAACAAAATTGAGAAAGGAATAGGGACATGGCGACAACGACTCACATACTAGGTTATCCACGCATTGGTGAAAAAAGAGAATTAAAATTCGCTCAGGAGAAATACTGGCGAGGAGAAATTGATCAAGCTGAGCTTAAAAAGGTTGGGGCAGATCTACGCGCCAAAAACTGGCAAACACAAACGGATGCTGGTCTGAGTTTTGCCACCGCTGGCGACTTCGCTTGGTACGATCATGTACTGACGACCACGTTGCTATTGGGTCATGTGCCAAAGCGTCACGCTGATGGTTTCCCTAACCTGGATACGTTGTTCAAAGTGGGTCGCGGTCAATCTCAGGCGGGTTGCAGCTGTGCGGGCGCTGCGGCATCGGATATGACCAAATGGTTCAACACAAACTACCATTACATTGTCCCTGAGTTCAGCAAGGACGATACGTTTGAAGTGAGCTGGCCGCAACTGTTTGAAGAAGTCAACGAAGTGCTTCAAGCTGGCCACCAAGTGAAGCCTGTTTTGCTTGGCCCAGTCAGTTACCTTTACTTGGGCAAAGAGGTCGAAGAAGGGTTTGACCGCTTAACCCTGCTACCACGCTTACTTACTGCTTACCAAGCTATTTTGGCAAAGCTAGCAAGTCAAGGTGTTGAGTGGGTTCAGATTGATGAGCCAATTTTGTCACTGGAGCTAGAAAGCAAATGGGCTGATTCGTTTAAGCTGGCCTACCAAGTGATTCGAAGCGATGTAAAAGTGCTGCTAACGACGTACTTTGACTCCGTAAGCGATACGCTAGACAAAATTGTAGAGCTACCGGTGGATGGTTTGCATATCGATTTATCTGCCGTCCCTCAGCAGCTTGACGATGTGGTTGCCAAGTTACCGGAGGGGTGGGTGCTTTCTGCTGGCGTTGTGAATGGTCGTAACGTGTGGCGTTCGGATTTAAGTGCCCAACTCGAGCGTCTACAGCCAGTCAAAGAGAAACTGGGCGACAAACTTTGGGTTGCCAGTTCATGTTCTCTTCTACATAGCCCTGTTGATTTAGCACTGGAAACAGAACTGAGCGAAGAAGTAAAAAGTTGGTTTGCCTTTGCAAAACAAAAAGTGGCAGAAGTCGCCTTGCTTGGCCGAGCGCTCGATGGTGATCAAAATGCGATTCTCGCTTGTGATACCTATAGCCAGACAATCAAAGCGCGCAAGACAGCAACACATGTGAATAAACCTCAAGTACAAGCGCGTTTAAACAACATTACCGCGTCACTTGCCGAGCGCAGCGCACCTTATGCAGAGCGTGCTGCGCATCAAGCTGAAGTATTGGGCTTGCCTTTGTTGCCAACAACGACAATCGGCTCTTTTCCTCAAACGGGTGAAATCCGGGTGCAGCGCAGCGCTTATCGTACAGGTCAATTATCTGAGTCTGAATATATCCAAGCACTTAAAGGACATATTGCTGACGCAGTAAAACGTCAAGAGGCGCTCGACCTAGATGTGCTTGTTCACGGCGAAGCAGAGCGTAACGACATGGTGGAATACTTCGCTGAGAACTTGGCGGGTTTTCAAACGACCAAATTTGGTTGGGTACAGAGTTATGGCTCTCGCTGTGTGAAACCTGCCATTGTAGTTGCTGACATTGAACGTGAAAAACCGATCACGGTTGAATGGTCGACGTACGCCCAGTCGCTAACCCGCAAACAGATGAAAGGCATGTTGACTGGACCAGTAACGATTTTATGTTGGACGTTCCCACGTGAAGACATCACACGTCAAGAAATTGCGCAGCAACTTGCTTTGGCACTGCGTGATGAGGTGTCTGACCTGCAAGATGCAGGCATCAATATCATTCAAATTGATGAGCCAGCCATTCGAGAAGGTTTACCACTAAAAAAACGCGATCACAAAGCGTACTTAGAATGGGCCGTAAATGCCTTTAAGGTCTCTGCGGCAAGTGCAAAACCAGAAACTCAGATTCACACTCATATGTGTTACAGCGAGTTCAATGAAATCATTGATTCGGTTGCGGCACTCGATGCGGACGTCATTACCATTGAAACATCTCGCTCAAATATGGAACTGCTGAAAGCATTTGAAGAGTTCAATTACCCGAACGAAATTGGCCCTGGTGTTTATGACATTCACTCACCAAACATTCCTACGGAAGAATGGATTGAAGGTTTAATCAAGAAAGCGGCAGAAAAAATTCCGGCTCAACGTTTGTGGGTAAATCCTGATTGTGGGCTGAAAACACGAAACTGGAAGGAGACAGAAGCCGCATTGGCAAATCTGGTTTCAGCGGCGAAGAAGCTCCGTGCTGAGCTGGCGTAACACATCGTTGCAGCAAATAAAAACGGAGACTGTGATCTCCGTTTTTCTATTCTTAACTGTTAACTTTCGTTTTCAGATTATCCAATAATAGCGAATCATCGTCTCATGCCGAAAGCAACAAAAATTACTGTAGCTACTTCACCTGAGTACAAGTCTGTGCGGAAACCAACTCATCTGCCATCAACTGACCGCGAGAATTACGTACCTTAATACGATACATCAAGCCCATATCAATTTGCTTGCGAACTTCTGGGTTGCTGCAATAGGTATAGATACTGGTATTCAGTACTTGATTTAACGGCTTTGCACCGAGTGCGCCATCGTTATAAATCATCATCATCTCTACAACATTTTTGTTGGATGAGACACGCATTATTTGCAGTGGACCGTACTCTAAAGGGAGGCCCGCTGACAAGACTCCTGCTCGGTTTGATGCCATAAGCTCAAGTTGCCGCTGATTATCATCGGTTGATGAACAGCCAGCCAGAGCACCAAATACCAAGAAAAGACACAGTAATTTTTTCATAAATTAAAACACTTTTTTGAACGGTTTCACGATTACATTATCGTAAACACCAGCCGCTACGTAAGGATCGGCTTCTGCCCACGCTTTAGCATCCTCTAGCGAGGCGAATTCAGCGATGACAGTTGAGCCCGTAAATCCAGCTTCACCAGGATTGTCAGAATCTATCGCAGGCATCGGACCAGCTGTAAGAAGGCGACCTTCGTCTTGTAACTTTTGTAAGCGATCCAAGTGTTGTGGGCGAACGCTCATGCGTTTTTCCAACGAGTTCTCAACGTCCTGTGAAAAGATGACATACCACATAGCATAGTTCCTTAATTGGTAGGGTAAAGTGTTAATTTAACGCCTTTTTTGTGTCTCTCACAAGTGAACAACAGAAAATGTGAGATCCTTTCTAACTGTTAGCGTTGTAGGTTGACTAATTCTGAACCGGACGTGGTTTACCTTCACTGTCAATGGCTACGTAGTTGAAGGTCGCATCACAAACCATGAAGCGTTCGCCAACACCGTGAGCTTTGACGGGTTTGACCCATACTTCCAAATCGACACTCATGGATGTGCGGCCGATCTTAGTGCATTCGCCGTAGCAGCATACGACATCGCCCACACCAACAGGTTTTTTGAACGTAATGCTTGATACCGAAACGGTGACAACGCGACCACAAGAGATCTCTTTTGCCAGAATCGCGCCCGCTAAGTCGAGCTGAGACATTATCCAACCGCCAAAAATATCGCCATTGGCGTTTGTATCTGCAGGCATTGCAAGGGTACGAAGCAGCATTTGACCTTTCGGAGAGCTAATTTCTTGACTCATTGTGACATCCTAAATCTTAAAGGCGCTCAAACTAAGCGCCAACATAGTAAATACCTAGAACCAAAGGTCCTTAAAAAACCGCAGATACCGGACCAGAGAAAGTTGGTTTACAGCAGCAAGAATGGTCTGAAAACGGTACGTTGTTTGAGCGGTTTACTGATACATGGAGCAAAACAGCGACCCTAAGGTCGCTGTGAAGTCGCGGATTATAGCAAAACTGAGTTTTTAATCATCAGTGGACACATCGGATGAGTTATTTTTTTGTTCTTTTGGCATGTGTTTATAAATGTAAAAGCCAGTCGCAATCATGTAGGCAAATGTCGCGATCAACATTCCAAATACTTTGAAGTTAACCCAAACATCCAACGGCAATTCGTAAGCAATATAAATGTTTAGGCCAGCGAAGAATGAGAAGAAGCCAACCCAAGCCCAGTTAATCTTTGCCCAAACAGCGTCAGGTAACGTAATTTCCTTGCCTAGCATACCTTTGATGGCTGATTTTCCCAATGCGTGGCTCACTGCTAAGCCAATCGCCAGAATCGCGTAAATGATGGTGACTTTCCACTTTATAAAATTGTCGTCGTGGAAGAAAAGGGTCATGCCGCCGAAGATAGTGACGATAACAAATGTTATTAGCTGCATCTTTTCGACTTTCTTATACAGCGCATAGGTGACGACAAGCTGAATGGCTGTTGCTACGATCAGTGCACCTGTCGCCACGTAGATGTCGTACAGCTTGTATAAAGCGAAGAAAACGATGAGTGGTATAAAGTCTAGGATCTGCTTCATGATGGCAAAATCTACCTAATTGTTGAATTGAAGACAGTCTAACGGAATCTGACAAGATGTGAATACTGAGGAAGTTAAGGTAAGAATAGTAACGCTTAGTATATCGTACAGCCCGCAAGCTTCTTCCATGTCGAAACAGCATATGGAAGGAATAAAAATTGCCGCGATGAGGCGGCAATAAAGTTGAGAGTTTTAAACCTTAAGCAACACGTTGATATTGGGAAATAAGCGTTTTTACATCTTCTAAATAGCCTTCCCGTAGTAAGTTATCGACCGTTGCTTCTAGCTCTTCGAGAGACATCGTGAAGCAAGTGGATTTACCAGTCATCAGGCTCAGATATTGATGATACTCTTCTTCTGTATAGTGGCCTAAGCGATCAAGTAACAGTGTTTTGATTCCATGATGAATCAGGCCGTAGTATGTATGTCGATGAAGTAACATGGCGATCTCCTTATCAAGCTCATACGCTACTCTTTTGTAGCCTGCTTGACCTTCTGGATAATTCGATTTACTCCAATAATGCACATCTAGTGCCAATTCTATATTTGCAGATTAAAAAGTGTTGGAAGGTGCAAAATTCTCGTTCTGTAGCCATCTTTGGATGACGACTTGAAGTGCATTTAACGTGGTGGGCTTTTCGAGTCTGTCATCCATGAGTTTCGAAATTAGCTCCAACTCTCTAGCTCCAGACTCACCAGATAAGGCAATGATTGGAACGGAGGATGTGATTTGCTTAATCCGTTGGCTTGCGTCAAATCCATTCATTACCGGCATTTGGACATCCATAAGAACGAGATCAATCTTGTGAGAGTGGAATAGTTCTACCGCAGAGGCTCCATTATTTGCTTGTAAGCTGTTGACTCCCAATCTTTTTAAATACATCTGTACCAAGGTGCGTTGCACCTCTTTGTCATCAACAATGAGCACTGTTGGTGCATCTTTACATACTTGTACGTGTTGAGCTGAATGATTTTCAGAATGTGATGCAGTTGCTTTCCAGCTATCAAAGTCCGGTGCTCTTAATGTCTCTGGTTTTGGTGCGTTTGGTACGACTGGGAAATACAAGTAGAATTCTGTGAACTCGTTCAATTCAGACTGGCACTCTATTCGTCCTCCGAAGGAGCGCATAACACGTTGGCAATAGCCCAAACCTAAGCCACTGCCTCCGCTTTTTTGATACGAGAAAAAGTCATCAAATATCTTGTGTAAGATACTGCTATCTATACCTGGCCCACTATCTCGGAAGATCAGAATGTTTTCGTAAGCCCCCGTCTGGGTACGAATCTCAATTTGACTGTCGGGATAAGAATCAAAATAGTAGATAGCGTTACGAATCAAATTGAAAATGACAAAGTTAAACAGGGTCTCATTTAACTTCGCGACAAAATCGTGTGCCTGTGGCAGGTTAATTCTCTCTATTATTTGATCGTTTTCAAAACCATAACGGCTTACTGCTTGTTCGATGGCTTTATGTATGGAAGTGAGAGCTAAAGGCTCATGCTCTGGTGAACTGTCGCTAACTTCTCGTAAAATAATATCGATAAGTTGTCGACCGCGTTGTATAGCGGCTTCACCTTTATCAATTTCTCTTTTTAGCGTATCCAGTGAGGCGTTTGACTCTATATGCTGTTTTAAAGCTTCAAATTGTAATTGTACTTGAGCGAGAGGGTTACGCATTTCATGTGCAATGGAGTTAGCCAGCGCACGGCTTTGGCGTACCTTTCTATCGGCTTCAATGGTGCTCTGGATGCGAACTAATAACGTTTGCAGAGCTGAGATTTCTTCATTAGAAAACAGCTTATTATCTATTTTATGTGAAGAAATCAGCAAGTGAGTAACAGATTTTCCACGACCGAAGAGAGGCATAACGAGCGCAGTATTGCTTGAGCGCATACGCTCGTAGAGCTTTCTCATAGACCCTTTAGAAGAGGAGGCATAATCAATTTCTTCAGACAACTCATCAAGCACGAGAACTGACTTGCTTGACGGCAGGTACTCTTCGTAAAACGTTTCTGTGTAATTGCTAGTGACTAGCTGTAGCTTGTTGTTTGGTATGTTAAGTAACGATGCCAACTGACGCATAGCATCATCTATTGAGCGTTTAAACTCTTCCTCTAACCCAAGGATTTGCTGAACGGGAGTGTGTCGTTTCCCATAAATAAAATATGAAGCGAAACGACTGACTCGCTTAAAAAGCAAGTGCCAAGTGATACCGATAAGCGCGCATAAAGGTACCGCAACAAGCCATTGGTTATCTTCAGAGATAGGAATAAATATCGCCCCTAGCGGCAGAACGAAAATTGCGCAGACTAAGAGCGCGCTTACCGTTAAGTACGTGAGATATTTAGCGCTGTAGAAGCGAGAGGTAAGTAGGGCATAGCCGACAAACAACATTTCGCTGATTGAAAGTGCTGGTGGTAACCAAGTTAGGGAGAAGTCGCCAAGGAAATACGTCATTCCAAGGTGTATCACTGCAGTAGATAACATGAATACCAAAATGCCAGCGATCATATAGTTGCTTTTTGCTAGCGTGAGCTTGCTGCTGTTCGCGCGCATGGCAATCAAGTTAAGCAGCGTTAGTACCACGAAAGCTAGCAAACTAATGAAAAAATATGAGGTATGTGGGCCAAATTCAATGACGAACTGGCTTGGACCACTAATGGTGACATTTTCGACAGTAAGATTCGGCACTAAGTTGATGTACAGTGAATACGTTGCTAGTGCGACAAAGACGACTTTTTGCCAGACTTTGACCGCTGTTTTTTTAACATCTGCGGTTAACTGGCAAGAAAAATAGAATGCAAACGCAAAGGCGAAAAAAGACGCTAAGTTCGCTAACTTAGCCATAAAAATGCCACCAACAGAGCCTAATTCTGGCAATAAATCGGTATGGAAATAGGCGTTGCTGCTTATCCAAACAATGATACAGCTGGAATAAGCGATGTAAGGCGCGTGATGCGAGCCTAAGATTGATTCACTCTTCTGTTTTAGGCGATAGCAGTAATACAGTAGCCAAGCGAATACTATTAGTACAGTCGCGTACAATGCCATTGCTTTTGGGTAAAAGAGACCGTGCAAATGAACATCAAGCATGCTCATTCACCTTTTTATCCATTCTTTTTGTTCGTACGCAATGTTTGTAGTCGCGAAATTGTATGTCTTGAAATGCTTCAACCATCATACCTAAATTCCAGAAACCGCGGTATGTCTTGGTACCGTCACCGTTAATGTCGCGGTATCCTGAGTGAAAGTAGGCACTTAAATCAATAGATTGATAGAAATTTAACATAAATACTTGCTCAATAATGGTAAAGCCGAGCTTATAGCCTGCTTTATAGAGCTCGCTCATCATAGTTTTTTGCGCCAGATACAAAAAATACAGCTTTTGTTGAATGTTGCCTCCCACCGTAAGACGCAGTACTTCGCAAACCGCTTCACTGTTCTTTACACGAGATTGAAACTGAGCATCAAACTCAATAAGAGTGTGCTCATGAGTTAGAGCACGACACTCCAAAATACCCAGTTGATTGAGAACACTGTACCCATGATTAGGAAAGCAAAACTGCCATTGTTCGTTACTAAACTGTGGTGAGTAACTGAGCCAGTTATTTTGTTGATGCCAGCTTTGCACTAAAGCGGAGGAGACCATGATTGGTGAAGATGACGATTTGAGCAAGAGGGCAAAGTGCTGCCCTTTTTGCGAGAGTGATAAAAGAGGCAAGATTTCAAACCATTGTTCAGTTTGGACGAAAAGCTCAAGATTACTCAGTGTGATCGCTTCGGAAATCGGCATTAACGCTGCATGATTTGGCAGCATTACCTCAAGATCGCAATCTGCGATATCTTCAATTAACACGCTAGTATAGCTGTGGTCGTCAAACGGAAGCGGAGTAGGAATCGCCGCTTCGTTTGAAGGATATTTTTGCTTGATTGCTTCGATCTCGCATTGACACCAGAAAACCATCCAATGCGGGTAACAATCTGCGGCAAGTTGTTCAAGTAAACGAATCTCTTTGGAGAAACCTGTCGGATACTGTTGCACTAAATCTCGATAATCCATTAACTCAAATAGTGCAGAAAGACTTTTTGATGCGTGTTTAGGAAAGAGAGATTTAAGCAGTTTTATTCGATACAGAGCAACCTGTTGAAAAAGAGCATCTCGTTTTTGTTTCGTCAGGGTAAGAATAACTGAGTCAACCAGGGCCTGCTGCTTTGATTCGATCGGCAAATTTATTTTGGTGAGATATTCCAAAGATTGCTCAAGACTCATGATATAACCTAGCTCTAACGTTTTGTTATATTTTGTAATGGTTTATATCATTTTGAAAAATTTATGCCATCGGTTTCTATTTGTATAGTTACGTAATGCAAGAAAAGACAAAAAAACCGCTCATTATGAGCGGTTTTTGGTCTATTCAAGAAAGGGTTAGGCTTCTTGCTTTTTTAGCTCAGCTTCTGCCGTTTCTTCTTCAATTAGCGCATCAACGATAACTGCACATGCAGCATCACCTGTGATGTTCAGTGCTGTACGAATCATATCGAAAATACGGTCAAGAGCGAATAGCAGCGGTAGACCTTCAATTGGAATGCCAGCGGCAAGAAGCACGGCAACCACTAGGAAAGAAGGGCCAGGAACACCCGCTTGACCAACCGCACCCAATGTAGACGTTACGATAATTGCAATGTAAGCGCCCATGCCTAGATCGATATCGAACAGTTGAGCAAAGAAGATAGCAACCAAGCCATAGTAAATCGCATTACCTGACATGTTGATCGTTGCGCCTAGAGGCAGAACAAATGATGCAGTTGAATTTTTTACGCCCAGCTCTTTTTCACAGGTGTCCATTGTAACAGGCAGTGTTGCCATAGAAGACGCTGTTGAAAGCGCAACTGCTTGCGGTTTCTTCATTGAAGACAGGAATTTCTTCGCAGATGTCTTCGTGAAAACATGCACCATTGCTGGGTAAACAACGAAACCGAAGATTAGGATGGCGGCAACGTAAACAACGAACAGTTTAAACACCACCATTAGTGCACCAAAACCGAACGTACCGACGGCTTCTGCCATCAGACCAAATACACCGATAGGTGCAATGATCATTACTTTGTTGATCATCCAAACCATTGCGTCAACGATGCAGTTAACACCATTGATGATTGGTTCACGACGCTCTTTTGCTTGCTTAGAAATCGCAATACCAAAGAACATACAGAAAACGAGGATCTGTAGGATGTTTGCTTCATTTAGTGATTGGAAAACGTTGGTTGGGATCATACCAGTGATGGTTGCCCAGAAAGTAGGTAGTTCACCTTTTGAAGCGTATTCTGCTGAGAACATGCCTTCAACGCCAGAGACGTCGATACCCATGCCTGGTTGGAATACTTCACCCATAAATAGTGCAAGCGCAACGGCTAGGGCGGATGTTAAACCAAAATAACCTAGAGTGACGATGCCAACTTTACCTGCTGACTGGCTGTTCCCAAGACCAGCGGCGCCAGAAATCAAGGCTACAGCGACCAAAGGAATAACCAACATTTTGATTAAGTTGATAAAGATAGCACCTAAAGGAGCGAACACTGTCGCATCATGACCCATCATGGCACCAACGGCTGTGCCCACGATCATGGCGATTACGACTTGTACGCCAATGTTGTTTAGCAAACTCTTTTCTTTTAACACTTCCATAACCTCTGTGCTAATAAAATGTAAAATCCTAAAATTACCCACTAACCATAAATGGATTTACGGATAATTATCTCGCCTTGCTTTTTACACTTATCGTTTACAATTGGCAATATGCAGCAAGGTATTATTGATGGATTAATCGATATTTTATTGACGAACGATAAAGTTTTGTTCAATAGCAAACGTTTGCTATTGATTTTTCTTATAAGGGTTGCGCTTAGGATTGTTCAAGTTTATTTTTCTTTATTTGTTTTCTTTTTGTTAATTTTAACCGCTTTTGTATTTGCTATTGCAGTCAGAGTTTTTAGTGACTTGGGTTGATATTTATAACAATTCATCTCTTTCAAGCTCACACTTTTATTAATTTGCCTTCTGAAATGTTAATTGCTTTACATTCTTGGCTCTAATTGCGTTGTAAACATAATGTTAAATTGTAATGACTGGTGAGACTCAAATGCTGACGATCCAGTGTTAGAGATAACTTGCTTAGTTAATGCTCCTGAGCTGATTAGACGAGAAAGACAAGTAAGAGGTGAAGAGACTATGATGAATCTTGCTGCTGCGTTACAAAGAAATGCTGCGAGTAAACCAGATAAAACGGCGTTGATATGTGGCACTGAAAAGATAAATTATGCGCAGTTTGATGCGATCGCCGGCAAGATCGCAGCGTCTTTAATCAATAAAGGCGTAAAGCCAGGTGACCGCGTTGCGATTTCATGCCCAAACATTCCTTTTTTCGCGTTTGTTTATTATGCAATACAAAAAGCTGGCGCGGTTGCAGTCCCATTAAATGTGCTTTTGAAAGCGCGAGAAATTAAGTATCACTTAGAAGATTCAAAAGCGAAGTTTTATTTCTGCTTTGAAGGGACGAAAGAACTGCCAATGGCAAAAGAGGGTGTCAAAGCCTTTGAACAAGTCGATACATGCGAAGGCATAGTCGTATTGACTCAATCTCAAGATGAAAGCTATTGGAATGGTGTAATAACTCTCAATGCGTTTATAGCCGATGTCCAACCGTTGCCGGATTATATACCGCGTAATGCGGATGATACATGTGTGATTTTGTATACATCAGGGACGACAGGCTTACCAAAAGGCGCTGAACTGACTCAGCAGAACATCATAATGAACGCTCTGGTGGCACAAAACATTATGGGCAGCCAGGCCGATGATATTCACTTAGTAACTTTGCCTTTATTTCATACATTTGGTCAAACCGTCCACTTAAATGCTAGTGTTTTGGGCGGGGCAACATTGGTGTTAGTGCCTAGGTTTGAGCCTAAACATGTTCTTGAGCTGGTGGAAAAACATAGGGTGACGATATTTGCTGGTGTGCCAACGATGTACATCGGTCTGCTTCATGTGCAGCATCAATTTGATACCTCGTCATTGCGTGTTGCAGTAAGCGGTGGTGCGCCATTACCAACCGAAATCTTTCGAACCTTTGAAGAAACATTTAATGTGCCGATCTTAGAAGGATACGGGTTGTCGGAGACAAGTCCTATTGCATGTTTTAATCATTTAGATCAGGAGCGAATACCAGGCTCGGTAGGTCAACCGGTTCAAGGCGTCGAAGTAAGAGTTATCGACATTGAAGGCAATGCACTACCGATAGGCGAAGAAGGTGAGATTGTTGTGCGTGGTCATAATGTTATGAAGGGATATCTTGACCGCCCAGAAGTTACTGAATCTGCGCTACAAAATGGTTGGTTCCATACTGGTGATGTGGGCCGCTTTGACAGTTCAGGTAATTTATTTATTGTCGATAGAATGAAAGATCTGATCATTCGAGGTGGATTTAATGTTTATCCCAGAGAAATTGAAGAAGTTTTCATGACTCATCCTGCCGTTTCAATGGTCGCGGTGATAGGGATTCTAAATGAAGAGTATGGCGAAGAGATAAAAGCCTACGTTGTACTTAAACCAAAAGAATACATTGACGCCGATTCATTACAAAAGTGGGGTAAAGAGCAATTAGCCTCGTTTAAATATCCTCGTTATGTCGAAATTCGTGAACACCTCCCGATGAGTGCGACAGGAAAGATTTTGAAACGTGAGTTGAAATCTGAATTGAATATAGCTTAGTCAATTCAATGGTTTTTGTGTCACAGCGCCACTTGCCTAAGTGCAAATGGTGTTGTGCTCTTGACCAATTAGATGCATAAGGTTTTTAGCTATCGTTAGACAATACTTAGCGTTTGTTGAATGGATCTATTGCTCGAGTTCTTTAAAGTATTCTTCTAAGCGTTTCGGATTGGTAATGGTTACTGAGCCATAGTTTAGCTCTAGCATCCCAATACTTTCTAATCGTTTTAGTATCTTGTGTACGCTCTGACGAGTTAGCCCCATCATGTTAGCGATATGTTCTCTTGTTACCCTGACAACGCATGGTCGAGTATCGATCGCTTGATTAAGTTGGTATTCAGCAAGTAGCAGCAACCTTTTGGCGACTCGTTCTTCAATTCCTCTAATCGCGTCATCTTCGATAACAGAAATAGCAGACCACAAGCGGCGGCTAAGTAAGTCGAGTATAGTGGGGTAACTTTGAGGGTATTTGGCGAGTAATTGGCGAAATTTATCTCCAGGAAGCTCCATTACAGTCACGTCCGAATGCGCGGTCGCACCAAAAATACGAGGCATGCCGGGAGAAAAAACATTGTCTCCAAACCAGCCACCAGCTTCGAAAATCATCAGTGTGACTTCTTTGCCTTTTGAACTAATTGAGTTCACTCTCACTGCACCTTGAGCTATGACCATAAGAGAAGATTGAAGCGCACCTTTATTGCAAATCAGTGCTTTTTCGTCGAAGCAGCGAACCTTAGTCATTTGCGCTGCTTCACTAAGCCCTTTATCTGGCAGCCCTGATAGTACAGGACATTTGGCTAGCAGTGTTTTGACTTCTTCCATGTAGCAACCTTACTGCACATTGCTTTATTGAGTTAGTTAAGTTACCCAAGCTTAACACTCTTTGAGTGCTCTGCTTGAGATAGATTTGGAAAGTGCGGGCGTTGAACAAAAAATGACGTGGTATAAACGCGATAGTAAGAAAACGCCCACTAAACATAATGTTAAGCGGGCGTTGTTGTGTCATATCAAACTGAAATTATTTTTGAGTGGCAGCTTTCATTGCAGAAACGAATTCACCTAGTTTGTCGAGCATAATTTGTGGCTGCTCAACGTTCGCTTCAATGATTTTTACCACGGCTGAACCAGAAATTGCACCAGCGGCGCCAGATTCTAGTGCTCGTTTCACCTGTGCTGGCTCAGAGATACCAAAACCAAGTAGCGCTGGTGGTGCATCAAATTGGTTCAGTCTATCCAGCATATGACCTACAGGCATGTTTGCTTTGGTTTCTGCGCCAGTAACACCTGCACGAGAGAGTAGGTAAGTGTAGCCGCCACCTAACTCTGATACTTGCTTCAGTGTTTCATCACTTGCGGTTGGTGGTGCGATGAAGATTGGGTGAATACCAAACTTTTCTGCAGCAGCAACAAATTCGGCACTTTCATTAGTTGGCACATCTGCAATCAAAACAGAATCGATGCCTGCTTTTGCACAACGCTCATAGAAGTTCTCGATACCACGAGAGTAAACAAGGTTCGCGTACATCAGAAGGCCAATAGGTAGCTCTGGGTACTTAGCTCGGATCTTACCAATTTGTTCGAAGCAGATATCCGGTGTTGCGCCTGAATCTAGAGCACGAATGTTCGCACCTTGGATAGTCGGGCCATCCGCAAGAGGATCTGAAAATGGAATACCGAGTTCAAGGGCATCAGCACCAGACTCGACCAGTGTTTCCATGATTTTGTAAGACTGCTCGGCGTTTGGATCGCAAACCGTTACGAACGGTACAAATGCGCCTTGGTTCTTTTCGTTTAGGCGCGTAAACATCTTCTCATAACGGCTCATTAGATTGCTCCTTTTTCTTCTAAGATGGTGTGTACGGTGAAGATGTCTTTGTCACCACGACCTGATAGGTTAACGACTAATAATTGTTCTTTCTCTGGGTTCTCTCGAGCCATACGCAGTGCATGAGCCAGTGCGTGAGAAGATTCAAGAGCAGGGATGATGCCTTCATGGCGTGCAATCTCTTGGAATGCTTCTAGCGCTTCATCGTCTGTCACGTTGTCGTATTCAGCACGGCCAATTGCGTTTAGGTGTGCGTGTTGTGGGCCAACTGAAGGGAAATCAAGGCCAGCAGATACCGAGTAAGACTCTTCTACTTGACCGTTTGGATCTTGCATCAATGGCGCTTTCATACCGAAGAAGATGCCTGTTTTACCATGCTTAAGTGGTGCACCGTGCTGGTCAGTATCGATACCTTTACCTGCTGGCTCAACACCAATTAGGCGAACGCTTTCTTCTTCGATGAAGTCAGCAAACATGCCGATAGCGTTTGAACCACCGCCCACACATGCGATAACCGCATCAGGAAGACGACCTTCACGTGCCAAAATCTGATTCTTCGTTTCTTCACCAATCATGCGTTGGAAGTCACGCACGATGGTTGGGAATGGGTGAGGACCTGCCGCTGTACCTAATAGGTAGTGTGCATCTTCATAAGTTGCAGACCAGTCACGCAGCGCTTCGTTACATGCGTCTTTAAGTGTTGCTGAACCCGAGTGGACAGGAATAACTTCTGCGCCCATTAGCTTCATACGGAATACGTTCGGGCTTTGACGCTCAACGTCTTTTGCACCCATGTACACGCGACACTTAAGGCCAAGCAGTGCACATGCTAGTGCGGTTGCAACACCGTGTTGACCTGCGCCAGTTTCAGCGATGATTTCGTTTTTGCCCATGCGTTTCGCAAGTAGCGCTTGACCCAACACTTGGTTAGTCTTGTGGGCACCACCGTGAAGTAGGTCTTCACGTTTTAGGTACAGTTTGGTTTTCGTACCTTTGGTTAGGTTACGAGTTAGAGTCAAAGCCGTTGGACGGCCCGCATACTCTTGAAGAAGCGTCATGAATTCACTGCGGAATTCTGGATCTTCTTGCGCGTCGATAAACGCTTGCTCTAGTTGCTCCAGTGCTGGAACTAGAATTTGCGGAACGTACTGACCGCCGTATTCGCCAAAGTAGGCATTCAGTTTTGCCATCGTTATATTCCTTCTCGTATTTTTCGCTACGAATAGCTTTAAATTTTTTAGCTGATATCCAGCTTTAGTAGCTGCGAATGGCGGTGAAGGCCGCGAGCAACTTCTGTGAATCTTTTTTGCCTGGTGCGCTTTCTACACCAGAGTTTAAATCTAATCCCAAGCAACCTAGTGTCGCTGCTTGTTGAGCATTTTCTGGCGACAGTCCGCCCGCTAGCATAATTTGACTTGGGTCGCCGATCAGTGACCAGTCGAACACTTGACCAGTTCCGCCAGTTTGAGTGCCAACTTGCGCATCTAATAAATGGCGATCAATGTTTTCTGCAAGTAGTTCTGGCTTGGCATCAGTCACGCCGTAAGCTTTCCAAATTTCTACCGCTGCTGGCAGTTCGGCTTTGAGTTGGTTTACGTAAGCTTGGTCTTCTTGACCGTGCAGCTGCACTGCTTTTAAACCCAAAGAGGTCACGACAGAAGCAACAAAATCGATATCGTGATTTTGGAAAACGCCAACGTAATTCAGTGGAGCACCGCTCATGGTTAAGCGAGCACCTTCAAGGTCAACCGCACGCTTCGACTTCTCGACAAAAATCAGGCCACCAAATACTGCGCCAGATTGATACGCTTTTGCTGCGTCATCTGGATGCGTTAAGCCACACACTTTGTTTTCGCCTAACGTCACTTTACGTACTGCAAGTTCAAGGTTGTCTTCCGCCATCAGTGAACTACCAATCAAGAATCCGTCTGCGTATTCCGCTAACTCACGAACTTGTTGATGTGTATAAATGCCAGATTCTGAGATTACTGTTGCGTTAGGAGCCAGTTCACGAATGGTCGGTGCCAGTTCTTTAGTACGATTCAAATCAGTACTTAGGTCGCGAAGGTTACGGTTATTAATGCCGATAACGCGTGCGCCAAGCTTAACGGCACGATGAAGCTCTTCTTCGTTGCTGACTTCGGTCAGGATACCCATGTTCAGGCTGTGTGCTGCTTCCTCTAGCGCTTTGTACTCTTCGTCATTCAGGACAGAAAGCATCAGTAGCACGGCATCAGCACTGTAATGACGTGCTAGGTAAACTTGGTAGGTATCTACCATGAAGTCTTTGCACAGAACCGGTTGTTTGACTTGACCGCGCACTTGAGGAAGAAAGTCAAAGTTACCTTGGAAGTACTTCTCGTCTGTTAGGACTGAAATCGCATCTGCGTGGTTGTTGTAAACCGATGCGATGTAATCCAAGTCGAAATGATCACGAATCAAACCTTTAGAAGGAGATGCCTTCTTACATTCGGTGATGAATGCCGTCTTTTCGCCACTCAGAGCATCGTAGAAGCTGCGGTCCGATGGCAGCAAATCAGACTGAAATGTGCTTAGCGGTTGAGACACCTTACGGTCTGCGACCCACTGATATTTGTCGCGGACAATTTTCGCCAGTACTTCTGCCATTTCTGCTTCTTTCTTAGAAACGTGTTCAGACAGGTTGTCAGCTTGCTGAGTGTTGAAGTCAGTCATCTTCTTCAATTCCTTAAGCGTGTGCGGCAAGTTGTTGTACCAATTGGTACGCCTTGCCTGAATTCATTGCCTCAATCGCTTGTTGCGTGTTGGCTTTTAAATCTTCGAGGCCGAATAGACGCATTAGCAGGGCAACGTTCACCGCCACTGCGCCCAATTGTGCGTCTGTACCTTTACCCGTCAGAATATTGGTAATGATCGCTTTGTTTTCTTCAGGATCGCCACCTTTGATCGCTTCTAGCGGGTGCGCTTCTAGACCGAAGTCTGCAGGCGTTAGTTTGTATTCTGTGATCTTACCGTCTTTGATTTCCGCAACGGTTGTTTCACCGTGAATCGCCACTTCATCCAAACCACTGCCGTGTACTACAGCGGCGCGCTTCATACCCATTTGTAGCATGGTTTCTGCGATAGGACGAACCAGTTCTTCACTGTAAACGCCCATCAATTCGATGTTAGGACGAGCAGGGTTAATCAGTGGGCCAAGAATGTTAAAGATAGTGCGTGTTTTCATGGTTTGACGCACTGGCATCGCATGGCGCACACCACCGTGGTACTGAGGTGCAAATAGGAAAGCAACACCAATATCGTCTACCGCTTTGCGCGTATCTTCTGCGCTCATAGCTAGGTTGATACCAAATGAATCAAGAAGGTCAGACGAACCAGACTTGCTTGAAACGCTGCGGTTACCGTGTTTCGCTACTTTTAGCCCACATGCTGCAGCAACAAACGCCGCAGTGGTTGAAATGTTGATGGTGTTGTGACCGTCGCCACCAGTACCTACGATATCTGCGAAATCGTAATCTGGGCGAGGGAATGGGTTTGCGTTTGCCAGCAGTGCTTTCGCCGCGCCTGCAATTTCATCTGGTGTTTCGCCTTTGATTTTTAGTGCAGTCAGTGCTGACGCCATCAAAATTGGATCTAGTTCACCACGGATAATGATGTCGAATAGCTGTTGGCTTTCTTCCTGAGTAAGCGATTCTTGCTCGTACAGTTTGGTAATAATAGGGTTGATGATTGCTTCCATATTTCCTCTCCTAAATTTCTTATGTGCCAAGTGCTTTTTAAGCAGTGAGTGGGTTCGTTGAAGTTTGTTCTTCAAGTGCCCATTCAATGGCATTGGCCAACAGTGTCGCTCCGTAGGTCGTCATAATAGATTCCGGGTGGAACTGGAACCCGCAAACTTTATCTTCTTCATGTACAACAGACATTACCAAGTCATCCACTTCTGCTGTGATGGTTAGGCTCTCAGGAACCTTGGTCGCAACCAGCGAGTGGTAACGTGCAATTGCAAGTGGTGATGGTAGGTTTTGGTAAATCGCATGGTTTTGGTGCTCCATCATAGAGACCTTACCGTGAATGATTTCGCCTGCGCCAGCAACGGTGCCGCCGTATGCTTCAACAATCGCTTGGTGACCAAGACAAATGCCGATCATCGGCACTTTGCCCTTCATGCGTTGGATAAGCTCCGGCATTGAGCCTGCCTCTGACGGTGCGCCAGGACCTGGCGATAGCAGAACCACCGGGTTTTCAAGCTCGTTTATCGCTTGTTCAATGGTTTCTGCTGGAATGTTGTTTCGGTAAATCTTGACTGAGTGACCTAGCGAGCGGAATTGATCCACAAGGTTGTAGGTGAACGAGTCAAAGTTGTCGATAAAAATGATATTAGCCATCTCTGAACCCTATTCCTTATTGTGACTTATGCGCTGCTTGGATAGCAGAGATTACCGCTTGTGCTTTGCCGCGCGTTTCGTCTGCTTCCGCTTGCGGATCAGAGTCGAACACCACGCCTGCACCAGCTTGAACTTGAGCAATGCCGTTTTCTACGTAAGCTGAGCGAATGACGATACACGTGTCGAGTGTGCCTTCACCAGTTAGGTAACCAACCGCACCGCCGTAGCTACCGCGACGTGCGCCTTCCACATCGCGAATCAACTGCATTGCGCGAATCTTTGGTGCACCAGTGAGCGTGCCCATGTTCATACAAGCTTGGTATGCGTGCAGTGCGTCTAGGTCTTCACGCAGTTGACCAACCACGCGTGATACCAAGTGCATCACGTGGCTGTAACGGTCGACTTTTAGAAGGTCTGCTACGTGGCGAGTGCCAGCTTGAGCAATACGAGCGACGTCGTTACGTGCCAAGTCAACCAACATCATGTGTTCTGCGTTTTCTTTCATGTCGGTGCGTAGTTCAAGTTCGATGCGGCTATCTAGGTCGAAATCGATCTCTCCATTCGGGCGCTTACCGCGGCGACGTGTGCCTGCAATTGGGTAGATTTCAATTTGGTTGGTATCGGTTTCATACTTAAGCGCGCTTTCAGGTGATGCGCCAAACAGAGTGAACAGCTCATCTTGCATGTAGAACATGTAAGGGCTTGGGTTACTTTGTTTCAGTTCTTTGTAAGCCGCCAGTGGAGAAGGACAAGGTAGAGTGAATCTACGAGACGGTACAACTTGGAATACATCGCCTTTCACTACGAACTCTTTTAAGTCGCGAACGGTTTGGCAGAAGTCTGCATCAGACACGCTAGGTTCTACCGTTACATCTGTTATTTGCTCTGCACTCGGCAACAGTTTTGGCGCTGCACACTGGGCGCTAATTTCTGCAATACGAGTCTCTAACGCTGTTTTCTCTGAACCATCAACAAACAACGTCGCTTGAAGCTGGCAAGATTCCGTTTGATGGTCGACAACAAGTAGTGTTTCCGCGACGTAGAAAACGTAATCTGGACACTGATTTGTTGCTTCGGCATTACCAAGCGGCTCAAAGTTTGCGACTAAGTCGTAGGCAAACAGACCACCAAGGAAAATTGCGTGTTTGTCTTGCTGTGAAATATCAAAACTATGCTGAACCAAACGCAGCGCATCGAAAGAAGAGGCTTCACGTAGGCGAGAGTCTTCATCTAACGTGTCGCATGGCTGGTTAAACTCCAAAGTTAGCGTTTCGCCATCGAACTTGCTCTCAACGTCACCACGGATGTTCTGGTTTAGGTGAGACAGTAGGTTTTTACCGTTATTGGTCAAGGCGTGCATGCTAACGGTATGGCCGAAGCAAACAATGCGAACCGCTGAATCTACGATCAGCAGGGATTTTAAATTTTGCTTTGAATCGATCTCAGCAGATTCCAGCAATAGGCTGTCAGTTTTGTTCTCACATAGTGTGTGGAACAAGCGAGTCGGGTCTTGAGTATAAGGGACGGAAGCCGTTAGCACTTCAAGCTGTCCAAGTTTCTTAATTTCAATGGCCTTGTTCACAAGACCTCCTTGTAGCTGTTTAAATCTTCCTGCCGTACATAGTCGCATAAAGCAAACGTTCTCCCAATCTAGAGTTGGCTATATTCGATTAATGTTTAGGCAGTTGAATGTGAAATGATCAACAAAACAAAAAAGCCCGCTTAAGTAGCGGGCTTTACAACGTTTGGTTCTATAAACTAGAAGTATACGTTTGCCCACCAAGAACTAGTCCAAGTGCGCCACCAAGCAAGATCTGATGAGTTTGCCTTATTAAGACAAACCGCAACTTTCGCTTTTTGGTTTTGGTTAAATTCTTGTAACATGGTGAACCTTAAATTACGTACTTTGTATTTATGTACTAGTTAACTAGTGCGAGAGTAAAAAGTCAACCCCAAAACGGCATTAAAACGATAAAAATATGAGAATTGATTTACATAGTCACACCACTGCATCGGACGGTCGGTTAGAACCTAAAGATTTAGTGGAAAGGGCGCTGAGTTTTGATATCGAGGTTTTGGCGATCACTGATCACGATACGGTTGACGGTTTGGCGTTAGCTAAGCAATACGTTCAAGATAATAATTTGCCGATAAAAATCATCAATGGCATTGAGATATCGACCGTCTGGCAAAACAAAGACATTCATATTGTCGGCCTGAATATTGATCCGGAAAATGAACAATTATCTGCCCTCATAGAACAGCAGAAGCAGCATCGCATAACACGATCTGAGTTAATTGCAGAGCGACTACAAAAAGCAACTCGAGTAGGTGTGCTTGAAGAGGTAAGGCAAATCGCCGGTGATGCTCCAGTGACAAGAGCGCATTTCGCGAAATGGTTGGTAGATAATGGTTACGCAAAAACCATGCAAATGGTGTTTAAAAAATACCTAACGCGTAATAACCCAGGTTATGTACCACCGAATTGGTGTTCGATGAAGGATGCGGTTGATGCTATCCATGCGGCTGGTGGAATGGCGGTATTAGCGCATCCTGGCAGATATAAGTTGACAGCGAAGTGGATTAAGCGTCTTCTAGCAGCGTTTGTCGAAGCAGGTGGTGATGCGATGGAAGTTGCACAGCCACAGCAAGCACAACAAGAAAGGCGCAACTTGGCTGATTATGCTATACAATACAAACTATTAGCCTCTCAAGGCAGTGATTTTCACTACCCATCACCGTGGATGGAGCTAGGAAGGAACCTATGGTTGCCTGCTGGCGTCGAACCAGTTTGGAAAGATTGGGGAATAGATCCTTCGTTGAATAATACTCAGTAATACGAAGTCGAGAACCCATAAAAATATAGAGCCGAGAGGCTCGATAATGAGGAATTACAATGAGCCAGTTTTTTTACGTTCACCCAGAAAACCCACAGGCTCGCTTGATTAATCAAGCAGTAGCAATCATTCGTAACGGCGGCGTTGTGGTTTACCCTACTGATTCAGGGTACGCACTTGGCTGTCAGTTGGAGAACAAACAGGCACTGGAACGAATCTGTCAGATTCGTCGTCTGGATGATAAGCATAACTTTACTTTACTGTGTCGTGATTTGTCGGAGCTTTCTCTCTATGCGCGAGTGGATAACTCTGCATTCCGACTGCTGAAAAATAACACACCAGGTCCTTACACCTTCATCTTCAAAGGCACAAAAGAAGTGCCGCGTCGTTTGATGAATGCAAAACGTAAGACCATCGGTATCCGTGTTCCAGACAATCAAATTGCCTTGGACTTGTTGGAAGCATTAGGTGAGCCGATGATGTCTACGTCGTTGATTCTACCTGGCAGTGACGTAACAGAATCTGATCCAGAGGATATTCGCGATAAACTAGAACATGCGGTTGATGTGATTCTTAATGGCGGTTACCTAGGTGAACAACCTACGACTGTAATTGACTTTAGCGAAGGTGAACCTGTTGTAGTTCGTTTGGGATCAGGTGACCCTGCACCATTCGAATAGTAGACGCACACCACCGTCAAACAAAATAGGAGGCATCGCGCCTCCTATTTTAGTTGTCATATCGAATATCTCATTGAACTTAACTGATTGAGGTTAAGCGAAATCGAAAATGTCGATACCATTTTGTTCTGCATAGTTGATGTATGCAGAGCTCACACCGTTTAGTGTCACTTCAACATTGTATTCATCACTTGAGAATACTGCCCAGCCACATTCATTGTAAGATAAGGTCAGATCATCCGCTGAATCCAAGAACGTATCTCGAATGCCATCGTTATCAGTGTCTCGGCCCATATCAAAGACAAGTTTGTCATGGAAAATATTAAAATCGACAATGTCGGCTTTAACATCAATATCGTTGGAAGACACTGGCTGATCAGGTACACCAATAGCCAGGCGGTTTGTAAGCACGAAGGTGTCGTCTCCACAGCCACCGCTCAGTACCGATTCACCATCACCAACAACGAGCGTGTCGTTACCCCAGCCACCACTCAAGTAGTTGTTGCCTGAATAATCAAAAATTGTGTCGTCGCCGCAGCCACCAAAGAGTTTGTCGTTTCCTAATCCGCCGGATAGGAAATCGTTTCCAAAGCCGCCAGAAACAAAGTCGTTACCTCGGCCACCAAGCAAGGTATCATCTCCCCAGCCACCGAAGACAATATCATTACCTCCGTATCCTACAAACTTATCATCACCACAGAAGCCGAAGAAGATATCGGTTGTTTCAGAGCCTTTTGTGCCTGTCATATCGTCATCTTGAGATGTCCCAAAAATCCAATTTAGGTCGAGATTTAGCATAGACATTGTTCTATTCCTTTTTGTCTGATTTATGCCAATCGCCGAGAGTGCAGAGCGAACCTAGTGAGTCAGAGTACACGATAGCATTAGTGTTATTTTTGATGTGAACTAATGACTTAAAGACAATTTTTGTCTTGTTACCCACGACCTTGCTTTGCTATGAGCGCTCATTGTCTGCGGTGATTGGTATTACTTAGCAGCAAACAGGGGCGGCTTATTCTTCGTTGCTTTCTAGCAATACGAACAGTAAACACACCCCAAGTGGTTATTGTTGTAACCCTGACAATTTTATCAGGTACCGCGTGGTTAAAGTGGTTCAGGAAGACCGATATTAGTGGGATTCTCGTTGAGCAATGCCTGCATTAAGTAGTAAAAAAGTTGCAGAATAGGACAAATATTTCGGTCATTTTTGAAGTGAATTTTGGTGTGGAGAATGGCGCCGATTTAGCTTACATTAACTAAGAAAGTTACGTATAATGTCCGACCGAAAAATCCCACTGAAATGGGTAAATAGCAAAATGCAGACCAATCCTGGTCTAGACGTCTGTGAAGACGACACATAGGTAGATAAATGAGCGAAAAGTTACAAAAAGTATTAGCACGTGCTGGTCACGGTTCTCGTCGTGAGATTGAATCGTTAATTAAATCTGGTCGCGTTAGCGTGAACGGTGTAGTCGCTAAGCTTGGTGAAAGACTTGAAGACGAGAGCAGCGTAGTTCGTATCGATGGTCACATTGTCTCTGCAAAGATTCAAGAAGAAGTGATTTGTCGTGTACTTGCGTACTACAAACCTGAGGGTGAACTGTGTACTCGTCACGATCCAGAAGGTCGTCGTACTGTTTTTGATCGTCTGCCAAAAATTCGTGGCTCTCGTTGGATTTCAGTTGGTCGTCTGGATGCGAACACTTCTGGTCTTCTACTTTTCACAACGGATGGTGAACTGGCGAACCGCTTAATGCACCCAAGCCGCCAAGTTGAACGTGAATACCTAGTACGTGTGTTCGGTGAAGTAACTGAACAGAAAGTTCGTAATCTAGTAAAAGGTGTTGAACTGGAAGACGGTTTAGCTCGCTTTGAAGATGTTGTTTACGCGGGTGGTGAAGGCATGAACCACACGTTTTACGTTGTTATCAACGAAGGTCGTAACCGCGAAGTTCGTCGACTATGGGAATCGCAAGAGTGTACCGTTAGCCGTCTGAAACGTGTTCGTTACGGCGACATCTTCTTAGACAAGAAACTGCCTCGTGGCGGTTGGATGGAGCTTGACCTGAAAGAAGTAAACTACTTGCGTGAGCTTGTAGAGCTTCGTCCAGAGAAAGAAACCATGCTTGATCTGAACAAAGACAACACGTCACGCAAACGTGAGCGTGCACGCAGCCAAAAAATTCGTCGCGCAGTTAAGCGCCATGAAGAGCGTGTTAACACACCAAAAGGTCGCAGCAACAACCCTTCTCGTCGTAAGCCGAAGAAGACTGCTGGTGACCAAGGCGCACGCAACAAGCATCGTTAATCGATAGCAAAACATCAGAAAGGCTTGCCAATTCGGCAAGCCTTTTTCTTATCTGTTACATAACAAAAGGATCTAAAGCCGATATAGAGCAGGGTGTTTTGGATAAACAAATATCTCAGCTAAACAAAAACAGCAGATAAAAAAATACCAGCACTAGGCTGGTATCTTTGTTCATGATGAAGAAACGTTAATCGCGTTTCCAAAGCATATGGCAGAACTTATGTTCAGGGTCTCGGCTGATTAGCATACGAGCAAATACGTCATCAAGAACGTCATTTTCCTCATTTACTAGGCCGATACGAACCTCTGCATATACTTCTTTGTCGATCTCGAAGCCAACATGTTCAACCCAGTCATCACCGGTTTCAACAAGTTCTGCGGCACCACGATCTTCAAATTGCGCAGTAAACAGAATCACGTCAGCAGGCTCTAGGTTATCTGGAGCCATCTCAAGGAAAATGTCGTACGCTGCGTCGATGACGTCGTCGTAAGAAATCAAATCAGACATGCTTATGCTCGGCTCATGTATTTACGTTCAGCTGTGTTAATGATAACACGGTCACCAGTTGCAATGTACTCAGGAACCTGGATGACAAGACCTGAAGCGAAGCGTGCTGGTTTAGTACGAGCAGATGCAGAAGCACCTTTGATTGAAGGGTCAGTTTCTTCAATCACTAGCTCAACAGAAGATGGTAGTTCAATACCCACTGCAGCACCGTTAACAAGGATAATGTGGATACCTTGTGTATCTTCGTTGATGAACAGCATGTCGTCTTCAACTTCATTGTGCTTGAATGTGTATTGTGAGTAGTCTTCGTTATCCATGAAGATGTGCTCATCTCCGTCAGCGTATGAGTACACAACTGCACGTTTGTTCATTTCTACCGTTTCAACAACGTCATCAGACTTGTAACGCTCATCTACACGTGCGCCCGTGTTTAGATCTGTACAACGCATTTTGTAGATTTTAGCGCCGCCACGACCGCCAGGAGTCGTTACTTCGATGTCTTTAACTAGAAGAGTTTTACCATTAGACTCGATTGCGAAGCCTTTTTTGATTTCACTTGCCTTTGGCATTGTATATTCCTATTCATACTTATTAAGCAAAACTCGGTGATTATAGCGCTAAGTTAGCCGCCTAGCATTAAAATTCATTGCAGAAATTTGTTGTTACTCCCATGACTAAACACCTGAATGGACTTGATTCAGTGAGTCGGCTAAGAGAACATATAGTCCAACTTCTTGAACCATCTGAGAACACGTTTTAAGTCATGTCTCTGCCTGTTATCGATCCTAAACAACCATTTCAACCAGAGTTTGCGCCTTTAATTAGGGAAGTCACCGCTTGTCTCAAAGGTGGACTGGGGCAAAACTTACACAGCGTTTATGTATACGGTAGTGTTGCTCGCAAAACAGCGATCGTTGGGAAGTCGAACTTAGACTTGGTTGTCGTTACTCAATCATCCTTTGAGCACAATCGCGCGACTTTGCTCAACACAATTAAGTGGCGTGCGCAGCAGAGTTACCCTCACGTTAATGGTGTATCGGTCCGTACAGCCTTAGTGAGCGAAGTGGCTAATTTAGATAGTATTTTTACTTGGGGCTTTATGCTTAAGCATTGCTGTGTCTGTGTTTATGGTGATGATCTAGCAGACTGCTTCGGTGATTACGTCCCAAGTTGGGAAATTGCTAAGCACTGGAATATGGATGTGGAAGATTGGATTACGGTGTATCGCAAAAAAATCGTACAAGCGAAGACGATAGAAGAGCAGGTGGCCGCCCAGCGCGTGATTGCAAAAAAGTTACTAAGAGCGTCATACTCTTTGGTGATGTATCGAGATAAACGTTGGTTTGATGACCCTATACAATGTGGCAAGGTATTCTTAACTTATCATCCTGAAAAGCAGCTTGAGATCGAGCGGCTAGAAATTTTACTTTCTGGCCGGGGTATTCCCAAGCGTTCTGTTATCGGGCTAATTGATGCGTTTGGTGATTGGTTAGTCAAACAGTACCAGAAAACAGAGTTTCGTATCGGCTAAAACAACCCCATTTGTGGCGCTGAAAGCCTGTCAAAGTCCGTCCCAATGAAAGGGAGAATCGCATCCGCAACGGGTTTGAGTTGTTTATCAATGTAATGTTGATAATCAATCGGGCTATTGAGGTACTCATAAGGTTCAGGGCCGTTCACGGTAATAATGTATTCAATTCGCCCTTTGTTTTGATACTGTAATGGGCGGCCAAGCTTGGCATTTATCTCATCGGCTAAACGAGCTGCACGCACTTGTGGCGGGACGTTCTTCTTATACTCATGCAGTTTTCTTCGCAGTCGCTTTTGATACACCAACTGTTCATCAAATTCACCGTTGTTAGTTTTCTCAACCATCTCTCGGACATAGTCGCTTGGATCTTCACCATGGAAAATCATGCTATAGAGTGTATTTTGAAATTTCTGTGCTAACGAGGTCCAGTCAGTACGGGCACTTTCTAACCCTTTAAATACAATCCGTTCTTGCTCTCCTTCACCGATTAAACCCGCATAGCGCTTTTTCGAGCCAGTTTCCGCGCCACGAATCGTTGGCATAAGGAATCTGCGATAATGGGTTTCATACTCGATTTCCAACATAGATGTTAGGTTGTACTCAGAACGCAGGTGTTTTTGCCACCAAGAGTTGATGTAATCAACTAATT
Source organism: Vibrio sp. Vb1026 (assembly GCF_033338745.1). Taxonomy (NCBI): domain Bacteria; kingdom Pseudomonadati; phylum Pseudomonadota; class Gammaproteobacteria; order Vibrionales; family Vibrionaceae; genus Vibrio; species Vibrio sp. Vb1026. The sequence goes on from NZ_JAWOTH010000003.1 coordinate 319,575, forward strand.
GATTTCCAACAGCGTCAGCTTCTACTTGACTGTATGGTCGATTCAACGACACGAATGTGGAATCCGTATCGCCGTAAATCACTTGATATCCTTGCTCCTCAATCAGCACCTTAGTTTGCTTCATGATTTCATGTCCGCGCATGGTAATACTAGAAGCTAACCGAGTATCAAAGAAACGACATCCCGATGAGCCCAGTACGCCATAAAAGGAGTTCATGATGATTTTGATTGCCTGAGAAAAAGCTTTTTCATTGTTCTTCTTTGCAACATCACGTGCTGCCCAAAGCTTTTCAATCATTTCTGGTAAAAAGTGTTTCGTACGATGGAACTGCCCACCGCGAAAGCCAGGTACAGCCTGATTTTCTTCTTTTCCAATATCGAGCAATAACCCCTCAACTAAACCCATAGGATCAATCAAGAAAGAGCGAATAATCGATGGATATAGACTCTTAAAATCCAATACTAAAACAGAATCATATAGGTTAGGGATGGAGTCCATCACGTAACCTCCGGGGCTGGCAATCCAATTTTCAGGGTGTAGGTTCGGAGCAACGTAGCCTGCTCGGTGTATCTGAGGCATGTATAGGTTTGTGAATGCTGCAACCGAACCGCCGACACGATCCAGTTCGACACCAGTGAGACGAGAGCGCTCTATTGCAAAGTCTAGCAGGTGAGTGTGATTGAAAATCTTATTCACTAACACGCAGTCTTGTAAATTATATTTAGCCAGCGATGGTTTGTCGGAGCGGTACATACGATTGATCTCATCCATGCGGTCATGAACGTTGTGGATTTCTTTCCCTTCCCCTAAGAGTTCTTGAGATACAGACTCTAATGACCAAGACCGAAAGTGATAAGTCGCCGTTTTTAACGTATCGATACCGTCCATTACAACTCGCCCTGGAATGGAAATAAACCCTTGTTGGCTTTGAGATGAACTTCTGAAAAAGCTGGCTTGGTCTGCTCTACCAAGCATTAGCTTCATGTTGTGCCATTCTGCTCGTTTGTGTAGCAGACGAAAGTCAAAATCAATGACGTTCCAACCGACAATGACATCGGGGTCGAATTGTTTAAACCAAACGATGAGTGCTTCTAGAAGCGCTTTTTCATCCTTAACCCATTGTATCGGTGTCTCCGAAGGTTCTGGTTCTCCGATCATTATAACGCGGGAATCCATGACGCTGTCTAATCCGATTGAGTAAAGAATGCCTTTCTCAGAGCATTCTAGATCTAACGAGACAACGTTTAACTTCGGCTCATATTGCCCCGCACGGCATTTTGCGCTCTGGACGTGTTGGTAGCCATTGGTGCGAGTCACATTGCCTGTAAACTCGATACTGCCTTTGATAAAACGTTCCATTAGGTAGCGATCGGCGAGGCGAATATCACTTTCATACGTAGTGATATCTTTTTGAGCGAATGTGTCTTTGAGTGCGAGAGTGTCTCTGGTTACATTGGTATAGCAGGCAGCAAGAGGCGTATGTTCAAACGTTTTGAGATCCAAAAGGCGGATGTCGACGAATATGTTTTTTTCTCGTGCGAGTGTCTTTGCTTGCTCTGAGTGTTTCTGAGCGATGAAAAATACTGGCTTCTCACCATTAATAAGTAACTGAGTAGGGCCTGCTTCTGTCGAAAGCCACAGCTCGATTTGAGTTTGACCTTTGATGTCTCGTGCATGTCGAGTTAGCAGGAAGCCTTGTTGAATATTCAAATGTGAGAAACCTTAGAAAACTTGAAGAACGTTAGTTTAACACTAAGAACTGTAAAAATAACCAGTAAAGAAAGCGTCTCAAATTTTTGCTGGAATTAGTGATTACAAGTTAGTCTTTGGTGCAAGAGGGACAGTGTCATTTTAAGTTATAGCGTGTTTCTCTGGGCAATATGAAACCTAGTTACTTGATTTATTGTACTTAATGTTGTTAATTGTCTTTTCTTAGATTTCGGTTCTGCTCATCACGCTCTAAAATAATAGAGTGGTTTATGAATAAGTTCTTGCTAAAGTTTGCGTTTCAGCACATATTCATAGAAAGCAATTTTTTGTCGATTACGTTAGTATATAGGCAGTCATACTGATATCCACATTTAACAAATAATGGTTATGTGGGTGCAGAACCAATACAAAGTGTGGAGATACAAGTTTGATAAATGTTTTCCTTGTAGATGATCACGAGCTGGTTCGCACAGGGATACGACGTATTATTGAAGACGTCCGTGGAATGAACGTAGCAGGAGAAGCTGACAGCGGTGAAGATGCAGTAAAATGGTGTCGCAGTAATCATGCTGACGTCGTTTTAATGGACATGAACATGCCAGGAATTGGCGGCTTGGAAGCCACTAAAAAAATTCTTCGCGTGAATCCTGATGTGAAAATCATCGTACTTACCGTTCATACAGAAAACCCGTTTCCAACCAAGGTGATGCAGGCAGGTGCGTCTGGTTATTTAACCAAAGGTGCTGGCCCTGACGAAATGGTGAATGCGATTCGTGTAGTTAATAGTGGGCAGCGTTACATCTCGCCAGAGATTGCGCAGCAGATGGCATTGAGTCAATTTTCTCCAGCCTCTGAGAACCCTTTTAAAGACTTATCCGAACGTGAATTGCAGATCATGCTTATGATCACCAAAGGCCAAAAGGTAACGGATATTTCTGAGCAACTTAATTTAAGTCCAAAGACAGTCAACAGCTATCGCTACCGACTCTTTAGTAAATTGGACATTAATGGTGACGTTGAGTTAACTCACTTAGCGATTCGCCACGGAATGCTGGACACCGAGACCCTTTAGCGTGAATCCTCCTTTCGATTCGGCTTCCTTTCTCAAGACAGTAACTCATCAGCCCGGCGTTTACAGAATGTACAACGCCGAAGCTGTTGTAATCTACGTAGGTAAAGCCAAAGACCTTAAAAAGCGCCTTTCAAGCTACTTTCGAAAAAAAGTAGACAGTGAGAAAACTCGCGCGCTTGTCAGTAATATCGCCAAAATAGACGTCACGGTGACTCATACTGAGACAGAAGCGCTGATCTTAGAGCATAACTACATCAAGCAGTATTTACCGAAATACAATGTGTTGCTGCGAGATGATAAGTCTTACCCTTATATCTTTATTAGCGGTCATAAGCACCCACGGCTTTCTATCCACCGTGGCGCCAAGAAGCGCAAAGGTGAATATTTTGGCCCCTACCCAGATTCTGGTGCAGTAAGAGAAACATTGCATTTGCTGCAAAAGATATTTCCTGTGCGCCAGTGTGAAGACACTGTCTATTCCAACCGAACGCGCCCATGTTTGATGTACCAAATTGGTCGTTGTGCAGGACCATGCGTTAATACCATCATTTCTGATGAAGAATATGCAGAGTTGGTTGGCTTTGTGCGCATGTTTTTGCAAGGCAAAGATCAGCAAGTACTCAAACAGTTGATTGAGAAAATGGAAGATGCCAGTCAGCAATTGCGCTTTGAAGATGCCGCTAAATTTCGCGATCAAATCCAAGCGATTAGGCGTGTTCAAGAGCAGCAGTACGTCTCAGAAGACAGCATGGATGATATGGATGTACTCGGGTTTGCTCAGGAGAATGGTATCGCGTGTATCCATATCCTGATGATACGCCAAGGCAAAGTGCTTGGTAGCCGTAGCCATTTTCCGAAAATCCCACAAAATACAAGCCAGCAGGAAGTGTTCGATAGTTTTCTGACTCAATACTATTTGAGCCATAACGAAGCACGTACAATTCCTTCTCGTATTATTTTGAATCAAGAGTTGGCAGAAGATATTGCGCCAATACAGAAAGCGTTAAGTGAAGTGGCAGGCCGTAAGGTTCATTTTCATACGTCGCCAACTGGCTCTCGAGCAAGGTATCTCAAGCTTTCGAACACGAATGCACTAACGGCGATTACCACCAAAATCAATCACAAAATGACGATTAATCAGCGTTTTCATGCGCTTCGCGAAACATTGAATTTGGAGTCTATAGCTCGAATGGAATGTTTTGATATCTCCCATACGATGGGGGAAAGCACGATTGCGTCATGTGTGGTGTTCAACAATGAAGGCCCCGTTAAGCAAGAGTATCGTCGCTACAACATTACTGGGATTACCGGTGGTGATGACTACGCAGCAATGGGACAAGCGTTGGAGCGCCGTTATTCGAAGCAATTGGACGTAGAGAAAATTCCCGACATCATCTTTATCGATGGCGGTAAAGGTCAGTTAAATCGTGCGCATGACATCATTTCGCAGTACTGGGGGGATTGGCCAAAGCGTCCTATCATGATTGGTATTGCAAAAGGCGTTACTCGCAAACCAGGTTTAGAAACGCTGATTACAGTCGATGGGGACGAGTTTCATTTACCAAGCGATGCTCCTGCGCTGCATCTTATCCAACATATTCGTGATGAAAGCCATAACCATGCTATAGCGGGGCACCGTGCTAAGCGAGGTAAAACCAGACGTACGAGTGCACTCGAAGGGATTGAGGGAATCGGCCCTAAACGACGTCAGGCGTTACTCAAGTACATGGGTGGGTTACAAGAACTTAAACGTGCAAGTGTCGAAGAAATCGCCAAAGTACCGGGAATAAGTCACTCTTTAGCAGAAATTATTTTCCAAGCATTGAAACAATAAGGAAAATCGCGCAACATTAAGCCGCAATGTGTAAGAGAATAATAAAATGCGTTTGAATATCCCGAACATTCTGTCTCTTCTTAGACTGTTCCTAATCCCTGTTTTTGTGGTTGTCTTTTATCTACCTTATTCATGGGCACCGTTTGCAGCAGCAATGGTGTTTTGGGTAGCGGGTTTTACTGACTGGCTTGACGGCATGTTGGCCCGTAAACTTGGCCAAACTTCTCGTTTTGGCGCGTTTATTGATCCTGTCGCTGATAAAGTGCTAGTGGCAACGGCATTGATTCTAATCACGGAACATTATCATTCAATTTGGGTGACCATTCCTGCGGTAACGATGATTGCGCGAGAAATCATTATCTCAGCATTGCGAGAATGGATGGCTGAAATCGGTAAGCGAGCGAGTGTTGCGGTATCTTGGGTTGGCAAAGTAAAAACTGTTTCGCAAATGTTCGCCTTATGGGTGTTGATATGGCGTTACGATGAATGGATGGTTTGGCTAGGCTTTGCGGCCTTGTATGTGGCAACTTTCTTGACATATTGGTCAATGATTCAATATTTGGCTGCTGCGAAAGACGATCTGTTGAATGAAGAGCACCATTAAATTCTGATGTTAGAAAGCAGGCTTAATAGCCTGCTTTTTTGTATCTAAGACAATCTACAGCATTTTTTGCTTCTCTCGCTTTTCAATGCTTGCTAACGGCCATGCTTACAATTTGTATCTGGGGCTTTTGCTTCGATAGAGTTCCATTTGTGATCTAAGTCTTGTTTTTGTCCTTGGAGAGTCTTAGAGAGGCGAGTCTTTTGATTATTAATACTTCAATGCACGCAACGCACGGCCAGCAGTGTAAGGCGTAGCCAAAGTTTTATGATAAACAAGTGTATTTAAGCGATTTTTAGTATTAAAACTAAGCAATCCATCGTCTTTCGCACAAATTCTAGTCAAACGATTTAAAAAAATAAAAATAGTGTTGACTCGATCGCTCGAATCCGTAGAATGCATCCCGTACCCAAGAGAGCACGGCTCAAAAGGGTGGTGAAAAAGCTTAGCTTTATTCACAAATGAGGCGCCTTGGCAGAGTGGCTATGCAGCGGATTGCAAATCCGTGGACCTCGGTTCGACTCCGGGAGGCGCCTCCATTATTCTTTTGAGAGCGAATGGCTTTCGAGAAAAAATGCGACACTAGCTCAGTTGGTAGAGCGCAACCTTGCCAAGGTTGAGGTCACGAGTTCGAACCTCGTGTGTCGCTCCAAGTTTTATTGATATGGCATTAGCGGTATCAGATGGTGTTTTACTTTTCTGTAAAGGCATCACAAAGAATATTTGTGTGCCCTGGTGGTGGAATTGGTAGACACAAGGGATTTAAAATCCCTCGACGTTCGCGTTGTGCCGGTTCAAGTCCGGCCCGGGGCACCATCTCATATTAAATGCGACACTAGCTCAGTTGGTAGAGCGCAACCTTGCCAAGGTTGAGGTCACGAGTTCGAACCTCGTGTGTCGCTCCAGATTTAAGGCCTAACATGAAAATGTTAGGCCTTTTTCGTATTTTTTGAAAATCTCAAACTTCTTTTCTGTCACAGACTTCGTTAAGTGACGAACCCTTTGTCTCATTGACTCAAGTGATTGTTCATTCTGCCATTGCAAAACATCTTAGCTATTCCTACTAGCCTATGTTTAAACCATCACTTGTGGTGAATAACTACTCTTACTCCAGGCTAAGCTGTGACGAGAATGCTATCTTTTTAAATGTTCCGGATATAGAAAGTAATGTTTTACGATTAAGTTGCACAACCTTAAACCTCTGTTAGATGAGGTGATGATATCTCAAGAATATTTGTTTAAATAACAGCTGTTTGAGAGAAGCAGAAAAGCATAGCTCATGAATATGAACATGCGAGTTGCGATGGGGTATGTTTTGTTGTGATTTACATCACTGTTACTAATATGAAAAATCGTTGCCAGAAGATTTTATTTTGTGATAAATTCGCGCGCAATCTCGGAGCGTAATTAACAACGTTTGATCTCTGGGGGATACGCGCAGTGACCATTCAAGCTGATTGTGACACTGCGTAGGGTAGGTATCGGCAAAGCCTTTTGTCGATAGACGGGATACTAATGCTGTAAACGCGGCATATTAATGGGAAACCCAACATTGAAACCTTTGAATAAACACACACTAATCAGCTTCATACTGCCGAAATGTCCTGTTTTACAAAACGGGTGCATTACAGAACCTTGATTAATCCCTTTTACATATAAAGTCGCGAGTATCGTGGCGGATGATCTGTATTTGTCATTTATGCACTGACAAATGCGGAGGGGTATTCACACCTCCTGTAATTTCATTCTAATGATTATTAATACAGGATACAGAATTATTATAATTCAAGGGATTATGTAGTATGAGCACTGCCTTTGAAGTCGATAGCAATATCGCAAACATTTTTTCGTCTCAGGTTCCTATCGTTGAGAGAACGTATGACTTAACGCCAGATCAAGTATTGATTGATCAGGCTGAGCATGAATCTGAAGTACGTTCTTATCCACGTCGTTTGCCGATCGCAATTAAACAAGCCTTTGGGTGCTTGGTTGAAGATACGCGTGGACAGATCTTTCTAGACTGCCTTGCGGGGGCAGGCACTCTAGCTTTGGGGTATAACCATCCTGAAATAAACCAAGCGCTGAAAGAGCAATTAGATTCAGGACTGCCATATCAGACGCTAGATATTGCAACATCAGCAAAAACGACGTTTATTCAATCCGTTAAGTCTTTTCTTCCTCAAGAGTTAAGTGAGAACAGCGTTATCCAATTTTGTGGCCCGTCTGGAGCTGATGCGGTTGAAGCTGCTATCAAGCTCGCGAAACAGACTACTGGTCGCAACACTATGTTTGCCTTCCGTGGCGCATACCATGGTATGACTAATGGTACGATGGGGATGATGGGTAACTTAGGTACGAAAGCTCGTCGAACTGGTTTGATGTCGGATGTGCACTTTATGCCTTTCCCATACAACCTGCGTTGTCCTTTTGGGCTTGGCGGTGATGAAGGTGCGAAAGCAAGCATTCGCTATATCGATCGTCTTTTAAACGATGATGAGTCAGGCATTATGAAGCCTGCCGCGATTATCGTGGAGCCAGTGCAAGGTGAGGGTGGTGTTGTTCCTGCGCCAGCATTCTGGCTACGAGAGTTACGTCGTATTTGTGATGAACACGGTATCTTACTGATCTTCGATGAGATCCAGTGTGGTGTTGGTAAAACTGGCTACAATTTCGCGTTCGAAGAGTCGGGCATTGTTCCAGATATTCTGTGTTTATCAAAAGCAATTGGTGGTGGCTTACCAATGTCGCTATTGGTTATCAACAAGCAACATGATACATGGAAGCCGGGCGAGCACACAGGTACATTTCGTGGTAACCAGCTAGCTATGGTCTCTGGTGCGAAAGCATTAGAAATTATCCAACGTGATAATCTTGTTGAGCATGCCAATATTGCGGGTCAGTACCTGCGTTACGGCCTTGAGAGTATTCAAAAGCGTGTAAACTGTATCGCAGAGGTTCGTGGCAAAGGTTTGATGCTAGGCGTGGAGATTAAAAATCCAGACGGTGAGCTCAATAAATTTGGTGAACCTCAAGCGGATAGTGAACTCACACTTTCTATTCAACGCGCAGCACTCGAGCGTGGCTTGATCGTTGAAAAAGGTGGACGCGAAGGCGCAGTAATTCGTTTCCTTCCTCCTCTTATCATCTCGTTTGAGCAAATCGACTTTGCTTTACGTGTATTTGAAGACGCGATTTTAGCCGCTGGCGGTAGTCACATCGAAACTCAGCCACAAGATGAATGGAAGAAGCATTTCATCCACACTGGAGAGATGGGCAGCAATGAATTTGCTTCGGTGATGAATCACACTACTACGGCAATGAAGTCAGTGTTTGAACAAGTGACTGCACCGTATTCAGGTATGGATCCAAAAGCATTGGAAGCAGCGATTCACGACGTTGATCTTGATAATGGAAATGCGCCTCTTAAAACCGTTATCGACGATGCTGCTGAGCTGGTCGCGAAAAACGCAATTTTTACTCAACATCCAGATTGTATTGCTCACCTACATACTCCACCGTTGATGCCAGCGATTGCGGCAGAGGCAATGATTGCGGCTTTGAACCAGTCGATGGACTCATGGGATCAAGCTTCATCAGCGACTTATGTTGAACAGAAAGTTGTGAACTGGCTATGCGATAAATATGAGTTAGGTGAAAAAGCGGACGGTATCTTCACGAGCGGCGGCACGCAAAGTAACCAAATGGGTTTGATGCTTGCGCGAGATTGGATTGTTGACAAACTCAGTGCACACTCAATTCAAAAGCTTGGCCTTCCTGAATACGCAGACAAGCTACGTATTGTATGTTCGAAAAAATCCCACTTCACGGTTCAAAAATCAGCGTCTTGGATGGGATTGGGTGAAAAAGCGGTCATGACCGTCGATGCTAATGCCGATGGAACGATGGATGTCACTAAATTAGACGAAGTTCTCAATCAGGCCAAAGCAGAAGGTTTGATCCCATTTGCCATTGTTGGTACAGCGGGTACAACGGACCACGGTGCTATTGATGACTTAGACTTTATCGCCGATATCGCAGCGAAACATGACATGTGGATGCACGTCGACGGTGCATACGGTGGAGCTCTGATTCTAAGTAGCCAAAAAGCGCGTCTGAAAGGTTGTGAGCGTGCACATTCCATCAGCGTAGACTTCCATAAGCTGTTTTACCAAACCATCAGTTGTGGTGCGCTATTGGTAAATGACAAGTCTAACTTTAAATTCCTGCTTCACCATGCAGACTATTTGAACCGCGAACACGACGAACTACCGAACTTGGTGGATAAGTCTATTGCGACAACTAAGCGTTTTGATGCGCTCAAAGTGTTTATGACGATGCAAAGCGTAGGGCCAAAAGCCCTAGGCGATATGTATGATCATTTGCTTGAACAGACGCTTGAAGTGGCGGACATGATTCGAGATAACAAACACTTTGAGTTGTTGGCTGAACCATCACTATCTACGGTTCTGTTCCGCGCGACACATGAATCAGCGGATCTTGATGAACTGAACAAAACGTTGCGCTTAGAAGCGTTAACACGCGGTATCGCGGTATTGGGTGAAACCATTGTCGACGATAAAACTGCATTGAAATTTACGATTTTGAACCCGTGTCTGACGACGGCGGACTTTGAATCTTTGCTCTCAAAAATCAATACGCTAGCGGCAGAGCTAGTTTAACAAAGGTAACGGAAAACTATGGCAATTCTACAGATTGGTGCAGGCGGCGTTGGCTGGGTAGTTGCACATAAAGCAGCACAAAACAACGACGTTCTGGGTGATATCACAATCGCATCACGTACCGTAGGTAAGTGTGAGAAAATCATCGAATCGATTCAGAAGAAAAACAATCTGAAAGATTCAACTAAGAAATTAGAAGCGCGAGCGGTAAACGCGGACGACGTAGATTCTTTAGTTGCTTTAATTAAAGAAGTACAACCTGACTTAGTGATCAACGCAGGTCCTCCTTGGGTGAACATGTCTATTATGGAAGCATGTTACCAAGCTAAAGTGTCATACCTTGATACATCTGTTGCGGTTGATTTGTGCTCTGAAGGCCAACAAGTACCTCAAGCTTACGATTGGCAGTGGGGTTACCGTGAGAAGTTTGAAGAAGCGGGCATTACAGGTATTCTTGGTGCTGGTTTCGATCCGGGCGTAGTATCGGTGTTTGCCGCATACGCAGTGAAGCATCTGTTCGATGAAATCGATACTATCGACGTAATGGATGTAAACGCAGGCGACCACGGTAAGAAGTTCGCAACTAACTTTGATCCAGAAACGAACATGCTTGAGATTCAAGGCGATTCGTTCTACTGGGAAAACGGCGAGTGGAAACAAGTACCTTGTCACTCACGTATGCTTGAGTTTGAATTCCCGAATTGTGGTTCACACAAAGTGTACTCAATGGCGCACGACGAAGTTCGATCTATGCAAGAGTTCATCCCGGCGAAACGCATCGAATTCTGGATGGGCTTTGGTGACCGTTACCTAAACTACTTCAATGTGATGCGCGACATCGGTCTACTCAGCCCAGATCCACTAACGCTTCACGACGGTACGGTTGTTCAACCTTTGCACGTGCTAAAAGCACTACTACCAGATCCAACATCACTCGCGCCAGGCTACACTGGCCTAACGTGTATCGGTACTTGGGTTCAAGGTAAGAAAGATGGTAAAGAGCGCAGTGTATTTATTTACAACAACGCTGATCACGAAGTCGCATACGAAGATGTTGAACACCAAGCTATCTCATACACCACTGGCGTACCTGCGATCACTGCTGCTTTGCAGTTCTTCCGTGGCAAATGGGCAGACAAAGGCGTGTTCAACATGGAGCAGCTAGATCCTGACCCATTCCTAGAAACCATGCCATCTATTGGTCTAGATTGGCATGTTCAAGAACTGGAGCCAGGACAACCTGTTATCCATAAATTGAAGTAAGAATTTAGCGACTCTTATTTGTACGTTTAAGCCGATGCACTGCGTCGGCTTTGTTCGATTTTATAGTGTCTTTGCTAAGGCGAAGGGACGTAAGGTATCAAAATGCAACAAAACGAACTAAAAACGCCATACTTCATGATCAATGAAGACAAGCTGATTGAGAATCTAGAGAAAGCAAAACAGCTAAAAGACATCTCTGGTGTGAAGCTTGTATTAGCACTGAAGTGCTTCTCAACATGGGGTGTATTCGACATCATCAAGCCTTACCTAGACGGAACAACAAGTTCTGGCCCGTTTGAAGTGAAGCTTGGCTACGAAACGTTCGGTGGTGAGACACACGCATACAGTGTGGGTTACAGCGAAGATGACGTTCGCGATGTGGCGGACATCTGTGACAAGATGATCTTTAACTCTCAGTCACAGCTAGCGGCTTATCGTCATATTGTCGAAGGTAAAGCATCGATTGGCTTGCGCCTAAACCCAGGTGTGAGCTATGCAGGGCAAGACTTAGCAAACCCAGCGCGTCAATTCTCTCGTCTTGGGGTTCAGGCTGATCACATCAAACCGGAAATTTTTGATGGTATTGATGGCGTAATGTTCCACATGAACTGTGAGAACAAAGACGTGGATGCGTTTATCGGCTTACTCGATGCTATTTCAGCTCAGTTTGGCGAGTACCTAGATAAGCTGGACTGGGTAAGCATGGGTGGCGGCGTGTTCTTCACATGGCCGGGGTACGATATCGAGAAGTTGGGGTTAGCACTTAAAGCGTTCTCAGAGAAACACGGCGTACAAATGTATTTAGAGCCGGGTGAAGCGATAATTACTAAGACCACTGATCTCGTTGTAACAGTGGTTGATATTGTAGAGAACGTAAAGAAGACGGCGATTGTCGATTCGGCCACAGAAGCTCACCGCTTAGATACGTTGATCTACAATGAGCCAGCGTCAATCCTTGAAGCATCTGAAAATGGTGAACATGAGTATGTGATCGGCTCGTGCTCTTGTTTGGCTGGTGACCAGTTCTGCGTGGCGAACTTCGAACAGCCTCTAGAGATAGGACAGCGTCTGCATATTCTAGATAGTGCCGGTTACACCATGGTGAAACTAAACTGGTTTAACGGTCTACGTATGCCGTCGGTCTACTGTGAACGCTCGAATGGTGACATTCAAAAACTGAATGAATTTGACTACTCTGATTTCAAACGTTCACTGTCTCAGTGGTCAGTGAAATAAAACGTATTGAGTATTAGAACGACAAAGAGCAGCTGAATTGCTGCTCTTTTTATTGGGGAAGCGTTAAAGGTATGCAGTTAGCTTTCTACAATTACACGAGTGTCTTCACTCAGAGATTCTAACTCATTGGCTATGTCTTCAATTTCTAGCTCGCTAGGTAGTTTTATCGCCATTTTAGCGCTGAATAAGCTAGAGCTTACCCCTCCGCCTCCAGCAATGAATACACGCTGACAATCCATATCTAAAATTGAGATACCTTGATTATCGAGAACGTGAGTAATTTCATTCACAATACCCGCTCTATCGTTGGCATCTAAACGAAGTTGGAAGATAGTGTCTTCACGATATGAATGAGGTTCAGAGTCGACGAACCTAACAACAAGAGTCTGACAAGAAGAGAACGCCTGTTTAACGATGTCGGCATTATCTCTTGGAAGCTCTACTTTGATGACACCTGCAACTTGGTCTTCGATAAAGTTTACTTTGCTGATCAGCCATTTCCCGCCGTTTTCGTGTGTGATTGCAGCGAGCTCTTTAATCGTGGCGGGTGACGCTTGTCCGACAAAATTAACAATAAATACGGTGTTCATAATGTCCCCTCCTGGAATCAAGGTTTGGACGCAGTACGAATAAACGTGCTACTTAAGTTATTGGAATAAATCCTTTTATTTAGTGTAGGTGCTAAGGGCAGGTAATGTTTGATGAAAGTCAATTTTTAACACTAATTCGTGATGGAAATAATTAAAATAATGTTCAGAGCACAAAAAAGCAGCCATCGTAAGGCTGCTTTTTACCGAGTATCAACTTAGGATTAGAACGTTACTTTTAACTCGACACCATAAAATTGACTGTCATAGTTTGCGCCTGCGTCCATGGCGAATTTTGCAACATCTTGGTTTCCAAACCAAGGTGATGAATTGAATTGTAGTTCTGCACTACCGCCCCATGCATCAGTTACCCAATAATGAATATGTCCAACAGGGTTTAAGAAGAAGAGCGAAACATCACCTGCGGTTTCAGAGCCCATAACTTCGCCGCCGTTTGCAATAATGTCTTGCTCAGCCGTTAACATCATTTCACCAACAACAGCACCAAAGAACGGTGTGATAAAAATATCCTGCCAAGATGGTACTTCTGCGAACGCCTCCACGCCATACTCCCAAAAGAACGTCGACATAGTTGCGGAGTACAAAAACGACTGAAATTCATTATAGCCAGCGTGACGTGCTGCCGTGTAGTAAACGCCGCCAAAATATGGGTGCATGATGTAGTTGAGGACATGTTCATCGCGATCCCAAACGGGGCCGTCAGAGACATTATCTTTCCACTTTTGCCCCAACTTACTCATGTCTCGGTCTTCTTCGTCCCATTTGGTGATACTTTCTGGAAGAAAAGTCATCATGCCTACGGTCGCGATACTGAGACCTAGAATGGTGTAGGTTTGACCCATCAGGTAATCCCAGTCTTTATCTTGAGGGATGATGAGATGTTTAGGCTGAAGCCCTGCGTCAAGGTTTAGCGAATCATCATTATTCTGTTCATACATAACACCGCGATTTTGAGCCTCGAAGGTGTACAGAGTCGTCGTTTCGCAGTAACCTGACAAGCAATCAGGTGTGTAAGAAAACTCTGTATGACGGCTTAGGTCATAGTGACTTGCGTGCGCAAGCGCTGACGAAGCCAAGCAAAGGCCTGTTAGAGTCGTCTTGAACATGGATGATTTTGACACAAAGGTCTCCGAGTTAATGGTGTATGTTCGGGCTCGTAATTATCCCTCAAAACATCAATCATTTAAACACTTGACCCTTATTTAGTCCCAACAAACCTCGGCGAGATTTGTCCAAATAAAAAGAAAAATAAGCGCTATAACGAAAATAGGATTGTGCTTACGTTCAGGAGTCAGTTGTGAAAATAGCAATGCTTAGTACTGGTGAGGAAGTCCTCCACGGTGATATTGTTGATACTAATGCGGCATGGTTGTCTAGCCTGTTTTATCAACATGGATTTGGCTTAACAAAGCGCTCAACGGTTGGCGATAGCCTATCGAGTTTGGTTGAAGAGTTTTTAATGCTCAGCTTTAACAACGATGTGGTTATTGTTAATGGTGGTTTAGGCCCTACAACGGATGACATGAGTGCCGCCGCCGCCGCGAGAGCCGCCGATTGTAAACTGGTGCTATTCAAAGAGTGGTTGCAGCATCTAGAAAGTTTGTATGCTCGACGTGGCATCCCTATGCCGGACAGTAATTTAAAGCAAGCAATGCTGCCAGAAACGGCAGAGATATTGGACAACCCGATAGGCACTGCTTGCGGTTTCAAAATGCTGATTAATGATGCCATTTTTTATTTCACACCGGGTGTACCAAGTGAATTTAAGCTCATGGCAGAGACGCAAATTCTTCCCGATCTGAGAAGAGTGTTTCCCGATGTGCAAGGTTCATGTTGTAGCCGAATCTACACGTTTGGTCTGTCTGAATCCGGTATTTCAGATAAGCTAGATCAGCTAAAACTTCCTCAAGGCTATGAGCTAGGGTATCGCTCTTACTTGCCTTTTATTGAAGTGAAACTTTTTGGTCCTTCAGATCAGCTTGAACAGCGTTTGAAACTCGTACAGATAATTAATAAACACCTTGAGAGTAATACCGTTAGTATTGACTTACCTATGGTTGAAAATGTCGGCCAGTTGTTGGTCGATAAAGGACTAACAGTGTCGACCTCCGAAAAAAGTAGCGGAGGATACTTAACGTACTGGCTAAACGGTGATGAAAACGCTGAAAAGCAACTAGGGCATGGTTGGATACTACCGAGCCTGACTCAAGCGATGGCCAACAGCGGAGATCCATTAGCAGAAACGTTTGCTCTGGCTGGTGCTACGCGAGAGAAGTGTGGGACGGATTTATCACTCGTTACTGGCCATATTGAAGAGGGTGTTTTTTCCGTCGCTTTATCGACACCGTCAGGCGAGTGGGGAGCGTTATATAAACTCTCGAAAAAGTATCAGCGCAGTGATCAAGTTAAAGTGATCAGCACGGCAGCACTAGACTTGTTGCGTCGCTACCTAGAACGTAAACCGATGTTTGCGCATTATGCATTTTTAGAGAAAGTTAAAGAGATGCACCTCCCGAGCAGTGCTTTATAACCAAAGCTCTCTACAGTAGTCTGAGAGACAAAACACAGAGACAAAAAAGCCAAGGTGATTACCTTGGCTTTTGCATTTTATACCGTCGAGTCAACGTTATGCGCGCTGCTTTTCTTTCATCGCGTAGTTAACGCCGCTAAGTGACAAATCTGATTTTGCTTTACAGATACAAGGTAATATTTCATCACTTTGTGTGTAAGCCATGGCAAAACCAACATACTCCACTTCACCAGACTCCAATTTGCAGCGACAGGCGCCGCAGTGCCCATCACGGCAGTTGTATTCTGGTAATAGGCCAGCTTGCTCCATTGTTTCCAAAATCGTATTGGAAGGGTTGGATTCAATGCTGATCAGTTTGTTGATTTTGAGTGTTGCCATTACAGCTCGAATCCTTCGAAGTCATCTGCGCGAACTTCATTGTCAATTTGACCCACAAGGTAAGAAGAGATTTCTGCTTCTTGAGGCGCAACTTGAACGTTATCTGAAGACAACCAAGCGTTAATCCATGGAATTGGGTTAGTTGTTGCTTCTGGATACGCTGCTGGTAGACCTACCGCTTGCATACGAATATTTGTGATGTATTCAACGTATTGGCTTAGGATGTCTTTGTTTAGACCGATCATAGAGCCATCTTTGAATAGATACTCTGCCCACTCTTTTTCTTGCTCAGCCGCTTCTTTGAATAGGTCAAAACAGTCCTGTTTTGCCTCTTCTGCGATTTGCATGAAAGTGAAGTCATCTTGACCGTTACGTAGCAGGTTGATCATGTGCTGCGTGCCGTTTAAGTGAAGTGCTTCGTCACGAGCGATCAGCTTGATGATTTTCGCGTTACCTTCCATTAGTTCGCGTTCTGCGAAAGCGAAAGAGCATGCGAAACTTACGTAAAAACGAATAGCTTCTAATGCGTTAACAGACATCAGACAGATGTACAGCTTCTTCTTAAGATCGTACAGACTAACCTTAACCGTTTCACCGTTAAGGACATGCTCACCTTCACCGTAGCGATGGTAATCATTCGTCGCTTGAATCAAATCGTCGTAGTAGTGCGCGATGTCTTTTGCACGCTTCAGAATGTGCTCGTTCTCAACGATATCATCAAACACCACCGCAGGGTCGTTCACGATGTTACGAATAATGTGTGTGTAAGAACGAGAGTGAATCGTTTCAGAGAAAGACCAAGTCTCAATCCAAGTCTCTAGTTCTGGCAGAGACACAAGCGGCAGCAGTGCCACGTTAGGGCTGCGGCCTTGGATAGAGTCAAGAAGCGTTTGGTACTTCAAGTTAGAGATGAAGATGTGCTTCTCGTGATCTGGCAGTTTGTTGTAATCGATACGGTCGCTAGATACGTCTACTTCTTCTGGACGCCAGAAGAAAGAAAGTTGTTTCTCGATAAGTTTTTCGAAAATCTCAAACTTTTGTTGGTCGTAACGTGCAACGTTTACTGATTGACCTAGGAACATTGGTTCCTTCAATTGGTCATTCTTTTTTTGGTTAAAAGTACTGTAAGCCATAATGCCTCAATTCCTTTTAAACCTCCCCGTAAGGGGGAGGTTATCGATAGTCTGTCTTTACGGGTTCGCTAGGTACGGGAAGATTAAATCTTACAACCGCCGCCAGCACAATCGTCATCTTGTGGTTGAACAGCGTCTTTCTGTTCATCTTTCGCGCCATCACGAGTGTTGTGGTAGTAAAGCGTTTTCACACCAAACTTATACGCTGTTAGCAGGTCTTGAAGCAGTTTCTTCATTGGAACCTTGCCAGTCTCGTAACGTGACGGGTCGTAGTTAGTATTAGCAGAGATAGCTTGGTCAACAAACTTCTGCATAATACCCACAAGGTGTAGATAACCGTCGTTCGAACCGATATTCCAAAGCAGTTCATAGCTGTCTTTAAGTTCTGTGAACTCTGGTACAACTTGCTTCAGGATACCGTCTTTCGAAGCTTTTACTGAAACGTAACCACGTGGTGGCTCAATACCGTTAGTTGCGTTTGAAATCTGAGAAGAAGTCTCAGAAGGCATTAGCGCAGTCAGTGTTGAGTTACGTAGGCCGTGCTCCATAATTTCTTTACGTAGGCTGTCCCAGTCGTAGTGCAGCGCTTCGTCACAAATTAGGTCGATATCTTTCTTATACGTATCAATCGGCAGTAAGCCTTTCGCGTAGTTCGTCTCGTCGAATGAAGGACACTTACCTTGTTCTTTCGCCAGTGCTACAGATGCTTTCAATAGGTAGTACTGCATTGCTTCGAACGTACGGTGAGTTAGGCCGTTCGCGCTACCGTCAGAGTATTTCACGCCATTCTTCGCTAAGTAGTAAGCAAAGTTAATCACACCAACACCTAGCGTACGACGGTTCATAGTCGATTTGTATGCCGCTGGTAGAGGGTAATCTTGGTAATCAAGCAGTGCATCTAACGCACGAACAACAAGATCGGATAGCTCTTCGAAATCATCTAGAGACTTGATAGCACCTAAGTTGAATGCAGAAAGCGTACACAGTGCGATCTCGCCTGAGTCATCTTCAACGTTAGTTAATGGTTTCGTTGGCAGTGCGATTTCTAAACATAGGTTCGACTGACGAACTGGAGCGACTTCAGAATCAAATGGGCTGTGAGTATTACAGTGGTCCACGTTCTGGATGTAGATACGACCCGTTGATGCACGCTCTTGCATTAGCAGAGTGAACATTTCAATCGCTTTAACCGTTTCTTTCTTGATTGAAGGATCGTTCTCGTACTTCACGTATAGACGCTCAAACTCTTCTTGGTTTTCGAAGAATGCGTCGTACAGACCAGGTACATCAGATGGTGAGAATAGCGTAATATTGCCGCCTTCAACTAAACGTTGGTACATCAGTTTGTTTAACTGAACACCGTAGTCCATGTGACGAACACGGTTTTCTTCAACACCACGGTTGTTCTTAAGTACCATTAGTGAGCGTGCTTCACCGTGCCACATTGGGTAGAACACAGTAGCTGCGCCACCACGTACACCACCTTGTGAACAACATTTTACTGCGGTTTGGAAGTACTTGTAGAACGGAATACAACCAGTGTGGAATGCTTCACCACCGCGAATCTCTGAGCCTAATGCACGGATACGACCTGCGTTGATACCAATACCAGCTCGCTGAGATACATAACGAACAATTGAGCTTGCTGTTGCGTTAATAGAATCAAGACTGTCTCCACACTCGATCAGAACACATGAGCTGAACTGGCGAGTAGGGGTACGCACGCCAGACATAATTGGCGTAGGTAGAGAAATCTTAAATGTCGATGTCGCATCGTAGAAACGTTTGATGTAATCAAGACGTGTCGCTTTTGGATATTTCGCAAATAAGCACGCTGCTACAAGGATGTATAAGAACTGAGCACTTTCGTAAATTTGGCCCGTAACACGGTTCTGTACGAAGTACTTACCCTCTAGCTGCTTAACTGCCGCGTATGAGAAATTTAGGTCGCGTTTATGGTCGAGGTACGCATCAAGTTCGTCGAGTTCTGCTTTTGTGTAGTCTTCTAGAATATGTTGATCGTACTTACCCATATCGACGAGGCGAGACACGTGATCATAAAGCGTTGGTGGCTCGTATTGGCCATACGCTTTTTTACGCAGATGGAATACCGCTAGGCGAGCAGCTAGGTATTGGTAATCCGGAGTCTCTTCAGAGATCAGGTCTGCCGCAGACTTGATGATTGTCTCGTGAATATCTGTCGTTGTGATGCCGTCGTAAAACTGGATGTGAGCGCGAAGTTCTACTTGAGAAACCGAAACATTATCTAGACCTTCTGCAGCCCAAGTGATAACGCGGTGGATTTTATCCAGATCGATACTTTCTTTACGGCCATCACGCTTGGTGACGGTAAGTTGTTGGTTCATTCTGCTTTATTTCCCTAAGAAAACTGATAAAAGCCGTATTTTTGTTTGTTTATGTGCAATATGAGTAAAGCTTGCGGCGGCTTTGTGATCAAAGTCTATCTATATATTGTCGCTTAAACACAACATATAGGGGTTCATTTGTTTGCGGGTTACAAGATAGTGCTATTACACTGATTTATCAAGGTACAGATCGGGGATGACTTGTGGATAACTGACAAAATGAAAAAAATCAGTAAGTGAACACTAACCGATGAGAAAAGGGCAGACTTGAATGGTTAAAAGTACGGTTTCGAGATCGGTTTAGAAATAACCGCATGCAAAAATATTTTCCTTGATCTTTGGCCGTTTTTATCTACGAAAAATGGCTTGGTCAAAATGGAATCTGGAGCACGAATTTTAGCCATAAAAAGACAAAAAAAGCGGCAACTTTGTGCTACCGCTTCCGATTCATTTTCTTTAAAAAATGTCAATCACAAAACTCATTTTTTAACTTAATAGCGTTCAGTATTTTTTAGTATGAACGATGTAGTTTACATCTACATTACGACCGAGTTTGTAGCTGTCATTTAGAGGGTTGTAATGAAGCCCAGTAATGCCCATTTCCGTCAGGTCAGTTTGGTCTATCATCTTCATCATTTCGGCTGGCTTGATAAACTTATCGTGCTCATGAGTGCCTTCAGGAACAATCTTAAGAAGCTTCTCAGCACCGACAATAGCAAATAAGTACGACTTAATGTTTCGGTTCAAAGTTGAGAAAAACACGTGACCACCGGGTTTGACTAGCGCAGCACAAGAGCGGATAACGGAGAGAGGATCTGGAACGTGTTCAAGCATCTCCATACAAGTCACGACATCGTAAGTTCCTGCGTTTTCTATAGCGTGGTCTTCTATTGTGCTCTGAATGTAGGTCAGTTGAGTGCCTGTTTCTAATGCATGTAGTCGCGCGACTTCTAATGGTTCTTTACCCATATCAAGCCCCGTCACAATAGCGCCTTCTTTTGCCATGCTTTCAGCAAGAATGCCACCACCACAGCCGACATCAAGTGTTCGCTTGCCAAACAAGCCATTTGCTTTTTCAAGTACATAGTTCAAACGAAGTGGGTTAATTTGATGAAGCGGCTTAAACTCGCCTTCTAAATCCCACCATCGAGAAGCCATGTCCTCGAATTTCTTAATTTCACTTGGATCGACGTTTTGTGCTTTAGTCATAATTGGTTTTATTGCATTCAATCTGAGTCCTTTAGAGGGCGCCAGTATACTCCAACGTTTTACACCCAAACAACCTCGATGTGCTTAGTTAAGGGACAATGACAGAGTTCACTGGCGCGGCAATCGAGACAGGTGCCTGTAATTTGTAAAGCGCTAACTATTGTTTTTGCTTCATCCTTGAACTGGTGCCAGTGACAATAACTCTAAAACCTGCATTTTCGCGTTGTGTGGTTAAAGGAATTTACCTCGCTTTTCCGCGTAAAGGGTCCGATTTTGCGCAATATTGACCGAAATATAACCACTAATCAGAAAGATATGGGATGAGTGTGCAAATTCTCGACATTTGATTCATAACCAAGCTCACAACCTGATAAAAGGAGAGGGAAAGTGATGCCGAAGTGATGAATTATGTGTTATATTTTTGCACCTTACACGTATCGTAATTACGATCAGATAATAGAGGGATAATGGCTCTATGAGCGATTTAGCTAAAGAGATCACGCCCGTAAACATTGAAGATGAGCTTAGAGGTTCATACCTAGACTATGCGATGTCAGTCATCGTGGGTCGTGCTCTTCCAGATGTGCGTGATGGCCTAAAACCAGTACACCGCCGCGTTTTATTCGCGATGAACGTACTAGGCAACGATTGGAACAAACCATATAAAAAATCAGCCCGTGTTGTCGGCGACGTAATCGGTAAATATCACCCACACGGTGATAGTGCTGTGTACGACACAATCGTACGTATGGCTCAGCCGTTCTCGCTTCGTTACATGCTGGTCGATGGTCAAGGTAACTTTGGCTCGATCGATGGCGACTCTGCTGCGGCAATGCGTTACACCGAAGTTCGAATGGCAAAAATTGCCCATGAACTATTGGCTGACCTAGACAAAGAAACCGTAGACTACGTACCAAACTACGACGGTACTGAGCAGATCCCAGCGGTTCTTCCAACTAAAATTCCAAACCTATTGGTTAACGGTGCTTCTGGTATCGCAGTAGGTATGGCAACCAACATCCCGCCTCATAACCTTGGCGAAGTGATTGATGGCTGTCTTGCATACATCAAGAATGAAGAAATCACTATTGATGAACTAATGGATTACATTCCTGGTCCTGATTTCCCAACGGCGGCGCTTATCAGCGGTCGTAAAGGCATTGTAGACGCGTACAAAACAGGTCGTGGCAAAATCTACATGCGTTCGAAAGCGGACATCGAAGTGGAGAAGAATGGTAAAGAGACCATTATCGTCACTGAAATTCCTTACCAGGTGAACAAAGCTCGCTTGATCGAAAAGATCGCTGAGCTAGTTAAAGATAAGAAAGTAGAAGGTATCAGTGCGCTGCGCGACGAGTCAGATAAAGACGGTATGCGCATTGTTATTGAGTGTAAGCGCGATGCTGTGGGCGAAGTAGTTCTAAACAACCTTTACGCTCAGACTCAGCTGCAAACCACTTTCGGTATCAACATGGTGGCCCTAAACAATGGCCAGCCACAGCTATTCAACCTAAAAGATATGTTGAAGTGCTTTGTTGATCACCGTCGTGAAGTTGTGACACGCCGTACTATTTTCGAACTGCGTAAAGCGCGTGAACGTGCTCATATCCTTGAAGGTTTAGCTCTAGCGCTTGCTAACATTGATGAAATCATTGAGCTTATCCGTAAGGCACCTACACCGGCTGAAGCAAAAGCGGGTCTTATCGCTCGTGGTTGGGATTTAGGCAACGTTTCAGCAATGCTAGAGCGTGCTGGTACAGATGCTGCGCGCCCTGAATGGCTAGAGCCTGAATACGGTATTCGTGATGGTCAGTACTTCCTGACTGAGCAACAAGCACAAGCTATCCTAGATCTACGTTTACATAAACTAACAGGTCTAGAACACGAGAAGATTCTTGGCGAATACAAAACACTTCTAGAAGAAATCGCTGAACTCATGCATATCCTTGCGAGCACTGAGCGTTTGATGGAAGTGATCCGTGAAGAACTTGAAGCGGTTCGTGACGGCTTTGGTGACGCTCGTCGTACAGAAATCACAGCTGCGAGCCATGATATTGACATGGAAGAGCTGATCGCACGTGAAGACGTTGTAGTTACTCTATCTCACGGTGGTTACGTTAAGTACCAAGTACTGAGCGACTACGAGTCACAGCGCCGTGGTGGTAAAGGTAAGAGTGCGACTAAGATGAAAGATGAAGACCATATCGAGCGTCTTCTAGTGGCGAATACCCACGATAACATCTTGTGTTTCTCTACTCGTGGTAAGACATACCGCCTGAAAGTTTACCAATTGCCTCTAGCGAGCCGTACTGCGCGTGGTAAGCCAATTGTGAACATCCTTCCACTCGAAGAAGGTGAGCGCATTACCGCAATTCTGCGTGTTGATGAATTCTCTGAAGACAAATTCATCTTCATGGCAACAGGTGACGGTACGGTTAAGAAAACGCCGTTGAACCAGTTTGCAAACGTACGTTCAAACGGCCTAATCGCTGTGAACCTACGTGAAGACGATTCGTTAATCGGTGTGGATATCACTAACGGCGAAAACGAAATCATGCTGTTCTCTAAAGCGGGTAAAGTGGTTCGCTTTAAAGAAGCAGAAGAGATTCCAGTACTTGATGAAAATGGTAAACCAGTTCTTGATGAGAATGGTCAGCCAGAGATCAAGTTTAAAGGTGTTCGTCCTATGGGTCGTACCGCCTCTGGTGTTCGTGGTATGAAACTGGCTGAAAATGACCAAGTTGTATCACTTATTGTTCCTTCGCACGAAGGCGACATCCTAACGGTTACAGAAAACGGTTATGGTAAACGTACAGCACTTAGCGAGTACCCGACAAAAGGTCGTGGCACTCAAGGTGTAGTTTCTATCAAAGTTTCTGAGCGAAATGGCCCGGTAGTTGGTGCTATCCAGGTTGTTGAAGGTGATGAAATGATGATGATCACCGACGCTGGCACGTTAGTACGTACTCGTGTGGGTGAAGTTAGCCAGGTTGGTCGTAACACACAAGGTGTAACGCTTATCCGTACTGCGGAAGATGAATCAGTTGTTGGTTTGCAACGTATTGAAGAAGTTGATGATGAAGAGCTGCCTGCTGATGAAGATGCAGAAGCGTTAGAGTCAACAGGCGAAAATACGCAGCAAGACGCATCAGAAGCTCCAGCTGCTGATGATGCAGAGGAAGGTAACGAAGAGTAATCTTACATCGTTATCCTGATATGAAAAGCCGAGCCTTAGTTGCTCGGCTTTTTTGTATCTGTATCAACGCATTTAAAGTAAGAAATGCGTACACTGACGTTATCTTTGTTTATGGGACGTGTTATGTCTGTTTGGTTTTTCGCTGCCATCACTCTAATGGGGTTGTTTATCGTACTCTTATCACTGAGTGCATCAAAAGTTAAACCTGCTCAATGGTTTGGTTTTTGCCTGTTAGTACTTGTCGTGACGAGTGCCAGTTTCTTATTGCTGCATCAAACACCGCCTAAACCAATACAAGCGGAAATGTCACGAATGATGACTGCTCGTGACATCATGAAAGAGATTCAAGACCAGTTGCGTGAAGATCCGAACAACGCTGAATTGTGGTTCCAACTCGGGCAGGGCTACCTGCTAGAGAGGGAATTTGATGGCGCGCTGATTTGTTTTGATTACGCGATCCAGCTGACTGAGCCAGTCAGTGCCACGCAACTTGCCGCAAAAGCGACGACCTTGTACTACATTCACCAGCAATCAATGACGCAAGAAGTTAGCTTGCTTTTGGAGCAAGCTTTGCAGATAGAGCCGCACAATGAAGCCGCTTTGTCTTTGATCGCAAATGATCATTTTCTGTCATTCCGCTTTCAGGAAGCGATTGATGCCTGGATACTATTATTAGATTCTAATGATCCAAATTTAGATAGGGTGCAAATCATTAACTCTATTAACAAAGCAAAAGAGCTGTTGTAAGCGTACAATTTAACAAGCAATAGAGGGAAAGGTGGGCAACGAATGAAAAATAAAGCACTAAGCATATTGGTTTTGCTGTGCGGCTCTGTGCTGGCGGGTTGTAGCTCTTCCGATCATTCTGGCTCTTCCTCTACGGTTTATTATTCATCGGGTTACTACGACCCGTGGTGGTACGATCATGACGACTACTGGATTTATTACTATCCGGGCTGTTGCGATAACGACGATGAATACAAAGAGAAACTGGAAGAGTGGTGGAATGGTTTAGATGAAGACCAACAGCAATCCATCAAAGACAAAGTCGAAGATTGGAAAGACGACGATATGTCCGCCAATATCGATAACATGAAACGCCAGCTTGATGATCATTGGCAATCATTGCCTGACGAGCAAAAGCAAGAGATTCGAACCCAATGGGAGAATCGTCCGGAGCATATTGAACCAGCGACTTTACAAGGCAAGGCGGTGAAAGAAAAGGTTCAACAAAGAAAAGCATTACCGGAAACGAAGATCCAGCGTCCAGTTGCTCGTCCAAATGTGCAGATACCTAAAGCACGTCCAAATATTCAACCTAGACCTAGGCTTCCTCGTCGCTAGTACATTCGATTTTTGTCTCTCGATAGAATCAGGATGAAGAGATAAAGATAATAAAGAAAGAAAAGGGGCGTTCAGTACGCCCCTTGTTGTATCTATAAGTTAACCGTTGCCAGTTAGACTAATACGTGGCTTCGCGTTCAGCTGCTGCTTTATCCCACTCTGGCGCTACTGTTTCTAGGAAGTGTTTCTTGTCTGCGTTCATCTTATCCATATCCATGCCTAGTGCTTGTTGCGCTTTCGCTTTGGTCGAGATATCTGGAATTTGAACAGGGTCAGTAATGCCTTTGGTTGCCAGTAAACGAACCAATTTGGTACGGGCGTCAGCAGCGCGGTCAACTGCAGTACCTAGTACTTCAAGTGCTACCTCAGGAGCATGCATGTGAACACCGTGAGAAGCAATCGCGTAGTCCCAACGCCATTGTGCATGGCGAATATCTTGTAGGATAGGTTCCATCTCTGCTTCTGTTGCACCTGCTTTCCACGCTGCGCCTGCTTCAAAGTGTGCCGCTACGATTTGCTTCTCGGCGGTTAGCTTCATGTTCAGTACTTGCGCTTTGCGAGTCGAGACGATGCCTTGTAGCTGCTCTTTAGTTTGGGTATGGCATTGCGCACAGGTGTCTTCAAAACGATCAAATGGGTTACCCACTTTGTGGTCTGTGTACACCGTACCGTCTTCTTTGGTCACTTTAGGCATGTGGCAGTCCACACACACCACTTTGTTTTTACCATGAATACCCGCTCTCCAAGTTTCGAAACCTGGATGTTGCGCTTTTAGCATCGGCGCTTTAGATACGGCATGCGTCCAATCTTTGAAATTCAACGCGTCGTAGTATTTCTCCATGTCATTAACGGTGGTGCCCATATCCCATGGGAATTTAACCGCGTTAGTTGGGCCGGTGAAGTAGTATTCAACGTGACATTGAGCGCAGACCGATGCTTGCTTATCTAGGCGAGACTGTTCATCAAAGTTTTTACCAATAGTATCAAAAGCACGCTCGACGTATGGGCGAGTCAGTGCTAGCGCAGGTTCGCCTTTCTTGAAGGCTTCAGAGCCTGTGTTGTGGCAATCGGAACAACCGATAGGGTTGACGATTTCTGAGCCTAAGCGTGCCCATTTACCTTCGAAATAACCGTCTTCACCACGTTCATCAATCACGCGAGCAACGTCTGGGCTTTTACAGCTCCAGCACGCCATCGGCATAGGCCCGGACTTCTCGTCGGTTGGTGCGCCGGTACGTAAGGTTTGGCGAACATCATCAAGTGCGTAAAAGTGACCGCGCGCTTTGTTGTAGTCTTTCGCGAAGCCATAACCTGCCCACAGGATAACCATGTTTGGGTCTTCACTTAGAGCATCTTCTATGTGCTCACTTTCGGATGTTGCTTTCCAAGAGTGGTATTGGTCGGGATGGTTCTGTTCAAAGGCGTCATTTCGAGGATCGATAAAATCCTTCTCTTCTGCCGCTAACGGAGCGCCAACCAAAAATAATTGGCTGGCGAATAAGGTCGCAACCGCAATAGGTGCGCTCATCCAGTGTTTTATGCTCACAGTGTTATCTCCATATTCGTTTTTATTAGCAGCGTTGTGAGGAGCTATTCCAAATAAGAACTGGAGATCTACGATTAATAATATTGCTTAATTGGATAGATGAAATAGTGAGTGAATCTTGTCTTGTTTTAGATCAATTTACACCAGTGATCTCAGTCATGTTTGAATTTATATACCTCTAAAGTGGTAGTTGTTAAGTCATTGTTCTACAATGCTTTGGGGTTTTAACCTTTTTAAAAATAGGGTGATTTAGTTCGCTTTTTGAGCAGGTGTTTCTACCCCTTATGAATAATAGAGGTATTATAAATATAGGTTTAGCGTTGTGGCTTTCCGAAATAAGAATTGATGTCATTTGAAGATCTAAAAAATATCTTCAGAGGAAATTAATTGTCGCTCAAATAAATAATTGAGAATAGTTATCAATTATTGTCGAGCTAAGGAAAGAACAATATGGGCAATATAAAATTGACCATAGAGACAATGCTGAAACTTCTCTTCGTCTTTGCCATCTATGGTTTCTCCATCGCCGCCCATGCGACTTCTTCAGAGCCGATTGAAGGTGCTCAAGCTGAGCGTCATCAAGTCGAGTTGATCCGTGACCGAGACTACAAGTGTCTTCAATGTCATAAGGACGCCAAAGAGACTCTGAATCTATCGCATGATTCGCAAGCGTTATTGAGTCAAGGTAAGCAGCTCAATTGCACTAACTGCCATAGCAACATCGGCCCTGATCACCGTGAAGGCGCGCCTGATGTGATTAAGTTTTCTGCCGCGCAATCGAAAGAGGTACACGACAAAGTGTTCCTTGATCCAAGCATGATTCTTAAAGCCAACAGCCGATGTGTGGATTGCCATGCACCGACACAACTGAGAGAAAGCCACTGGACGCACGATGTGCACGCCAAAAACCTCACTTGTTCAAATTGCCACGATGTACACACAGCGAAAACCAAAGCGTTGTCGTACGACAGAAAACAACTGATCAAGCAGTGTGTGGATTGTCACTCTGAATTTGCCGTCGAACCTGAACTTGCCAAAGAAGAGGAGAGATAGCATGAAATGTTCGAGAAGAAACTTTTTAGCCGGCAGCGGCGCGTTGATTTTAACTACAGGCGTTGCAGGCACTTCCGTTGTTAGCTCCTCTCTTTATACCAGCAACCGTGAACAAGCGAAACGCATGGGTATGGTTCATGATGAAAATGCCTGCATTGGCTGTACCGCTTGTACCGATGCTTGTCGCGAAGTAAATAAAGTCCCTGAAGGCGTAACGCGACTTAAAATTCATCGCAGTGAACCGATTGGCGAGTTCCCAGATGTGAAATACCAGTTTACTCGCGAATCCTGTCAGCACTGTGATAACCCACCATGTGTATACGTTTGTCCAACAGGCGCTGCATACAAAGATGAGGCGACCGGCATCGTGGATGTACACAAAGAGAAATGTGTCGGATGTGGTTATTGCCTTGCTGCTTGCCCTTACCAAGTGCGCTTCTTTAATCCAGTCGATCACTCTGCGGATAAATGTAACTTCTGCCGTGATACCAACCTAGCGCAAGGTAAGCAGCCAGCTTGCGTGGAATCTTGCCCAACAAAAGCACTCATCTTTGGTGATTTAAATGACCCAACTAGCGAGGTGAGCAAAGCTATCGAAAGCCATGTTGTCTATCGCGATAAATCGCATTTAGGTACGCAACCTAAACTGTACAAAATTCCGCATAGCAAAGGGGAGGTGTCATCATGAACGGCTTCGAAAGTGCATTCCACTTTGACTCGTTAGTCTGGGATTGGATCATCGCGATTTACTTATTCTTTGCTGGGATGTCAGCGGGTGCGGTGATTATTTCTATCTATTTAAAACGCAAAGTGATTGAAGGTGATCCCGCAAACAACGGCATCATGAAAGCGATGGCTTGGCTCGCACCATTTGGCATCATTGCTGGGTTGGTAATTTTGATTTTCCATTTAACCAAGCCTTTAGAGTTTTGGAAGATCATGATCTACTACAACCCAACGTCTGTGATGTCGATGGGCGTGATCTTGTTCCAAGTGTACATGCTAGTGCTGTTTGTTTGGATTGGCGTTATCTTCCGCCATCAAATCATCAGCTTCTGTGAAGGGAAGTTACCAAGCAAACTGCTGGATTTTGCCGATGGCATTTTGATTAAGGCGGGGAAAGCCAACAACGCAATTGAATTATTCTTGGGCTTCTTAGCCATCGTACTTGCAGCGTACACTGGCTTTCTATTGTCTGCGTTGAAGACTTACCCAATGCTAAACAATCCAGTACTGCCAATCTTGTTCCTGTTCTCTAGTTTGTCCTCGGGTGCAGCAGCATGCTTGATGTTCGGTATCTTGGTATTTAAAGAGTCGACCAGCAGCCCAAGTGTGTCTTGGGTACACGGATTTGAACGCCCAGTAGTATTGTTTGAGCTGTTTGTCTTAGTGACCTTCTTTACCGGACTGATCTTCAGCGGTGGTCAGAACGAAGTCGCGGCTTGGAATGCTATTTCGAGTGGATTCTGGGCTCAATGGTTCTGGGTTGGCGTAGTGTTCATCGGCATGATAACGCCTTTGACTCTCAATTGGTTAACGCCTTCAGAAGTGCGCCACAGAGGCAGTTACGTTTTTGTGGTCACGACGTTGAGCTTGGTTGGCGTACTTATGCTGCGTACTTTCATTCTATATGCCGGTCAAATGACCATAGTGTAAGGGGGATAAATGGAAGCTGAGCTAGGGTTCTTCTTACTGATATTGGTGGCTGTAACATCGACTTGTGCATCGTTGCTGCATTGGCTACGTCGTGCTATGAGTAAGAAGGCGACATTGCCGCATCAAGTCGCGATGTCCCACATCATTAGCTTAGCTTCCTTCATTTGTTTAGCACTTCTGATCGTCTGCTTCGTGCAAGACAACTTCGCGTTGGAATATGTTGTTACGCATTCCAACAGTCAACTTCCCGTAGCATTCAAGATTGCTGCCGCTTGGGGCGGGCACCAAGGCTCCATGTTGTTTTGGGTCGTCACCTTGAGTTTATGGGCGTCGTTAATTGCATTTAAGTCACCGCTCAACGCCCAATATACTTGTGACTGTTTAGGAATCATGAACCTTCTTATTGCGACATTTGCTTGGTTCACGTTAATGACCTCTAACCCGTTCGAGTATGCCCAAGTATTGGCGTCGGAAGGACGAGATCTAAACCCAATGTTGCAAGATGTTGGGCTTATCATTCATCCACCATTGCTTTATCTCGGTTATGTCGGTTACGCAGCAATATTAGCTTTTGCATTAGCAGCGCTATTGGGTAAACAACCGATGAGCGATTGGTATGTGGTTGCTCGAAGCGCAGCGTTTTTTGCATGGGGAACGCTCACGTTGGGTATCTTGGTGGGATCATGGTGGGCGTACAATGAGCTAGGGTGGGGCGGCTGGTGGTTTTGGGACCCTGTGGAGAACGCTTCTCTACTCCCTTGGCTTACTGGTACTGCTTTGTTGCACAGCGGTGTTGTCGCAACACGTAACAGAGGCGCAATTTGGAGCACCTATGCACTGGCGTTTGCTACGTTCAGCCTAAGCACTTTAGGGACATTCGTGGTGCGCTCTGGCGTGCTGACTTCAGTGCACGCTTTTGCGGTGGACCCAACTAAAGGTTTGGTGCTGATTGGTGTATTGAGCTTGCTTGTCATTATCACTTTTGGCGTACTGATTTTGCGAGGAGAACAACTCCCTCGTTTCAAACTTCAATCTCTAGCGAGCCAAGCTTACACTGCTTATATCGCCAAAGGGCTGCTGGTTATTGCGACTGCCATCGTTTTTCTTGGCACTTTTTATCCGATGGTTTATCAACTGCTCGGCTTAGGGAACATTTCGGTTGGCGCACCTTACTTTAATAGTCTGACCTTTCCATTAAGCATACTGGCTCTGATTGCCTTAGCATTCATGCCAGTGCTGAAATGGACAAAAGGCGCAGTTCCGAGTGGAAGCACTGATATCGCGATTAGTATTGCGTTATCTATAGTCTCTGGGAGCGGGTTTATGTTCTCAGTGAACGTACTGCATTTCGAAGTATTGCTAACCATAATATTGGCTACTT
This sequence comes from Vibrio sp. Vb1026, assembly GCF_033338745.1. Classification (NCBI taxonomy): domain Bacteria; kingdom Pseudomonadati; phylum Pseudomonadota; class Gammaproteobacteria; order Vibrionales; family Vibrionaceae; genus Vibrio; species Vibrio sp. Vb1026. The sequence goes on from NZ_JAWOTH010000003.1 coordinate 350,371, forward strand.
GGGTGATTGTGGCGCATCTCGTTATGCTGTTTCGTTGTTCCAATAAGCGCAAACTCATGCCAATCGTGATGGCACATATCGGTTTTGCGCTGGCGGTGAGTGGAGCTGTATTCAACAGTCACTACTCATATGAACACAATTTACGTGTCGAACCCGGCAGTTCTCAACAAAGGGCGGGGATCACTATCGATTATCATGGTATCGAATGGCTGGTGGGGCCAAACTACACCGCGGAACAAGGACAGATCACCTTGCACTTGGAAGATGGCCGCATGCTCAATTTCAACCCGCAAAAGCGTCATTACCCTGTGCGAGTGATGAATATGACCGAGCCTGCGATTCGTTCACTATGGCATGGCGATTATTACGTGACATTGGGTGACAAAGTCGATACTCATGCTTATGCGATTAAAGTTCAGTACCGCGCAGGTATTTGGTGGATATGGTCTGGCGGGCTACTAGCTGTGTTTGGTGCGCTATTAACCGGCCTAAAGAAAAGGAGAGAGGCTATCAATGCGATCGAGAAATACGCTTAAACTCGCAGGTCTGTTTGTGGCTGTTGCCGTGTTTGCTGTAGTAACTGCGGTGGCTTTGTCTGAGCGACCACATGTTGAATTGTCCCCACAACGAAATTTAGATGCACCTAATTTTCGCTCTACTTCTCTGATCTCTGATGACATGGTTTCTGAGCAGTTGTTCAAAAGCGACGGATATAAATTATTGAATGTTTGGGCATCTTGGTGCGGAGTATGCAAACGAGAGCATGAAGAATTATTGCAGTTAGCAGAACTCGGTGTGCCTATTATTGGGCTGAATTATAGAGATCAAAAACAAGCCGCTCGTGAATATTTGAGCTCTAAACGAAATCCATATATTGAAGTAATTAGTGACCCTAATGGAAAGCTCGCTGTGGAGCTAGGTGTTATCGGAACGCCGGAAACTTACTTGATTGATCCAAATGGTCGTATATTGATCAAATATCGTGGAGAGCTAACGGCAGATAAATGGAACGATATATTTTCAGGATACTTGAATGTTTCGATTTAATAATCTTCTCCTCACTTTCATCCTATTTATAATATTTTCTCCTTTCACGAGAAGTGCGGATATAGAACAGAATGTTGATCTGTTTGAATTTCATTCCGTTGAAGTGCAACAGCGTGCAACCTCGTTAGCCAAGGCATTACGCTGCCCGCAGTGTCAAAACCAAAACCTTGTCGAGTCTAATGCACAAGCGGCTAAAGACCTGAGGTTGAAAGTGTATACGATGGCCAATGAAGGCAGCTCAGATCAAGAAATAAAGGACTATCTAGTTGCTCGTTATGGGAATATTGTTCTGTACCAACCACCATTAAATTATTCCACGGCGCTGTTGTGGATCTTTCCTGTGCTATTTTTGATCTTTTTTGTCTTATATTCGATCCGAATGGTGAAGCGTAATTAATGTGACCGTTATTCCACTATTAAAAATAAATTGTGCACTTAACAAGCAGAATGTTATCATTTTTCCGAATTTATGAAGTTTCCAGTATAAAGAAAATAAAAATTTTGAGCTGGATAAGTAATAAAAGAACGAAATAGGTGCACGCAGTGGATTCAGTTATATTACAACTTAAAAAAGACTTCTATTCGCAGATTCGTGCATTGCAATCACCGAACCTGCCTCAAGTTACTTCAACGCTCGCCGTGTTGACCGACGAGGAAATCCAAGAACTCGAAGCAGTTTGGATTGAACTCGCCGTTTGGAAGCGCAGTCAGACCCATTAAAAGATAGACCAAACGACCTTCTTGAAACCCCAGACAAAATTTGTCTGGGGTTTTTTATTGTAGTTTTTTTAAATTGTTATAATATAACAATTGTTCAGTTGGAGAGTGTTTCTCTTTTGCTGTCTTGAGTGGATAACTGCCCTCAATTGTGATCTCTATATTGCAAAATGCGGTATCAGTCCCCATAGTTGAAGAGCAACGAGTAAATCCCATGAATGCAATAACGAAAACGCATCAAGCGCATCAAGCAATAAATCGAGTGAGTATAGATATGGCGGAAGTACGTGCCAGAGTAGATTTTAAAGTCGGGGCAAAAAGTAACATTGATGCCGAAATTCTGTCTTTCCATGGTCTGAAGACAGACAAAGAGCATGTTGCTATTATCTTTAAACAAGCGGACCAAACTCAGGACATGCCTTTAGTTCGTATGCACTCTGAGTGTTTGACAGGCGATGTGTTCCACTCTTCACGCTGTGACTGTGGTGAGCAACTAGAAGAGACGATCAATCGCATGGGCGAGTCCGGTGGTATCATCTTGTATCTCCGTCAGGAAGGTCGTGGTATTGGCTTGTACAATAAGATCGATGCATATCGCTTACAAAGCCAGGGCATGAACACGTACGAAGCTAACAACCATTTGGGCTTTGATGATGACCTGCGTGATTTCACAGAAGCAGCACAAATGCTAGAAGCTTTAGGCGTGAATAAGATCCGCCTCGTGACGAACAACCCTAAGAAAATCCGTGAGTTATCTGAGTACGGAATTGAAATTGGCGAGGTTGTCAATACCTCTGCACATATCAAAGATGGCAACGAAAATTATCTGAAGGCAAAAGTCTCTCACGGAAAACATGACCTAAAGGTTTAATCCTAAAGATAAAACTGACAATAAAGCCTGTGAAAAACCTCATTTTTATGAGGTTTTTTTGTATCTGGAGTTGCAAATAAATTGTAAATTTGTATTATCTCGAGACTAAAGTGCAAATAAGAATAATTAGCACTACCAATACGATAATTGAAAAGCTCAACAAGGATGCTTCAGATGAATGCAAAAAAAGTTTTAGTCCAATCTATTGCTGCATCACTCCTCATTGCCAGTGGTTCTACCGTTGCTGCCACAGTAACTAAACAACAAGTAGTCGAACATTACGCGGACGTTGCCCATGCTGTGTTTGCTGATTCAGTAACAACAGCGAAAGCGCTTGACGTAAAAATCGACGAATTCCTAAAATCACCATCAGCGAAAAAGCTTGAAGAAGTAAAACAAGCTTGGCTAGATTCTCGCGTGCCTTACCAACAGTCTGAAGTTTTCCGTTTTGGTAACGCGATTGTTGACGATTGGGAAGGTCAGTTAAACGCGTGGCCACTTGATGAAGGTCTGATCGACTACGTAGCAGCGGACTACCAATACGAATTGGGTAACGAGGGCGCTGCTGCCAACATCATCGCGAACACTAGCCTACAGATCGGTGCTTCTAAACTGGACGTTTCAAAAATCACTCCAGAATTGCTAGCGGATCTAAACGAAGTAGGCGGTTCTGAGGCAAACGTTGCATCAGGTTACCACGCGATTGAATTCTTGCTTTGGGGTCAAGACCTAAACGGTACTAACGCGGGTGCAGGTCAACGCGCTTACACTGATTTCGTTGTGGGTTCTGAGTGTACGAATGGCCATTGTGATCGTCGTGGAGAGTACCTAAAAGCAGCCGCTGATCTACTGGTTCAAGACCTTGAGTGGATGGAAAAGCAGTGGTCTGCTGAAGTGAAAGGTAACTACCGTGAAGAGCTACTAAACGAATCTGCTGACAATGGTCTTCGTAAGATGCTATTCGGCATGGGTTCTCTTTCTCTAGGTGAGCTAGCGGGTGAGCGCATGAAGGTGGCACTAGAAGCAAACTCAACTGAAGACGAGCACGATTGTTTCTCAGACAACACGCACAACTCTCACTACTACAATGAGCAAGGCATCTACAACGTTTACACAGGTACATACAAAGGTGTAAACGGCAAAGAGCTATCTGGTCCAAGTATCGCTGACCTTGTTGCTCAAAAAGACAAGAAAGCAGCGACCGAAATTCAAAAGCAGTTTGATACAACACGTAGCCAAGTTGGTGAGCTAGTGACTTCTGCAGAGAAGAACAACCAGCACTTTGACCAACTTATTGCAGCGGGTAACGCACAAGGCAACGCGCTAGTAAACGACACCATCATGTCGTTGGTAGCACAAACCGGTGCGATTGAGCGCGCGGCAAGCATTGTCGGCATCGACAGCCTAAGCCCTGATACTGCTGACCACGAGTTTTAATAAGAAAACCATAATAAATAAGGGCTCTTTGTGAGCCCTTTTGACGTTTGAGCTCGTTGTTATCACCCTTGTTGTCTATGTAGAGCAATGATATGAAGCCATACCTAATTTCTGCGCTAGCCGCGATCCTTTCTTCTTCTGCCATGGCTTATGATGTTAAGTCTGGTGGCAAAACCAGTGTTAAAAAAGACGGCGCGAATGCCTATTCTCTTCCTGCTGCCAACCTGCCGATGAGCAAACGCCTCGATTTTAGTGTGGGTAACAGCTTTTTTCGCAACCCTTGGGTACAAGCGCCAGCATCAACGGACGCTCGTGATGGCCTAGGCCCGCTTTTTAATACCAATGGTTGTCAGAACTGCCACATCAAAGATGGCCGGGGTCATCCGCCAGAGAAAGATGATTTACATGCCGTGTCTATGTTAGTGCGCTTGAGCATTCCTGCGATGACGCCAGAACAAAAGAAAGCCTACATCAAAGATGGCGGTATACCTGAGCCAACTTATGGTGGCCAACTTCAAGACTTCGCCCTGCAAGATCAAACGCCAGAAGGCAAAATCGAAATCACTTACACCGATGTGCCAGTTAGATTTAAAGACGGTACGACGGTGACACTAAGAAAACCTCATTTGAACATTACCGAGCTGGGTTACGGCGATATGCACCCAGATACCGAGTTCTCAGCACGCGTGGCACCGCCAATGATCGGCCTTGGTTTGTTAGAGAGTATTCCCGACGAAACGCTACTTGCTTGGGCTGATGAACAAGATGCCGACAAAGACGGTATCTCAGGCAAAGTCAATAAGGTGTGGGATATTGAGAAGGACGACTTCTCGATTGGTCGTTTTGGCTGGAAAGCCGGACAACCAACGTTAATGCAGCAAAATGCAGCAGCATTCAATGGTGATGTGGGTCTTACGAGCCATTTATTCCCAAATGAAAACTGTACCTCGAAACAAAGCATTTGTGACGACATGCCAAATGGCGGCAAACCAGAAGTGAGTGAAAATATTCTCGACTTCGTAGAGTTTTACAGCCAGCACTTAGCTGTACCTATTCGCCGTAATGTCAATGACCCTAACGTGAAACTTGGTCAGCAAATCTTTGCTGCGTCTGGCTGTGAAAGCTGCCACAAGACCAGTGTTAAAACGGCGAAACGACCAGAGTTACCAGCGCTTTCTGAGCAGCTTATCCACCCATACACCGACATGCTTTTGCATGACATGGGTGAAGGCTTAGCCGATAACCGTCCGGAATACCTAGCAAACGGCCGCGAGTGGCGAACAGCACCGCTATGGGGCATTGGTTATACCGAAGAAGTAAACGGACACACTTACTTTCTACATGATGGCCGCGCTCGTAACCTGATGGAAGCGGTGTTGTGGCACGGCGGCGAAGCTGAAACTGCGAAACAAAACGTCTTAGCACTGAACAAAAAAGAACGTGACGCATTGATTGCGTTTCTGAATTCTCTATAAGGAAGCAACCATGAAAAAAACACTATTAGTGAGTGCGATTGCCGCAACGTTAAGTTTGGTTGGTTGCCAATCGACCATCGGTTCGAGCTCTGCCAAGCCTGAGAGTACAAGTCATATTTCTCAAAGCGTGTACGAGGTCGAGTTTCAATCAGCTCAGACGTTTTTAGCGCAAACCACAGAACTTGAACAGCGCTTCGCGGATTACTGCGCATCAGAGTCGAAAGATGATGCACAAGTAAAACAGCAATGGCATCAAACGATGCTTGCGTGGATGGCATTACAAGGTCAAGAACGTGGCCCTGCTACGGCGCTGGAGCAAAGCTGGAATGTTCAGTTTTGGCCAGATAAAAAGAACACTACTGGTCGTAAAATGTCTGTATTGACGAAATCTGACCAAGCTTGGAGTGCAGAAGATATTTCCACCCAAAGTGTCACCGTGCAAGGTTTAGGGGCTCTGGAATGGCTGCTTTACGATAAAGCGTCGACCTTATCTAGCAACGGCAATACTTGTGCGACAGGCGTTTCGATTGCTGAAAACCTTGATGACAAAGCGCAGATCATCGCGGATTCTTGGGCAGAGAACCCTTGGAAATCGCTAGAGATGACGGAATGGGAATCTGAGTACATTTCACTGCTCTCGAATCAGCTTGAATACAGCATGAAGAAGTTGAGCCGACCGCTAGCGAAGATTGGTAAGCCTCGCCCGTATTTCTCAGAATCGTGGCGTTCCGAGACCTCGCTTTCAAACTTAAAAGCCAACCTTCAAGGGATGGAAGCGTTGTACTTTGCTAACGGGAATGGTTTAGATGCGCTACTTAGAGAGCAAGGCCATGCAGATCTCGCAGACCGTGTCGTTCATCAGTTTGAAATGGCGTTAGAAACTTGGCCAGAAGATAAGAGCTTGTTTGCTGCACTACAAACAAAAGAAGGCTATCGCATGGTGCTCTCTCAATACAATAAGCTAGAGCAATTGAAGTACCTGATTCACGAAGAAGTGGCGATCGAGCTTGGCGTAGTTATAGGATTTAATGCAACCGATGGTGACTGATCAAACCCGCCGAACCTTGCTGAAAGCCGCTCTATTCGGGGCGGCTATACCTATGATGCCATTTGGTTGTGCTTCAACAAGCTCACGTGAACCTGCGTTGATCGGCTGTTCTATCATTGGTCGAGATAAATTCGCAGCGGTGGTGGCGGATGAGCATGGTATGCCGCTATCTTCATTGCCGATTCCTGAGCGTGGTCACGGTGTAGCAACCAACCAACAAGGCCACGCCGTAGTTTTTGGTCGTCGACCTGGTACTTTCTTCATGGTGTTTGATTATCGCTCAGAGCAGATGATCAAACTGCAACTAGCAACGCCAAATCGTCATTTTTACGGACATGGTGTTTACTCCCATGACGGCACATTGCTATTTGCCACAGAAGGGGAGAGGGGGACAAGCCGTGGGATCATTGGTGTTTATGATGTGCAGAAGCAATATCAAAAGATCGATGAGTTAACGGGTTTTGGTCTTGGTCCTCATGAAGTGATCATGATGCCTGATGGCGCATTAGCGATTGGCGTCGGTGGCGTACACACCAACGGTCGTGAACCTCTCAATCTTGATAGCATGAGACCTAGCCTGAGTTACCTTTCACAGGAAGGGGAGCTATTGGATCAAGTGTCTTTACCGGATCATAAGTTGAGTATTCGCCACTTAGCCCATGATGGTGCGGAAACCGTGCTTTGTGGTCAGCAATATCGTGGTGAGCCGGACGAGTATCCAGCCTTGATCGCCATGCACACGCGTGGTGGTGAAATGCAAGATCTTCAAGCTGAGCCTGAAGAGTGGGCGCGTTTCAATCATTACGTTGCGAGTATTGCAGCAACCGATGAATGGATCTTAGCCACTTCGCCTCCGGGCAGTTGTTATGGTATATGGTCTAAATCTACTGGCAAATTGGTAGAGCTAAGTGCGTTACCAGACGCTTCTGGTGTTGTGGTCTATGGCGATGAGTTCCGAGTCAGCTCTGGTGCGGGAAAAGTGGTAGAGCAAAAGCCCGAAGCGTCAAAAAGTACCTTCGCAAGCGGAGTACAATGGGACAACCATTGGTCGAGAATTATCTAGAAAGATCATTGAGTAATTACTTATAGAGGGTTTTGTTGTCGTTTTCGGCATCAGATTCTTAATTTTAAACCTGCAAGCTGTGAGATATTTGCCATACTTTTTATTATGGCAAGTAGCGCAAGGATCATTTCAGTGTTTGCTAGGGTTTTAATCATGACGGCACTTCTGGTGCCGTTTTGCAGCTTTTCCACCGTCGTTTCTCTCGAAGCTTCAGCGCAAGTCGAGCAAGAGGGAGCGGTACAAAAGCTGTCTGTAGAAAAAATGATCCATTATCCAGAGGTGATTGATCAACTGTATCAAAGCACCAATTACCGTTTGAACTGGGAAAATGAAAGTGATATTGAGCAGTTTCTTTTTCAAGTAAACCTGGTTGCTCTTGCGGATGTCACCGACGAATTCGAAAATCAACTTCACCGGATAAACCAAGTAAGGTGGCAGGGAGATAATCTCGACTTCGATTTAGTGATGACAGACTCACTCTTGATGTACCTTAGTTATCTTGAGCAACTCCCCGAAGAAGGGATTAATTGGCTATTTACAGACAAAGCCCATGTTACGTTACCCGCTCCTAGCATCGATACTTTATCGATTTTGAGTAATGAGATTACGGTTGGCAAACTTGGTCAGTTTTTGGCAAGTCTCCGGTCTCCATTACAAACAGATGATGCTTTCTACTCCGCCTATTCTTCGCTATCGGAACATTCTCAGTACCAATATCCTGCCTATCAACAAACTGGGCTAGCACGTGTTGGCGATATATTAGAAAACAGACCCCTATTGATTGAGCGAATGGAGATCGTAGGCGTAGATGTTTCTTACTTGGATTTAGTCACTGAAGAATATGACGAACAATTAGAGCTTGCGATAAAAGAGTTCCAGCGTATTCATGGTTTGAAAGAAGATGGCGTTATCGGCCCGAATACCATTCGATGGATCAACTTTTCTCCTCAAGAGCGATTGCATCTGTTGGCGTTGAATTCTGAGCGTTCAAGAATTTGGTCGAAAGAAAGGGATAATGTTGTCTTTGTTAACGTGCCTGGATACGAAGTCACGTATTGGCATGACGGTCAACCCTTGTTTGAGTCTAAAGTTGTGGTAGGGAGAGCATCAAGAAAAACGCCCATCATGTCGGTAGCACTGGATTCAGTTATTCTCAACCCAACTTGGAACGTGCCTTGGACTATCATGGTTAAAGACATTATTCCTAAAGTAAAACGTAATCCGATGTATTTGATTAACCATAACATTCAAATCATTCGGTCTTGGACTTCGAACGAAATTATTGACCCTACAACCATCAATTGGGCAACGGTGAATCCGAGAACATTTCCTTATCGTATGCGACAGGCGTCAGGCTTACAAAATGCACTGGGATTGTACAAGTTCAATATGCCTAACCCACAAGCTATTTATTTGCATGACACGCCAAGTAAGAACTTGTTTGAACAGGACAGACGCGCATTCAGCTCAGGATGTGTTCGTGTAGAACATGCAGACCGGTTAGCAGAACTTCTGTTCAAAACTCAGGGGTTGGAAGAACGTTTAGCGAAAAAGCGAGAAAGTTCTCGTCGGTCTAACACGTCAGTTCCTTTGGGAGAGCGCATTCAAGTACACATCATTTATCAAACAGCATGGTTGGAAGAGGGAACGCTTTACTACCGTGATGATATCTATAAGTACGATCACCGCAGTTGAAATTTTTAAGGAAAATTTACAAAACGAAGAATTCTCTTTTCGTTCAATAATTAAGCAATAATTACTGCATCTGAAAATCAAGATGGAGCGTTTTATGCATTTGACGTGACAAATGTGTTTGGTTAATGTCCACGACTTGTCTAGTTGTTGAGCACTGTATTTTGAAATGGTAAGTCGTAACTTTTCCCGCCGAGATTTCCTTAAAATGACCGCTGGTGGTGTGGTGTTGGCGTCTGCCCTGCCATCATTTTCTTGGGCTTCACTCCCTGACGAGCCACGTGCGCTGGCGATGAACAATCTTAATACTGGAGAGATCCTCGAAACATGCTATTTCGATGGAAAACGATACATTAATGATGAACTTCAAAGGCTGAATGAGTTTTGTCGAGACCATCGACGGAATGAGGTTCATCCGATGGATCGACGCTTGTTCGATCAAATAAGCCAAATTCAAAAGTTAATTGGTACAGAAGCAGAGGTGATCGTCATTTCAGGTTACCGTTCTCCTGCCACTAACGCCTCGCTGCGCAACGGGTCTTCTCGTGTAGCGAAAAAGAGCATGCACATGGAAGGAAAGGCCATTGATTTTCGTTTAGACGGCGTGAAGCTTTCAACGGTTCGTGATGCTGCATTAAGCCTAAAAGCCGGTGGCGTGGGTTATTATCCAGGTAGTAACTTTGTTCATATCGATACGGGAGCTGTTCGTTCCTGGTAGTGCTAGTTGAGACAAGGTTTCTAGTCTCAGAACGTCGTCGATTACCCACAGTTCAAAGCTTGAAGTCGCTAGGCCTTAGTGTCATAGTTGCGGCAGTTTTCATGCAAATTTATTCGGTATAGGTTATCTATGGCTCTGAAATACCAAGTTGTTCCAGTAACATCTTTCTCTCAAAACTGTTCTATTGTCTGGTGTGACGAAACCATGAAAGGTATTGTGGTTGACCCAGGCGGCGATGAAAAGCAGCTCGCTATGCTTATCAAAGAGCTGGGTGTTGACGTGGTAAACCTAGTGCTAACACACGGTCACTTGGACCACGTAGGTGGCACGGAACCGCTGTCTGCACTGCTTGGCGGTACAGAGATTGTTGGTCCTCACAAGGCAGATAACTTCTGGTTGCAAGGTTTGGAAGGTCAGAGCCAAATGTTTGGTTTCCCGCTGACAGAAGCGTTTGAACCGCACCAATGGCTAAATGAAGGTGACACTGTCACTTTTGGTAATCAAGTGCTGAACGTATTCCACACACCTGGTCATACACCTGGTCACGTTGTGCTTTACAGTGAAGAAGCGCGTTTAGCGTTTGTGGGTGACGTTTTGTTTAACGGTAGCATTGGTCGAACTGACTTCCCACAAGGTGATTTCAATACGTTGATTAGTTCTATCAAAGAGAAATTGTGGCCTTTAGGCAATGATGTCACGTTTGTCCCTGGTCACGGCCCTCAATCGACTTTCGGTCATGAGCGTAAAACTAACCCGTTCGTTGCTGACGAGATGCCGCTTTACTAAAAGTGCGTGTACTAAGCATTATTCTGGCTCGGCGGCAGCTAAGTATCGCCGAGTCAGTCCCACAAAATCCTCAGCCTCACGATCTAGATCACTTGCTGATATAAATAGATCGTAGCCATAAAAGCCTCTCTGATACTTCATCCGGTTGGCGAGCATCGCTAACAAACCTTTGTACTCAATCCCATCTCTGTTTATATACGGTTTAGGGTCAAGCACTATATCCTCAAACTTATCTTCACACTGATTTTGTTTCGCGCCTAAGTAAAGCAGTGCTCGCTGGCTGAGGAGAATTTCTGTCGCTATACGAGGGCAGATTGAATTTAAGTAGGGCGAGTAGTGTTTTAGACGAATACCGATCCAAGGTAGCGGTTGGTGCCACCCTTCCTGTTGGTAGCTACAAATACCGATTGACTCAATATTTCGCCATCGGACGACCCAACCTCCTTTAAAAAGGTGTTGCTGAAAGTGAGAAGCTGTCAGCGTAAAAGTGACTTGGCTTTTCTTAATCATCAAGATGGCGAAACCAACGATTGCAGACATCAAAATGACCGACAACATGGCTTGCTTCCATCCCGGAGAAATGGCAACCAAAAACAAAGTGATGAGTGCAACAAGCAACAAAAGTATTCTGTTGATAGGGGAGTCGGGTTTGAAATGTGAATTTGTTAGGTGCAGCGTTTCCATGCTTATAACCTCATCGAATACTTGTCCAAAAATAAGTGGGTAGCTTTATGTGCATTGATTTGCATTTAAAATAAAACAAACCTCTGTTTTTATACCCAGTATTCAATAAATCCGTTCATAAAATATCTGATTAAATAGTAGACGTTCTATGCTTTGAGCGCATTTTTCATCGCGTTTCGCCGCTAAAACCTACAAATTGCTTGTGAATTTTGGTATAAAACGCGCTTCAAATTTTCATCCCTGCTGAGATGCAGTGAACTGGAGAAATATTCAATGAGACTTGCTCATAAGCGTAAAGTGCAGATGAAACTGCAAAAACGCATTAAAGCGACAGTAGCAAACTTAGCTGCAGCACCTAAAGCAGTGAAGCCTGTTGCGGAAAAAGCAGTAGCACCTTCTGTTGCTGAAAAAGCTGTTGCGGAGAAAGTAGTAGCTGATAAAAAAGTAGCTGCAGTGAAAACAGTTGATGTTGCCCTTACTCCTAAGCAACAACAAGTATTAGACATCGTTATGGCGAATGCTGAAGGTATTAACCCTAAAGGCATCGGTCTAGCTGCAGGTCAAGAAGATACTAAAGCGGCATCATGGGCTACTGGCGCACTAAAGAAGCTTCTTGAAGAAAACCTAGTTCAAAAAGAGCAGTTAGCAGGTAACAAAGTTATCTACAAAGCAGTTTAATTACCGCTACCGTTCTAGATTGAATACCTCGGCCGATGCCGAGGTATTTTTTTATCTTGGTATTGGAAATAATGCATTAAGTACTGACTTTAACACTGCCAATAAGTGGTTTGTCACATTTTCTTAAATACTATGTAAATTTTTTGGCAGAAAAATACGTACGTATTGTCTTTTATTTTTATTCATAGATAAAAATATAATTTATTGATTTTGCTATTAACAGTCTTTTGTCATGACGGTTGTCCTACGTACTTGTACGTAATACCTTAGGCTAATGCCTTATTGATGAATTACTCGCTTCCGTGTTCATGCCCATTTCGCATTAGACAACATTGTTACATCTTTTATACCGAATACAGCCAATCCTAATGAAATGGATGACAACAATAACCTTGGTGATAAAGGACGTGAACGATGAGTCTAATCCAAAAATCTTTAAAACGAGTGCTCAAAACAACCGCTGTCGCTGCCGCGATGGCACTCGCAGCGACTTCTGTAAACGCTGCTGAAAAAGTCTATCGTTTAAAGCTTGCTGAAACTTGGGGGCCTAATTTCCCAATTTTTGGTGATACCACAAAAAACATGGCCAAAATGGCGGAAGAGATGTCCAACGGACGTTTGCAAATCCGCATTGATTCCGCAAACAAGCATAAAGCGCCTTTTGGGGTGTTTGATATGGTTAAGTCGGGTCAGTATGACATGGGTCACTCAGCGTCTTATTACTGGAAGGGTAAGGTTCCAAACACACTTTACTTCACTTCTATGCCCTTCGGTATGTTGCCAACTGAGCAGTATGCATGGTTTTACTACGGCGGTGGTATGGAGCTGATGGAAAAAGTGTACTCTCCACATAACTTGATGTCTTTCCCTGGCGGTAATACCGATACTCAGATGGGCGGGTGGTTCCAAAAAGAGATCAAGTCCGTCGAGGACTTACAGGGTTTGAAAATGCGTATCCCAGGGTTTGCTGGTGAGATTTTGGCTGAGTTAGGTGCCAAGCCAACGAATATCGCCCCTGGTGAGCTATATACTTCTCTAGAGCGTCGCACAATTGATGCCTTGGAATGGGTTGGTCCATCGCTGGATCTACGTATGGGCTTCCACAAAATCGCGCCTTACTACTACACAGGTTGGCATGAGCCAGCGACTGAGCTTCAGTTCCTCGTTAACAAGCGTACCTGGAATCGTCTACCTGATGACCTAAAAGCGATTTTGCAAGTAGCCATGAAAACGGCCGCTTACGATATGTACACGCAATCGAAACACGAAAGTGGCAAAAACTGGGCATCTATTAAGTCTGAATACCCAAATGTTGAAGTAAAAGATTTCCCACCTGAAGTAGTAGCTGCGTTGCGAGAAGCAAACGATCGTTTGTTGAAAGAACATGCAGAAAAAGATGCTTTGGCGAAAGAGATTCAAGAGTCGCAAGCGAACTATATGAATCAAGTTCGACCATGGTCAGATATTTCGCACCGAGCGTACTTAAACAGTCAAGCTCAACAATAACGTTATGAAGCAGGCGATGCCGAGAGGTTTAGCCAGCTATCGAAGCCCAAGAAAACTTCATAATGAATGCTCCGCACCATAGCGGAGCGCATCTAAACGTTCCACGGAGTTCGGAATGAGAAGTCTTATTTATATTGAGCGATTATTTAACCGCTTTAGCGATTTCCTCGGATGGTTATCCAGCATCCTGTTTATTTTGTTGTTAGCAAACGTTGTGTACGACGTTGTCATGCGTTACGTGTTTAATGATGTGTCTATCGCATTCCAAGAAATGGAATGGCATCTATTCTCTGCCGTGTTCTTGCTTGGTGTGCCTTACGCAATTAAGTCCGGTGGCCATGTTCGCGTCGACATTTTTTATGAACGCTTATCTTACAAAGCACAATCCATCATCGACATCATAGGCACACTATTTTTCTTATTCCCTTTTTGCCTACTGGTAGCTTGGTTTGGTGTTGATTTCGCTAAGGAAAGTTACGCGTTAGGCGAGACGTCTGGTGACCCAGGTGGCTTACCATATCGTTGGATTATCAAAGCGATGATTCCGCTGTCATTTTTCTTTATGGCGGTGAGTGGTATTGGATTGTTACTTCATTCAATCAACAAAATTGTCAACCCTCATCTCATCTATGCCGGTAATAACGGTAAGTCGTAAAAGGAAGTCATTATGATCGGTATAGTGATGTTTTTTGTTGCGCTCTTTGCGCTTCTATTGGGATTTCCCGTTGCCTTTACTTTTGGTGGTATCGCGCTGATTTTTGGTGTTTGGGCTGAAGGCATCGAGATGTTTGCTTTTATGCCATATCGAATTCAGTCCATTATGGAAAATACGGTGCTAATGGCCGTACCGCTGTTCGTTTTTATGGGGCTAGTGCTACAGAAAACGAAGCTTGCTGAACAGCTACTAGAATCAATGGGGCGTTTGTTCGGTGGCGTTCGCGGTGGTATCGCTATTTCTACCGTGTTAGTTGGCGCATTGCTTGCGGCTTCAACGGGTGTGGTAGGCGCATCAGTTGTTGCGATGGGCTTAATATCTCTTCCTGTGATGCTCAAGTACAATTACGACAAAGGTTTAGCGTGTGGGACTATTTGTGCGTCTGGCACGTTGGGCCAAATTATCCCACCTTCTATCGTGTTGATCTTGTTGGGTGATGTACTTGGCGTACCGGTAGGGGACCTATTTCAAGCTGCGATCTGGCCCGGTATTACACTTGTTGGCGCCTATGTGATCTATATTCTCATCTACGCGAAGTTGAACCCTCAAGCCGCACAGGCGATAGAGCGCGATGAGTCGATCAGTCGTAAACAAGAAGTGCTCACCGCACTGAAAGCTGTATTGCCACCTTTAGCATTGATCATCGTGGTATTGGGCTCCATCTTTGCAGGGATTGCAACACCAACAGAGTCAGCGGCACTGGGCGGTACAGGTGCGATAATTTTATCACTATTGTATAAACAGTTTAGTTGGTCGATGATTTATGATGCATCAAAAGAGACAGTTAAAGTAACCGCAATGGTCTTTGCGATCTTACTTGGTGCGACCGCCTTTTCAATGGCATTTACCTACACTGGTGGTGATTATTTAGTTGAAGAGTGGATGTTAGAACTGCCGGGTGAAAAGTGGGGATTCCTTATTATTACCATGGTGGTGATTCTGATTTTAGGTTTCTTTATCGACTTCGTTGAAATCTGTTTTATCATCGTGCCAATTATTGCGCCAGTCGCTGAATTGATGGGCATTAATATGACGTGGTTTGCGATTCTTATTGCGATGAACTTACAGACGTCGTTCCTCACACCGCCATTTGGCTTTAGTTTGTTCTATCTAAAAGGTGTCGCTCCAGCAGGGGTTACTACGCGAGATATCTACAAAGGTGTGATGCCATTCATCGCGATTCAG
This sequence comes from Vibrio sp. Vb1026, assembly GCF_033338745.1. Classification (NCBI taxonomy): domain Bacteria; kingdom Pseudomonadati; phylum Pseudomonadota; class Gammaproteobacteria; order Vibrionales; family Vibrionaceae; genus Vibrio; species Vibrio sp. Vb1026. Next base: position 365,993 of record NZ_JAWOTH010000003.1, read on the forward strand.
ATTGTTGTGTTGGCGTCTTTGCTGTTTTTCCCAGGTTTTTACGGTATGAGTTAATCACTCGATAATAAAGAGATTTTGTGAACTGAGAGTTTTTACCTTTTGAGACAAGTTGTTAAGCTGTTAATTATGTCTATGCAGACACAATCGATTCGTTTGTACTGCTAAGATAGTAAGCTGTAAAGGCAGCGTTTCATGGAGGGAAGGGATGCCTCTCAAAGCAAAGTTAATTCTGCTGACACTGATACCCGTGGTATTGGTGTCAGCGAGTATCAGCTGGATCTCTATCTATCAAACCAAGACCCTTGGCAAAAGGGAGGTAGAGATCTTTCATCAAAACCTGATCCAATCAAAAGAAGCGGCGCTGAAAGATACGGTCGACGTCGCTTTTGACTCCATTTCTTACATCTACAACGATCCGACTTTAGAAGAGAGTGTTGCCAAAACGCGTGTGAAAGCGATTTTAAATCGTTTGAGTTATGGGTCGGACGGCTATTTTTTTGCTTATGATAAATATGGTACCAACCTTGTACACCCAGTTCTTCCGGAGCTTGTCGGGGAAAACTTACTCTATCTTGAAGACGAAAATGGCGATCGCTTAATCGAAGCTTTATTGTATCAAGCGCAATCAGGTGGCGGATTTCATCAGTACCTGTGGCAAAAGCCATCTACGGGTGAAGTTGTCCCTAAGCTTAGTTACGCTGCATGGCTCGATAAGTGGGAATGGATGATAGGGACTGGGCTGTATATTGAGGATGTAAGCCGAGAAGTCGCCAATATGCGCGCGGCGGTGAACAAAAATATCGAAACGACATTTTTCTCAGTCGTCGTGATCTTAGCGGTGACCGTTGCTGTAATCATTGTTCTCACTTTGGCGATCAATCTGCACGAGCATCGCCTCGCTGATAAGAACCTGAAAGAACTGGCACATAAAACCGTGATGTTCCAAGAAGATGAGAAAAAGCATTTAGCGCGAGAACTGCACGATGGAATCAATCAGTTGTTAGTCTCCAGTAAATGTCATTTAGACTTAATGAGTCATAGACTGGAAGACGAAAAACTCAAATCCCACTTAGATAAATCACAACGATCGCTCGTTACCGCGATAAATGAGGTGCGGCATATTTCTCATCAGCTCCGTCCAAGCGCCCTCGATGATATCGGTTTAGAAGCAGCACTGACGACCTTGCTACAGGACTTTCATTCCCATTCCGGGATTGATATCGAGAGCAATTTCGATACTCAGCAGCATAAACTGACTTCGGAAGTCGCAACGACACTATATCGCGTCGCTCAGGAGTCTTTGAATAACATTGAAAAACATGCGCGAGCGAAAAAAGTAACGGTTACTTTGCAAAAAATGGGCAATATGCTGCAATTACTCATACGTGACGATGGGCTTGGATTTGTGGTTAACCATGCAGTGCACCAACAAGGGATTGGGTTAAGGAACATGCAAGAGCGTGTAGAGTTCATCGGTGGTGAATTTGAGCTAATGAGTGAGCTTGGCTTGGGAACAGAGATTACCGTGCTGCTTAATTTGGATGAAATAGTTTATGGATAAACCGATTAGTGTAGTGATTGTCGATGATCATCAAGTGGTATTGGATGGCTTCATGGCTCGTTTGGAGTTAGAGCCTGACATCGAAGTGGTGGGTACAGCAAGTAATGGTTTGGAAGCGATAGAGGTCGCAAAGCACTTGCAACCGGACGTCATATTGATGGATATCAGCATGCCAATAATGAACGGTATTGAAGCGACTGGTGTGATTAAAGAAGCTCGCCCAGAGAGCAAAATACTTATGTTGACCATGCACGATAATCGCGAGTACATCATGAAGGTCATGCAAGCTGGTGCCGTAGGATATATGCTCAAGGAAATCTCGGCCGAGAAAATGGTGCAAGCAATAAAAACGGTGAACCAAGGCTCGACGTATTTCTGTGAATCCGTCACACAAACACTCTTTACCCAAGAAGTGGTGCCTGCCACGCAAAAAACGAATCCTCTCAGCCGCAGGGAAGAAGCGGTACTTAAATTAGTTGCTCAAGGAAACAGCAGCAAGAAAATCGCCACTTTACTCAATATTAGTTATCGAACGGTAGAGACGCATCGCCATAACATTAAGCACAAGTTGGACTTACATTCGACGGCAGAGTTAGCAAAATATGCGTTTGAAACTGGGTTGACTGAGTAGGAGAGTAGTGCCCGCAAAAAGCGAGCACGTGGGAGCGAAACTAATCGGCTTTGGTAATGCTACCAAGCTCTAGCATTGGAGCAACATCGATGTCCTCTGCATTCATCATCGTCGAGATGCGTTGAACGGAAGATAGTAGAAGGGATTGCTCCCATTCTTCCAATTTTTGGAATCGATTAATGAAGTGCTCTTGCAGCGGCGTTGGTGCTTGTTTTAAGGCTTCTTGGCCCTTGCTCGTAAGTACAGCATGCACTTTACGCTTGTCTTGAACACTGCGCTGACGCTCAACAAACTGGCCTCGTTCTAGTCTATCTAGAATGGTCGTTGCGGTCGCTTGGCTCATGTTAGTGTGGCTAGACAACTGTTTAATCGTCACGTTATCTAAGTCATTGATAGCGCGCATCAAAATCAACTGTGGAGCAGTCAATCCAGACTCTTTGCTCAGCTTTTTAGAATGTAAATCAATAGCGCGGATGATCTGACGAATCGAGACCAATACTTCTTCGTACTTTTCCAATTTATTCATCCAGTCTGTAGGGAACATTTATCGAGGCGACACTAACTTAAATGCGCCCTTATTTAAAGGGGGGAAATCAAAAATTACCTCTACAATTTTACGCCGTGTCCTCAATACCATTTTGTCGCGCCTTTTCGACAAAATAAGAAGAGCTAAAATTATTATAGCAATAAATGTTTGTGGTCTAACTATTGTAGTAGTGATTTGTTCTATCAAAGGCCGTAACCACACAGTGAAAAGTAAGTTATTGGATTTTTTAATAGCAAAAAGATAGACAAAAACGTGTCAAATGATAGGATCTTGCGCCTTCACGGAATGCAAAACGTATCGTGTTCGAAAGATTTTTTTGTTTGGTACGTAAAAACACTACAAAAATAGAGAGGAACGATGACAAAGGGTATAGATAAGTACAGTATCGATAGTACCGACTATACGGTAGGTCAGGACAACGTTCAAAAATGGGGTTTTGATGTTCATAACCCAGTTTTTGGTATTAGTGCAGGTTTAATTGCGCTGTTTCTTGTCGCTGCATTAGTTCTAGATGCACATACCGCAAAGACGGCACTTGATGGGCTGAAGTGGAAAATTATTGGTTCATTCGATTGGTTGTTCATTATTGCAGGTAACATTTTCGTTATTTTCTGTTTGGCGCTTATCGTCTCACCAATGGGTAAGATCCGACTAGGTGGTAAAGACGCTGTTGCCGATTACTCGTTTATGTCATGGCTTGCAATGCTATTTGCAGCTGGTATGGGTATCGGTTTAATGTTCTGGAGTGTTGCAGAACCTGTCGCTTACTTCACCGGTTGGTATGAAACGCCACTTGGTGTTGAGGCAAATACACCAGAAGCCGCGAGATTGGCACTGGGTGCAACGATGTTCCACTGGGGCCTTCACCCATGGGCAATTTACGGTGTTGTAGCACTTTCTTTAGCATTCTTTGCCTACAACAAAGGTTTACCGCTATCTATGCGTTCGATCTTCTACCCACTTCTGGGTGATCGTGCATGGGGTTGGGCTGGCCACATTGTGGACATTCTGGCTGTGCTTGCGACTTTATTTGGTCTTGCTACATCCCTAGGTCTAGGTGCGCAGCAAGCAGCAAGTGGTATTCATCACGTATTTGGTGTTGAGCCAGGCCTAGGTCTGCAAATCGTCGTTATTACCGTGGTGACTTTACTTGCTGTTGTTTCAGTCGTACGCGGCATCGATGGTGGTGTTAAAGTCATTAGTAACATCAACATGGTTGTGGCGTTCTTGCTACTTCTCCTTGTTGGTCTTATCGGTTGGGCGGCGAGCCTAGGTTCGATTCCAACCACACTTATGGCATATGTAGAGAATATCATCCCACTAAGTAACCCGTTTGGTCGTACGGACGAAGCTTGGTTCCAAGGCTGGACAGTGTTCTACTGGGCTTGGTGGATTTCATGGTCGCCATTCGTAGGCATGTTCATCGCGCGTGTTTCTCGTGGCCGTACCGTTCGCGAGTTCATCACAGCAGTTCTGCTGGTTCCAACGGCGGTTACCGTTGTTTGGATGTCTGTATTTGGTGGCCTGGCGATCGAGCAAGTTGTTGATAAAGTAGGTGAGCTGGGCACAAATGGCTTGACTGACGTATCACTTGCTATGTTCCAAATGTTTGATGTTCTTCCATTTGGTAGCATGCTTTCTATCATCGCTGTTGTGCTGGTACTTGTGTTCTTCATTACGTCTTCTGACTCTGGTTCACTTGTTATCGACAGTATCACGGCAGGTGGTAAAGTCGATGCACCTGTACTTCAACGTGTCTTCTGGGCATTCATGGAAGGTGCAATTGCGGTTGCTCTGCTATGGATTGGTGGCTCCGAGGCGGTTCAAGCTCTTCAGGCTGGTGCCATTTCTACAGCACTGCCATTTACCTTCATTCTGCTTGCAATGTGTGTGAGCTTATTGATGGGTATGCGAACTGAGCGTCAGTAATTCGGCATTTTATAAAACCGTTTGACTAACAATTAATCAAAAGGCCAGCAATTTGCTGGCTTTTTTTGTGCGGTTTTTATGACGCTCGAGACAAAAAAATGACACATGAAAGTTCATATTTTACAAAGAGTTAATGTGCTATTTTGTTTTTTAAAAATTAGTGAATAGTCGTAAAAAAGTGTGTAATATTCATGCACCTTAACTGTTCTCCCAACTCAAAAAACTATAAATATGAAATTATCATTAAAACAAAAGCTTATAGGCGCAAGCCTTTCTGCTGTTGTTGTGATGGCAACAGCACTTACTTGGTTGTCGGCTGGTCAATTATTTGATCAGACTCGTTCAGGTGTCTATTCACGTGCGCAAAGTCTTAGTACTACTGCGTCAGAGGGAATTTCTGATTGGGTCAATATCCGTAAAGATATTGCCACTGCGTTCAACGACTACTCGACCGAGCAAGACGTTGTTCCTTTCCTACAACAAGCTCGCAAGGCTGGTGGCTTCGATGACATCTTCCTTGGTACACCAAACGGTGATATGTACCGCTCTCATCCGGAGCGTAACCGTGCTGATTATGACCCTCGCACACGTCCTTGGTACAAGGATGCTGATGCCGCGGGTAAGCAAATCATCACAGCCGCATATCAAGACGCAATCACGAATGCACTACTTGTGACCATTGCTGAGCCAGTAATGAAAAATGGTCAGTTTGTTGGTGTTGTTGGTGCGGACGTACTGATCGATCAGCTTATCAGCGATGTGATTAACTTAGATGCAGGTGAAAACGCGCATGCGATGCTAATCGACATGAATGAAGGCACCTTCTTAGCGCATCCAGATAAAAGCTTGACGCTTAAGCCTATCACCAGTGTTCTAAAAGATTTTTCAGAAGAGGCAATTGAGCGCGCCGCCGATGAAGGTCGTATCGAAGATACGGTAATCAAAGGAAAAGAGAAGCTTTACTACTTCAATAAAGTTCCTGGTACGCATTGGATGTTTGCGATTGAAATGGATCGCGCAACAGAAGAAGCAGGTCATGCGGTATTGCTACGAGATCTATTGTTCACTGCTGTGGCGATCACGATTGTGGTTATTCTTGCAGTTTCTTGGCTAGTTGGTTTCTTGTTCCGTGACTTGAACCGCGTATCAAATGCACTGGAAGAAATTGCATCTGGCGAAGGTGACTTAACGCAACGCCTAGAACCACGCAGTGATGATGAAGTAGGTAAACTGGCGGAAAACTTCAACCGTTTTGTTGGCAACATGCACACAATGGTTACTAAGCTTAGCCACGTATCTTCTGCGCTTTCAGAGCAAGCACGCACGACAGCACAGCAAGCTGAGGAGCGTAGTCAGCGTATCTCTTACCAGCAAGATGAAATCAACATGGTGGCGACGGCTGTGAACGAAATGGCAGCAGCGACACAAGAAATTGCAGGTAATGCTGATAGTACGGCAAGTAACTCAGAAGAAGCGGTTCAAGCTTGTTCACACGGTTCAAGCCAAGTAACTCAAACGCAAGGCTCTATTCAGAACTTAGCGCAAGAAGTTCAAGTTGCTACTGATGTGATTCAAGAGCTAGAAGCACACGGAAATAGCATCAATACGATTCTATCAACGATTCAAGGCATTGCAGAGCAAACGAACCTACTTGCACTTAACGCGGCGATCGAAGCGGCACGTGCAGGTGAGCAAGGCCGTGGTTTTGCTGTGGTTGCAGATGAAGTCCGCGTATTGAGCCAACGTACTCATGCTTCAACGCAAGAGATTCAAGAAACTATCGAGATGCTACAAGGCACAACAGCCAAAGCGGTCGGTATTATGGGTGACAGTCGTCGTCTAGCTGATACCAGTGTTGATGATGCCAATGCGGCTGCAGCGAGCTTGACGCAAATCCACACTGCTGTTGAGCGTATCAGTGATATGGCAACGCAGATTGCTTCAGCAGCAGAAGAGCAAGCATCGGTAACCACTGAGATCACTCGTAACACTGAAGGTATTCGTGACGTGTCTAACGAGTTGTCAGTCGAAGCTCATCAAGCAGCAGAACAAGCTGCTCACCTGTCTGAGCTATCACACGAACTTGAACAAGAGATTCAACGCTTTAAGCTGTAATCTTGTCTCAAGCTAAGCAAAAAAAAGGAGCCATCTGGCTCCTTTTTTGAACGCTATTAAGCGTGAAGTATATTACAGCCAGAACTCACTGATGGGTTGCTCTTCACTGTAATGATGGGCGATTTGCGCTTGCAGTAGCTCTGCGGTAGCAATTGCATCGGTTAATGCATGGTGAGGCGTATAGTCTGGCAGCCCATAACGGCGTCGAGATTGCGCTAGCCGAACCGATTCTGGTTTTTTCCCTTTTAAACGCTCCCAGAGAGAGCCTGAACGTTTCTGTTGAATCGTTTCTTCAAGGTGCAGCGTATCTAAAACAGGAAACTCAATACCTTCCCCTAAACGGCTTTTGAGCGCTTTATCCAGAAACTCTCTCTCGATACGACGGTAATGAACAACAATGATTTTCCCGCTTAAGCATGGTAGCAGCTCGCTTAAGATATCGCCTAAGTCAGGTGCATCGATCAATTCGCTGTGAGTAATACCGTGTATAATGACTGAATCTTCATCGAGTGCACGCTGTGGACGTACCTTCCAATGACGCGAGTTACGTAGGAAAATTCGCTTCAGGTTAAACGGCACCAAACCAATAGTAATGATGTCATGTTTTTCAGGATTCAAACCCGTCGTTTCGAAATCTAACGCCACGAACTCCACCTCAGATAACGGTGTTTCTGGAGCAGGCGGCTTGTTGCTATAAAACGCAATTAAATTCTCATCCTTCGCCATCTCCAGCTTTTGTTCAAACTTCGTTGGCCACTGAATGGTTGGCTTCTGAAAGAGCTTTTTAATCATGCTAAACCTCACTTAAAGCTCTTGTTCGCTTGGTAGCGGAACTTAAGGAAATTTTGACCATTGCTTAGGATCTGGAATGCATCCTTTAGGTTGCGACGTTCAAACTCAGAGAGGTTTTCCGGTTCGATATTGTTATCAGGCTCAATGCCTAGTTCCACATCCGTCGCTTGGTGACGAATACGTACCATGGAAATAAATTCTAACGCGTCTTTTAAGTCTTGTGCTCGACCTTTTGGCAAAATGCCAGCATCAATAATGTCGTCAAGACGCTCAAACGAGTTCTGTGCACGTGAACCAACCGCCAGAGAGTGAACGCGAATTAAGTCGACCAGAGGAGCAGTACCGCGACGTTTGAGGTTGATGGAGTTGTTGTGTCTGCCATCTTTTTCCATCACGAAGTCTTTAAAGAAGCCTAGAGGTGGTGTTCTGTTTAGTGCGTTACGAGCCAAACACGCTAAGAAGCGGTTGTTCTTTCGAGCGCGACGAACAATAAAGCTAGTTAACTGTTCTGCCCATTTTAAGCGGCCATAGACGCCATCTAAGTCGAAAAAGATAGAGGCGTTGAGTAGTGCTTTCGGGTTCGGGTTATCAATCCAGTCAGCAAAACATTCTTCCCACTCTGAACGAGTCATGCGCCATAGTGGGTTGGTTGCCATAATATCGCCTGTGCAATATTTGTAGCCACAGGCATCTAACCCATCGCTGACGTATTTTGCTAGGGCTTCGAAGTATTTACCATGTTTCTCTTCTTGATAGGTCTCATCTAGAATGATGGCGTTATCTTGGTCAGTCACCAACAGTTGCTCATCTCGCCCCATTGAGCCAAGTGCAAGGAAACAATAAGGAATTGGCGGTGGGCCAAGCTCTTCTTCTGCCATTTCTAGCAGACGTTGTTTGAAGCTTCGGCCAATGACCGACATCGCGCTACCCACCATGTGAGAGTTGGCATCTTCATTGACCAGACGCACGAAGCTGCTTTTCACTTCTTCGGCAACAACGGCTAAATCTTCGATAGTCTGTTGTTGGAAAATACTACTCACCAACAACAACGAATTCTGAGATTCATAACGAACAATGTCGGTAGTTTCGATAATACCGATTGGTAATTGGTTTTTTACCACTGGTAGGTGATGTACGTTGTAACGCAGCATCGTTAACATTGCTTCATAGATGTAAGCGTTGTGGTCAAGAGACATGACCTCCGTGGTCATCACACTAGACACATCGTCCTGTGGGGACAAACCTTCAGCTAACACACGGGTACACAAGTCACGGTCAGTAATGATACCAAGTACTGGGGACTGTGGATCGTCTTCGTCACGAAGGAAATCTGGGTCGACGATAAGTAAAGCCGATACGTTGTCATTCGCCATTTGCTGCGCGGCTTGCTGGATTGTCTGACCACGATCAATCGTATGAGCATCGCCAGTTAGCAAGGTTTTCACTTTCGACGTCGTCAGGTCATTGGCGTCTTTGTTTTCTGAAATGGCTTGGCGTAAACGAGCGCTATTTTCAACTTCAACAAAATCCGCAAAGGAATCAAAGTTATCGTAAATTTCTTGGAAAATGTCACCAGGAATACAGTAGAGCAGGGTATCCTCAATGGCTTTTACTGGAAAGCGGACTTTGTTATTGGTGAGCATGCCCATCTGGCCAAATAGGTCACCTTCGTCAAGGCGGTTATACAGCTCACCTTTGCGTCGATAAACTTCAACAACACCGCTTCGCACCACGTATAAATCTTGGATATAGTCTCCAAAATGGATGATGGGGGTATCTTCTCGGTAGTACGAGATTTCGACACTCTCTGTCACCTTGTTTAGTGTTTCTTCAGGGAGTTCATTGAACGGGGGATACTTGGCGAGAAAGTTGTAAATCTCGAGAAGTTCTGCATCCATCGAAGGCGCCTTTTAGTTCGCAAATAATAAAGTAATCTTAACTTAGTTTTAAAACAGAGTCTTATCTGAACCGAGATTTTCGTGCTCAGTCATAAGATTCTGACATATCGCACGATAAGGGAGCTTCATTTTTACTACTATATGATCACCTCAATTGAAAAAGACGTCGTCGATATGTTTTCTTCGTGATGAATGATTAGCTCTTTGGCTGTTTCAGATCGTTATCACGTCTTTAGATTACGCTATTCTTTTTGAGCCAAGTAGCTCAGGCGATGGAATACAGTGTTTAGATAATTCTCATGAAAGGAAGTCGAATGGTGAGAAATTTATTGCTTGTTTCTTTAGCTGCTTTGCCGGCGATATCAAGCGCAGCGGTCATGGACCAAGCAGAAAAATTTGGGTACGAACACATTCATTTGGATGTTGGTGCCGGAACGACAAACGAAGAATGGTTAGATAACTCTAATGCGACCACAGTTGGACTCGGTGGTAACTATTTGTTTACTGAGAACTGGTTGTTTAATGTTGATTACTCAGCGCAGTTTTTCCATCCGGATGATTTTACTCTTCGCATTGACCGCCTTTTGTTTGGTGGTGGTTACCGTTATGGAGTTACAGAGCAATTCGATATCTACGGGATATATGGAATAGGCGCAATCAAAGCGAAAGCGACGGACGACAAAACGGATAATACGTTGTCTTCCGATAGCGAATTGATTCAAGCTGTAACTGTTGGGGTGAATTACTTGCTCAGTGAAAAGCTTATTGCGACAGCTGAAGTGGAGTTTAACCGTAGTGATATCGTTGATGAGAACAATTTTAAGATCGGTTTTAACTACCAATGGCATAAAGTCATCGGCACTGGTCTTTTTTATCAGTTTAGAGATACTGATTACAGCGGTGAAAGCTCAGATTACGTCAATGAAGTAGGGCTGAGTTTGAAGTTTGTCTACTAGATCGGACGGGTTCGTTTTTGGCGTTAAGTTAAAACAAAAAAGGTCAGCTTATGCTGACCTTTCCTTTTAATAAAGTATGCGACAGTCGATTATAAAACCGCTGCAATGCCTTTACACAGAGGGCCCATATTTGACTTCGTCATACCAGCAACACTGATTCGGCCAGAACCGACAATGTAAATACCGAACTCTTCTTTAAGGCGGTTAACTTGCTCTTTAGAAAGACCAGAGAAAGAGAACATACCATTTTGACGTTCGATGAAACTAAAGTCTGCGTCCACACCCTCTGCTTTTAGTGTCGCTACAAATAGTTCACGCATTTCTTGAATGCGGTCACGCATTTCTGCTACTTCAGCTTCCCATTCCGCACGCATTTCGGCGTTGCCAAGAATGTGAGTCACGACAGCGCTGCCGTGTGCAGGTGGGTTAGAGTAGATAGAGCGAATAATGGCTTTAACTTGAGAAAAAGCGGTTGTTGCGACTTCTTCTGACTCAGCTACTAACGTGAAGGCACCTACGCGTTCATTGTATAGGCCAAAGTTTTTCGAGAAAGAGCTCGCGACTAGGATTTCTTTGTTGTATTTAGCAAAAGTACGAAGACCTGCAGCATCTTCTTCCACACCTTTAGCAAAGCCTTGGTAGGCGAAGTCGAACAGAGGAAGCAACTTCTTCTCTGCGACAAGTTTCGCCAATGTTTCCCATTCTTCAGCTGTAGGATCGATCCCTGTAGGGTTGTGACAGCAGCCGTGTAGAAGCACGATGTCGCCTTCAGATGCAGATTGCAGATCATTTAGCATCGCGTCGAAGTCTTTGTCTTTTGTTTCAGCATTGTAGTAGCTGTATTGTGCCGTTTCGATACCAGCAGCAGTAAATACGCCGTTGTGGTTCGCCCATGTAGGATTGCTGATCCAGATCTTTACATCGCCTAGTTGACGTTTAATGAACTCGCCGGCAACACGTAGTGCACCAGTACCACCCGGAGCTTGCGCTGTTTTAGCGCGTTTTTCGTTTACAATTCCTGCATCAGAGCCGAAAAGCAGTTTTTGCACTGCAATACCGTACTCTGCTGTGCCTTCGATGGTTAGGTAAGATTTGGTTTTTTCAGTTTCAACAAGTGCTGCTTCAGCTTTCTTTACTGTCGCAAGAACGGGAGTTTCGCCTTGCTCGTTTTTGTAAATACCTACGCCAAGGTTAATTTTGTCTGCGCGAGCATCTTTTTTAAACTCTTCAGTAAGGCCAAGAATAGGGTCAGCCGGAGCGGCAACTACTTTTTCAAACATAATCTTCATCCATGTTAATCGAAGGGGTGTGCTAACATTTATACCTTTCAGCAATATTGGTTACAACCGTTACTGAAAAGAAAACCTAAAAAAGTTGCGATTTGAAACAGAATTCTAACATAACTAAAGTTTTTGCCATGAAAACGTTTGGTAGGCACAGAGTTTGAAGGGCATTTATGCCATGGTTGGAGAAGTTTTGCACACATCCCAATCGTTTCAATTCAGTGCTTTGCGTTAACGCGTTTATAATTGTCTAGTGAGGATTTGTTGAGACAAAAACGCCCCACCAAAGGTGGAGCGTTTACTGTTAGAAGTATGGATATCGGTTGGGGTTATTTCTTCAGATTGATTTCCGACTCAACCGCATTGGTTTCGATGTCAGGGTTAGAAGAAAGTTTTTCAGTCGCCCAGTCGTTCATATGCTTTAAGATCGCTTTTAATGCGTGCTTTTCGGTTGGTACTTCTGTCTTTTCAACTTCAAGTTTTTGCTTCGGATGCGTACCCGTCGCATCTTCCGCAACGTGTAGCCAATCTGGGTGCCAGTAATAAGGTTGGCCGGAAGGAGAGCTCCAAGAATGTACGCCGTTGGATTCACCTTTGTATTTAATATCTTCTTCGTTGTATTTCGCCATTATTGTTTTCTCTCATAATCCATGAGTTGAGGTGTGCATCACCATTACTATTTAAATGTAACAGATGTAATGAAAATTAATGTGATAACAATCGACTTATTTTGCCCTTTGAACGCTATAGAAGATGCGTACTTCTCATTCAGGAGAATTTACTATTTGGCAGGTTTTAGCTTTATTTGTGTTTAAAGCATACGACGATGGATTCGCCTACCTAATGCTATTCTTGAACGGTGATAGAGCCTAAACTACTCGTCATTCAAGTGTTTGAGAATCGCCGCTTTTGCATGCTCTTCTGTCGCTGTTTCTCCATCAGGGACTTCAAGGTCAGCCTTTTTGTGTTCACCCAAAGCATCTTCAGCGATATGCAGCCAATCAGGATGCCAATAATAAGGGGTGGTACTGCCAGGATGGTCCCAACTATGTACACCTTTATGTTTTCCGCGATACGAGAGATCGTCCATTGTAAAAACTTTCATCGCTTCCTCCTGATTTAAAGACCGTAGCTCGAAGTGAGTTTAACGAACTCAGTCCAACGTAAAACCTTGGCTTTTAGATATTGCAAAGATGTGAGGCAATATGTGTGTAACAGTCAAAGTATGGGATATAAACTCTCACTTCGTGGCTGAAATATCTATTGATAAGCTTGATAAATTACGTTGCTAAATTGAATACTCCCATATCAGAATGCTGGCGCGAAGTATGCTATGGTGCGGCTGTAAGTGAAATGAGGGAAACATGAACCGATACCGTCAACTGGCTGAGCTGTTCAAAACGCAGATTCAGCAAAATACATGGAGAGCAGGGGAAAAGCTGCCATCAGTGCGTGTAACAAGCCGAAACCATTCTGTCAGCGCAGGTACGGTATTACAAGCTTATCAGCTGCTCGAAGCACAAGGTTGGGTCGCAGCGAAACCTCAGTCTGGATACTTTGTGACTGCGGAGTTGGACCGCTTCGAACCGAGTTCTCCAGCCACTTCCGTTTATCGCTCTAGCATCAACGATGAACTTTACGACTACCTCAAAAATCAGGCCTCACCGAATGCGGTGAAGTTTGGCTCCGCGTTTCCAGACCCAGCATTGTTCCCATTAGAAGCGCTAAACCGCAACCTAGCCAGCTCAGGCAGGAAGATGGGGGCAGAGACGTTATTGGATAACTTGCCGCCGGGCTGTGAGTCTCTACGCCGTTTGATTGCTCAACGGTACATCCAACAAGGTATGGTGTTTACCCATGATGATGTTGTCGTTACTTCTGGCGCATTAGAAGCGTTGAATTTGAGCCTTCAGGCCGTGACCCAGCCTGGAGATACTGTTGTAGTTGAATCACCGACGTTTTATGGCGCACTTCAAGCGATTGAACGTTTAGGTCTAAAGGCGATAGAAATAACGGTGGATCCGTTAACTGGACATTCAGTGGATCAAATTGAAGCGACTTTTGCCGACAATGATGTTCGCGCATGTTGGTTAATGACTAACTTTCACAATCCAACAGGAACCTTATTAAGTGACGGGCAGAAGCAACGTATCGTCGAACTGGCTGATAAATACGATGTGTACTTGATCGAAGATGATGTGTATTCAGAGCTTTATTTTTCTGAAAAAAAGCCAAGCTCACTTAAAGCTTTTGATACACAAGAACGCGTGTTGCATTGTGGATCATTTTCAAAAAGCCTTTGCCCTGGCTATAGGCTGGGCTGGGTGGTAAACAAACGCTTCAATGAGCAACTTCAAAAGCTGCAACTTATCTCGACGTTGTCAGGCAGTGCACCAATCCAGCAGGGTATCGCGCATTACTTACAAAACGATAGTTATGATAGCCATCTTAGAAAACTGCGAAAGAATCTTGAGCAGCGGCAATTGGCGTTTATTGAACTGGTTGATAAGTACTTTCCCCAATCGATTCGTTACACGCAACCGGAAGGCGGCTATTTTCTTTGGATAGAACTGCCGAAAACAAAGTGCGGAAAAGCGATTTATCAGAAGTTATTGGAAGCGAACATCACTGTAGCATTTGGTCAGTTGTTTTCTGTCGCTCCAAATTATGAGAACTACCTGAGGCTTAATACATCGTTACCTGTAAATGATGAATTAGAACAAGCCGTGAAGACGGTCGGAGAATTACTTCATTAGCCAACTGTTTACCTGTTTTTTGCTCAAACTGTATCAGTGGACGATACCGAAGCTGTGTTTCAATCATGGGCAGACAACCATTTAGGTTAGGAGCCGTAATGAAAAAGCAGTTGGTAAAGCATGAACTTAGGTTGATGGGTGTTGCTATTTTTAGCGCATTTTTGTTGGTTTTTGCACACTTGATATTGGCGAAATCTTTTTCTCATATGGTTTGGACGGAATACACTGCTGCCGTTATCCCATTTGTGATGTTTGGCTTGTGTGTGGTTGGAGTAAAATACGCAGCGCGAGCAGATGAGGATGACGACGAAAATAACAACTAGAGTGCATACACCGGTTGCTAGAAAATCATTCGTACAAAATAAAAGACCTCCACATGGGAGGTCTTTTTAATTCGATATCACTAAAAAGTGATTAGAAGTTCGCAGAGCGAGGAGTACGTGGGAATGGGATCACGTCACGAACGTTGCCCATACCAGTTACGTAAGATACTAGGCGCTCGAAGCCTAGACCGAAGCCTGCGTGTGGCACTGTACCGTATTTACGTAGGTCGCGGTACCAGCTCATATGTTCAGGATCGATACCCACTTCACGCATACGTGCATCTAGAATGTCTAGGCGCTCTTCACGCTGAGAACCACCGATGATTTCGCCGATGCCCGGTGCTAGAACGTCCATCGCTGCAACTGTTTTACCGTCATCGTTAGCACGCATGTAGAATGCTTTGATGTCTTTCGGGTAGTTCTTAACGATTACAGGTGCTTTGAAGTGTTCTTCAGCAAGGAAACGCTCGTGCTCAGAAGACATATCGATACCCCATTCAACTGGGAATTCGAACTCACGACCTGAATCAAGAAGGATCTGGATTGCGTCAGTGTAGTCAACCTGCGCGAAGTCAGAAGAAACGAACTGCTCTAGACGAGTGATTGCTTCTTTGTCGATGCGTTGAGCGAAGAACTCAAGGTCATCGCGACACTCTGCAAGCACCGCTTTAAACACGTACTTGAGCATGTCTTCAGCCAGTTTCGCTACATCATCCAGTTCTGCGAACGCAACTTCAGGCTCAACCATCCAGAATTCTGCTAGGTGGCGGCTTGTGTTTGAGTTTTCAGCTCGGAAAGTAGGGCCGAAAGTGTAAACTTTGCTTAGCGCACAAGCGTAAGCTTCTGCGTTTAGCTGACCAGATACGGTTAGGAACGTCTCTTTACCGAAGAAGTCTTCGTTGTAGTCCACTTTACCAGCGTCAGTGCGAGGAAGGTTTTCCATGTCTAGCGTAGATACGCGGAACATTTCACCAGCGCCTTCAGCATCTGAAGCCGTGATCAACGGCGCAGATACCCAGAAGTAACCTTGCTCGTGGTAGAAGCGGTGGATTGCTTGAGATAGGCAGTTACGTACACGTGCTACTGCACCGATTACGTTTGTGCGCGGACGTAGATGCGCAACTTCACGTAGGTACTCGATTGAGTGACGAGTTTTTGCCATTGGGTAAGTTTCAGCATCTTCAACCCAACCAACCACTTTAACGCCAGTGGCAGCAAGTTCGAAGTCTTGACCCTTTGCAGGAGATTCAACAATCTTACCAGTTACTTCAACAGAGCAGCCAGTCGTTAGCTTTAATACTTCGTCTTCGTAATTATTAAGATTATTTGGGACCACGGCCTGAATCGGGTCGAAACAAGAGCCGTCATATATGGCAAGGAAAGAGATTCCAGCTTTGGAATCACGACGTGAACGGATCCAGCCACGAACAGTCACTTCGCTGTCTACTGCTAGCTGACCTTTCAATACGTCTGATACAGGCGCGTAAGTCATGTTTTCAATATTCTCCATTGAGGTAAAAATTCAACTCAACGCTTACTTAAACTACTTGTCTGATAACATTTTTGTTCAAAAAACAAGCTAAGCGCTGAGTTGGGTAGCATTTTACAGATTCAACGAGACATATTACCTGTCAATTCGCTCGCATCAACCTTTATATTCGTTTTGATGGGGAGAATCTCTCTATTTATTCACTCTTTTGTGCTCTGAAAGTGTGAATTGGTTTAGTAATTGCTCTAAACGTTCGGATAGATGCTCTAAATCAACACTAATATCACGCGTGTGCGATGCCGATTGCGATGTGTCGTTAGCATGCAGTGTGATCACATCTATTTTAGATTGAATATGCTGACTTACATCAGATGTGGTTTGCGTCTGGTTTTGGATATCTTCTGCATGTCTGAGCACTTGGCGCATTTCGTCAACAACGTTATGCATTGTGGCTGATAGTGCCTCGACATCGACAGAGCGTTGATGAGCAAACTGGCAGACGGTATCAACAGAAGTTAATGACTCTTCACTTCCTTGCTGGAATTGAGAAATGATATGTTCAATATTACCAGTGGCTTCAGCCGTCCTAGAAGCCAGGTTACGCACTTCTTCCGCGACGACCGCAAAACCGCGTCCTTGCTCTCCGGCACGGGCGGCTTCGATAGCAGCATTCAACGCGAGCAGATTGGTTTGTTCTGCAATACCCTTAATAACCACAAGAATGGACGACACTTCTTCGGTTCTTTGATTTAGAGAGCTGATTTTTTCCCGTACGGTATCAATGTTACTTACTAGTTGTTTGATGTCTTCACTGACGTTGTGTGCTTGGCTTGCACTATGAGTGGCGACATCAACGGTGTGATTGACCAAAACAGTAGCGTTGTTAGTCGAGTCCTCAACCGCAGTTTGTTGCTGCAACATATCGGTGATATTACTTTGTACTTCGTTGGTCTCTAGCTGTTGGTTATTGGCCGCTTTATCTGTGGACTGCGCGACAGCAGTTAGTTTACTCGCGGAGTCGGCAAGTGAGTGAGAGGTGTCTTGCACACGTTCTAAGCTTTCGGAGACCGTATCCATGAATGAATTGATTGCTGTAGAAAGTTGGCCCACTTCATCCTGTTGGTGATGCATAAGTCGTTGAGATAGATCTTTGCTATGGCTCACATTCGACATGAATTTCGACGTTCTTTGAATTGGTCGTACAATGATTTTTTGAATCAAACTCATCGTTATGATGAAGCCCACAAATGCGATTACGGCCATTATTCCCATCGCAAACATTGCCTGTTTACTGATCATTGAATTGACATGATTCATGTTGTATTCCAAGCGAATCGCGCCCAACACTTCTCCTGCTGGTGCAACGTGGCAAGAAACGCAGTTGGTGCCACGGTAATTTTCGCTCGATTTCATTGGTAGCGCGACTACTAACCCTTTGCCCCAATCGGCTGAGATTGGTTCAATCACCAGTTCACCATTCAACGCTCGTTGATCAATATCATCGACAGGCTGCTGGTTTTGTTGCCCAGGTCCGTAAAGTTTGGTCACAGCGTCAGCTCGCAACACGCGAACTGCTTCAATGCCTTCTTGGGCCAGGGCCTTTTGACGTAAGGTTTCTTTTTGCGACATGGTGCCCGTAAGCATCATCATATTTAGGCTGTCGAAATAATTGCTAGCCTTATCATGGAGTTGTTCACTAAGAACATCATTGATTAAGGTTTTTTGTTGATGGTATTGGTAAGCCGTAGAGGCAGCTAGAACGCAGCTGAAGACAGCAATTAACGCCAGTAAGAGCTTAAAAGTGATAGTTGAGCGCATAAATTTATAAGTGTAATTGGAACGAACTGCACAATATTAATGTGCACAAATGCGCACTGCGAACAACGAAATGAATGATTGTGACCCCACACATGTTGGGGATATGTAATTGTGATGTGAGTGCTGTGTAATCAAATGTTTGGCGCGTGACAGAAATACGGCGCTTTGGTGTGAGTGATAGCAAAGAGGCCGGGAACTAGCGGAAGTTTTTGCTACGCTTGTATGGGGTAACGCTTGTCTCTTGGCAGCGAATTCCTTAGTATTGCCTGTCTTTTTAAAGCCTGAGAATCAAGATGAAAACAGAATTATACAAAGAGTTTATGTTCGAAGCAGCACACCATTTGCCACACGTACCAGAAGGTCACAAGTGTGGTCGTTTGCACGGACACTCTTTCCTTGTTCGTCTTTATGTAGAAGGTGAAGTTGATCCACATACAGGTTGGGTAGTGGATTTTGCAGAGATCAAAGCTGCGTTTAAACCAATTTACAATCGCTTAGACCATTACTACCTAAACGACATTGAAGGGTTAGAGAACCCGACTAGCGAAGTGTTAGCAAAATGGATTTGGCAGCAGCTTAAGCCAAGCTTACCACTGCTAAGTAAAGTAGAAATCAAAGAAACGTGCACAGCGGGTTGTATTTACAAAGGCGAATAAGTCACTTTCTATTGAGCATTAAACAAAGGCAAGCGAGAAGCTTGCCTTTGTTGTATCTGAATGGCCCAATTTTGATTATGCTTCACCAGTTAGCTTAATGGGTGTCGTAGAATCCATTCTTTTTCATTATCACCCAATGTTGTTTCCTCTGTATTAATGAATCCGCACGCATCAAAAAAACTGATAGCGTATTGCTGACTTTGTGGAACAGTGGCGCAAAGAGAGGTGCTTTTAGGGTTAATGGTATACGCATAAAGGAACAGTTTACGCAATGCCTCACTCCCAACCCCTTGACGTTGGAAACGTTGATCAATCATCAAGTACTTAAGCTCCAGTTCGTATCGTTTAGCAAACGGCGCATGTTGGGAGAAACCTTTATCGATAACAAGATAGCCTACTAATAGATCATCAGAATAAATCGTAAAGAACGCCTCTGACTTACTACGTTTTTGATAAGCCATTTCAAACGGTGTAAAAAATCCTTTTTGCTCTTCTTGCACATCCAATTGCATCAAACTTGAAAAATCTTTCAGTTTGGTGGGTTTAATCGCAATCATCGCTCAATCACAAATTGGCGGCATACCTTTATGCCACCACGAGTTTTTATAGAGTATTAGATCTATTTTAAGTAACTAACCGAGTGAAGAAAAGCTAGCAATGAAGAGGGTAATAATAACCTTGGTGAATATAGGCGCCCAATGTTGTGAGTAAGTGAGCACTGTCTGCCGTTTCTACGCCTTCAACAATGACCGTGCAGCGATACGTATTGCCCATAGCAATTAACTGACGCAAGGTTTCTATCTTTTTATCATCAGATTTTAGGCCAATAACAAATTCTCGGTCGATTTTGAGGTAGTCCGGATTCAGCTTGCTGATAAGCGCCACATTATTATTGCCGGTGCCAAAGTCATCAATACTGATTTTACAATCCAGAGCTTTTAGTTTCGCGACATTGTCATAAATCTCAGAGGTATAGTACATCGATGCATTTTCTGTGATTTCGATTGTCAGCAAACGGCAATCCCGATTAGATAGCTCTCTATATAGGATTGAAAAGTTACGCCCTCGCAGCAAAGAAGGACAAACGTTAATGCTGATAGGGATGGGCAACGCTTTTTGTTTGGTGTAGATGGAATCAATCACCAGTAAGGTATGAGTTAGCAGCAATCCATTGCGGATCAGTGTTTCAATAAACCGTTGCGTATTTTTTACCTTAAACCGGGAGAGGGCTTCGTAGTGCACAATCTTTTGTGCCGAAGTGTTATAAATCGGCTCCAGTTTTATTTTGAACTGTCGAATTGCGCACAAGTAAGCTATAAAGGCTTGTAGGGAGCGGTGACGCAGTATAATGAGAAAAAGTAAGCTCAGTAGAATGATACTTTGAAACGGCCCAGAGATGTAATACACCTCTTTATAGCCACTATTCTTTACGTGATAATTGAAAAAGCGTTCATTGGTGTTACCAATCTCTAACGACGTTCCGGTATTCGTTGATAGCTTCATACCGGAAAGAAAAAAACGTGAAATATGATTTTCAACATTGTCGGATAAGTTAATGTTTTTAACACGAACCAAAACAGTTGCGTTATTTAAGTCAAATGATTGGGTAGTGTAATTGCTATTGTTACTCCACTCTTCAAACGCTTTTTTGCTGACAGGGACAACGGTTTCTGGAGTGACTAAGCATCGAATATTGAAACGATCTAGCATCATGCTCGACTCCACCAACTTCACATTATCAAATAGTGACTTCAGTTCGCTTTCATTAGCAAAGCAACTCCTGCGGGAAAGGTTCTCTGCAATTTCGAAGGCGTTATCCAGATAATTATGTTTAACGATGCTGTTTATCGCGTAGTAACAGATAGCAAAGAAAATGATCGCAGTGATCAACACAACCCACATTGCTTCTGAATAGATCTTTTTATTACGCAGGCAAATACGAAGCGCTTTGCGAAGACTATTGGTTGTGTATTGATTGATCTTCTGTTGATGTTCGATGCCATTCTGATGGTTGTTTTGCATAGTAAAAGGAATGAAGTATCCGGTCCGGTGAATGTTTTCGATAATGTTTTTGTTAGTGGTTAAATGTTCTTCCGTGAGCTTGCGAAATTTCTTTCTTAGAGCGGCCACCGCGTTTTTAAAGCCATTTTCAGGCAGTGTCATTTTGTATTGTTGAGTGATTTTGCTTTCTATTAACCGCTGACTAATCGGCGTATTTAAACTGCCGTATGTGGCGATAGTTGACAGAATGGCGTACTCATTTGGGTTGACAGGAATGGAGTGGTGGAGTGACTGATTGAGCTCTAGAGATATTTCGTTTTCGGACAAGCAAACGCAGATTTGGTTTCCAATTTCAAACCTAATCATGTGTTGATGTGCTCCAAGTTTAATTTTTGGCTACGTTATCAATAAAGCTAGGGAAGAGATGTGATTTTTTACTGAGATATCCATAATATTTGGATATATTCAACGTTTTAGGTTTTTTTTTACTTGTCCTGATAACGTATTCTCCTAGGTTTTTTGGGTATAAAAAAACCCGAGCATAAACTCGGGTTTTGATTGGTATTCAGAAAGTCGTATTAGCAAATCACTTTGATTGCTAGACCACCTTGAGATGTTTCGCGGTATTTCGCGTTCATGTCTTTACCTGTTTCTAGCATGGTTTCGATAACCTTATCTAGAGAAACAGTTGGAGCTGAAGAGCGACGTAGTGCCATGCGAGTTGAGTTGATTGCTTTTACTGCCGCAATACCGTTACGCTCGATACATGGAACCTGAACCTGACCTGCAACTGGGTCACACGTTAGACCTAAGTTGTGCTCCATCGCGATTTCTGCTGCCATACATACTTGCTCTGGGCTACCACCCATAAGCTCAGCAAGGCCTGCTGCTGCCATAGAACATGCCACGCCAACTTCACCCTGACAGCCAACCTCTGCACCAGAGATAGACGCGTTGCGCTTGTAAAGACCACCGATTGCGCCAGAAGCCGCAAAGTAACGGATGTAATCTTTTTCAGTCACAGTTTGGATGAACTTATCGTAGTAAGCCAGTACCGCAGGGATGATGCCACACGCACCGTTAGTTGGTGCTGTAACAACGCGGCCACCTGCTGCGTTCTCTTCGTTTACTGCGAAAGCGAACATGTTTACCCAATCAACAACAGACATTGGGTCGTTTGTAGTCTTTTCTGAAGTAAGTAGCTGCTGGCGAAGTGCTGCTGCACGACGAGGCACACGCAGTGGACCTGGCAAAATACCTTCTTCATTCATACCGCGATCCATACACTCGCGCATTGTGCGCCAGATGTTTGCGAAATAAGTACGAGTTTCTTCATCTGAATGAAGCGCATGCTCATTCTTCATGGTTAGTGCACTGATGGACAATCCACTTTCGTGGCATTGGTTAACCAGTTCCTCTGCCGTTGTAAACGGGTAAGGTACTTTTACTGGGTTTTCAGCTTCTTTACCGAAATTTTCTTCATCAACGATGAAACCACCGCCGATAGAGTAGTAAGTTTTTGAGTACGCTTTTTCGTCATCAATCCAAGCGTGGATCTGCATGCCGTTTTCGTGTAGCTCTAGGTTTGTTTTGTGGAAGTTCATTCCACCTTCACGTGGGAACGATACTGTGTGACAGTGCATGCCAACAGGAAGGCGTTCAGTTTCTTCTACACGAGCGATAAAGCCCGGGATAGAATCGATATCAACTTTCTCAGGAGTGTTGCCTGCAAGACCCATGATGATAGCAATATCTGTGTGGTGACCTTTCCCTGTCAGTGATAGTGATCCATAAACGTCAACGGTGATTTTAGTGATGTCGCGCAGTTTTCCCATTGCACGAAGATCATCAATAAACTCTTTACCCGCTTTCATTGGGCCTACAGTGTGTGAGCTTGAAGGTCCAACACCGATTTTATAGATATCAAAAACACTAATCATATCGATTACCTCAGAAGAAAGCCTCCCAAGGGGAGTTGGGAGGCTTAATTTTATCGTTATATTTTTGGATTAATCATACTGCACTGGGCAGAGATGATTAAAGAGCGCCGTAGATTACAGAACTAATTGCAGCAAGACCACAGATTGCTGTGAAAATTTGCACAGGTGCTGAAGTTTTGTACTTAGCCATCGCAGGAACTTTTTGCATTGCGAAGATTGGCATCAAGAATAGGATTGCGGCAATCATCGGTGCACCCATTGTTTCAATCATACCTAGGATGCTTGGGTTAACGATAGCAACGATCCAAGTTGTGATTACAATGAAGATTAGAGACATCTTCTCGATCTTGCTTACTGGTGATTTTGAACGAGATTTCACTAGACCAACTAGACCTTCGTGCGCACCTAAGAAGTGGCCAAAGTAGCTAGAGGTGATCGCTGCGAAAGCAACCAATGGACCCATGTAAGAGATCAGTGGAGATTCATGCACGTTTGCTAGGTAAGAGAGAACAGAGATGTTTTGCTCTTGCGCCGTTGCTAGTTGCTCTGGAGACAGAGAAAGTACAACAGAGAAAACGAAGAACATAACAAAGCCCATCAGCATCATTGCTGCGCCACCGGTGATAGCGTCAGTTTTCTTAACTGCGTCATCACCGTATACACGACGTTGCTCTTTAGAGAACTGAGAAATGATTGGGCTGTGGTTGAAAGAGAACACAATAACAGGGATTGCTAGCCAAACGATAGCTGGCATTGCACCCCAGTCAGGTGACACTTCCATCATTGAAGTGTTCCAACCAGGAATTAGGTATACAGACAGTGCTAGTAGGATGAACACGAGAGGGTAAACCATTGCTGAAGTTGCTTTCAGCATAAGCTCTTTACCGAATACTACGCCTGCTGTCATTGCAGCAATAAGTGCACCAGAAAGTAGCCAGCGAGGAATAGATTCCATGCCCATTTGGTTAACTAGGAAAGAGTCAACTGTGTTTGTGATACCAACACCGTAGATAAGTACGATTGGGTAGATAGCGAAGAAGTAAGCGAACGTAATAAGGTTTGCGCCAGTCTTACCAAAGTGCTCTTCTACTGTGTCGGTGATGTCCGCTTCAGGGTTTTTCGCAGAAAGAACGAAACGAGCTAAAGATTTGTGTGCGAACCAAGTCATTGGTGCTGCGATTAGGGCTAGGATTACTAATGGCCAAAAGCCACCTGCACCTGCTTTAATAGGAAGGAACAGTACACCTGCACCTACTGCCGTACCAAAAAGGGACAGACACCAGGTAAAGTCTTTGTAAGAAAACTTACTAGACGATTGTGCGGTAGAAACCGCAGAAGTAGTTGTATTCATTTTTTAGTTACTCATTTTGGGAACAGGAAATAAGTCGGGAGTAATTTTGCAAGATTTTACACTAGGAAAATTAGATCTAAATCATTTATTGCTTACGCTTATTGAATGATATGTCAAAAACCTGCTTTTTATCACGAAAATGATGTGCTACTCGTGATTTCTGCTAATGAGTAAAATTAGAAAAACTTATCAATAGGGCTGTTTGTATAAATTTATTTCACCGCAAGCGTTTGCGGTGAAAATGGAAAATTAATCTAATGTGAATGAATGTTTATGAAGCAACGTTTTATTAATATTGATGCGCATAATGATCGCGCCTATAAAAGCACCGATATCAACAACTGTTTAATGTGAAATAATATGTTTTTGCATTGATTCGATAATTTGTGCCGTCATGCCCCAGATGAAATGCTGTCTATATGGGATAGCAAATACACGATGACTGCTTCTTTTTAGGTCAAATTTGGTGCTATACAATTTTTTGGGGTTCAGAATATGGTTGGCAGGAACCTCAAAAACTGACTCTACTTCATTTGGGTCAATATGCGTTTTATATTCCGGAGAAACAAAAGCCAAAAAAGGTGTCACATTAAACTGACTAATCGTTGGTAGTGTAGGCAGTTGACCAAACACATGAATATGCTCATCTTCTATCCCAACTTCTTCTTTGGTTTCTCTTAAAGCGGTATTCACGAGCTGAATATCTTCCTGCTCATATTTGCCACCGGGAAAGCTGATTTGTCCCGGATGATGGCGTAAGTGGGCTGCACGCTTAGTCAGAATGACTTGTAACCCGTCATCGCGTTCCACAAAACCGATTAAGACTGCCGCATCTCTCAGGGACTTTTCTTTCATCCATTTCAGTCGTGCAAGGGACTCTTTGTGGTAGCCCGTTGGAAGCCGAAATTGAAAGCTCTGTAGTAAATGAGTTTTGTCGATAACCAAACTGAGTCCTTATTTATCGTGCCTAACCATTATTTATTATACTCAAAGACGGCAAAGCGTATGGCGTTATCGTTACTGGTTGCCAAATAAAGCATTCACATTAAAACACTCGCCAGCACTTTCCCTCTTTGTGTTGTGTGTCTCACTCTGCTTGAACATATTAATTTGAAACTTATAAGGTTATACACCATTCTTTATTTTAGGACGTCACTATAGGGCAAGTATTGGCCAATGAAAGGGATTATTTTCACCGAGTTCATGGAGTTAGTAGAAGAGAAATTCGGTCTTGATGTGTTAGACCAAGTTCTCGATCTTTCTAACGATGAAGGTGTTTACACCGCTGTTGGTAGTTACGATCACAAAGACTTAGTTAAGTTGATCGTGAATCTCAGTAAAGTATCTGGTGTTCCGCCCGAGCAACTACAAGAGGTGTTTGGAGAGTGCGTCTTTTTGAATTTACTTCGCTCCATTCCTAGTCACGCCAGTTTGCAACAGTGTGAAACGACGTTTCAATTTGTTCGCCATGTTGAAGACTTTATTCATGTCGAAGTTAAGAAGCTTTATCCTGATGCTAACCCTCCGCAATTTGATTTCATTAGTGAAAACCAATCCCAATTGGTATTTGACTACCACAGCGCAAGATGTATGTCTCACGTATGCTTAGGATTGATAAAAGGCTGTGCTGCACATTTTGGTGAGGTAGTTCATATCAAACATCAAAAACAGTCAGAAGATGGCAGCAAAGTACGTTTTTGGTTAGAGGCTCAATAAGAACGATATGACGGGAAGTTCCTCATTAGAAAGGAAACTCAAACGAGAAGTTGCATCAAGAAAAGCAGCTGAGCAGCTGTTGGAACAGAAAAGCTTAGAGTTATATGAATCCAACCAGCAACTCAGTGTTGCATTGAAAAAGCTAGAGCTGAAATCTAAAAAGGATCTTCGTAAGTTTGAGTTTGAAGAGCAAATTGATGCCACGTTGATTAAGTTCGGTCGTACTTTTTTATCGAGCACGTTCGATGAAGCAATGATAGCGAGCTTTATTGAGCAGCTCACTTCTAACTCGATCATTTCTGCGGCTTACTTGTTTCTTGACGCTACAAAGCTGAGCTCATTGCGTCGTCATCACTTTGGTCACTTACAGCTTCGTCATAACAACGAGATTTTAACCTCTCCTAATTGGCAGGGAGAGAATTTGCATTTGCCAGTTATCATTGATGGGGAAACGGTTGGGGAGTTGATTTTCTCTGTGTTGCAAGATCAAATCGATCAGTCTTTTATTTCCAAACAGATGGAGCTCGTGTCTGACTTAGTTCATGGTGTTATTGGTCGACACTTAAGTTTAGAGCGAGAGGTCGAGCTGAGAAAGCGGGCTGAGGAATCAGAAAAAGCGACGAAGGAGTTTGTCGCCATGATTAACCATGAGCTGCGAACTCCTCTCAATGGCGTATTGGGTAGTGCGGAGTTATTGAGTCGAACCCAATTAGAAGAAGAGCAGCGTCAATACTTGAGCAATCTGACTCAATCAGGGGACTTATTGAGAGTTATCATTAATGATCTTCTTGATTTCAGTAAGATGAATGCCGGTATGATGGAAATCATACATAAAGTCTTTGCCTGGGAGGAACTTGAAAAAGCCATCATGGGTGTATTTGCAGCTAAGGCTGCTGAAAAACGCATCCATTTCTCTATCGACAAAAAGCTGGGGATTCCAGAATTTTTAGTCGGTGACTTAGAGCGCATTACACAAATTTTGGTTAACTTGGTGGGAAACGCGATTAAGTTTACTCACTTGGGTGGTGTCGTGTTACGGGTGGAATGGCTTAACGGCACGGCTTATTTTGAGGTTGAAGACACTGGTATTGGCATCCCAATAAAAGCACAGCCGTCACTCTTTGATCCATTTGTCCAAGTTGATCGCTCGGCGAAACGCAGCTTTGAAGGCTCAGGTTTAGGTCTCGCGATTTGTAAAAACCTTGTGGATTTGATGCAAGGTCAAATTAGCTTTGAAAGTGAAGAGCGCAAAGGGACAACTTTTAAAGTTGCTATTCCTCTTGAGGAAGGGCAAGCACAAGGCACAGCAGAGGGGGAGTTGGTCACCATAGAGCGAAGCGATTTAGCAGGACGCTCAATATTAGTGGTTGATGACATCAGAATGAATCAAGTCATTGTTACTCAAATGCTGAAAAAACTCGACATTACACCTGATTTAAAAGCCAACGGCAAAGAAGCATTAGAAGCGGTGAAAAGTAAAGACTACGAACTGATATTCATGGACTGCCGAATGCCAGAAATGGATGGTTATGAGGCGACGATGTATCTGAGAGAGCGTGGCTTTACTCATCCTATTATTGCATTAACCGCTGGCACTACCATCGAAGAGCGTCAAAAGTGCATTGATTCAGGCATGGACGACATCCTCACTAAGCCGTACACCGCAACCGATATCGAACAGATTATGTGTAAGTGGCTTGAGCAGTAGACGCTGCCTCTTAAAAAGTATGTTTGTTGGCCAACGGCTAAAAGCTAAAGTACATGCAAATAAAACACACAAAAAAACGCACCACACTGGATAATGCCGATCATTTAACGATGTTTTTTGGGTCATTCTAGCGAGCCTTGGCGAGACTGAGAATCTAGTAGCAGCACGATGAGCGGGTAATGAAACAAATTTGACCACAAAGTGCTTGAATAGAAGAACCTGTATCACGCTCCTTCGTCGCTGTGCAGGGTGATGAGATACGGAAATATGCCACTCGCTGTTAAATGAGCGGCATTACCGTTCTGGAGGCGTTTTAGATTGTTTTCGTCAATAGCATTAAAGCGACGTTGTCCACGGTTGAAATCTACGATTGCAGCGCTGGCAAAATCTTTGAAAGTTTATCCAACGTTTCTTGATACTCAGAGGCGCAATCGCTATCTGCCACGACGCCGCCGCCAGCCCAAGCGTAAAGTTTGTTTTTTTCCGCTACAAGAGTTCGGATAGTAATGCTGGTGTCCATACGACCATGGCGTGAAATATAGCCAATACTGCCGCAATACGCGCTGCGTCGATGCGGCTCCAGTTCTTCAATGATCTGCATTGCGCGAACTTTAGGTGCTCCCGTGATTGAACCACCTGGAAAACACGCTCGCAGCAAATCCGCAGGAGCGTATTGTTCATCCAAATTTGCACGAATGGTGCTCACCAAATGATGCACGGCAGGGAAGCTTTCAATATCGAACAACTTTGGCACGTGAACGCTACCCGGTGATGCAACCCGACCAATATCATTACGCAGCAAATCGACAATCATCAGGTTTTCTGCCTGATCTTTTTCCGCTGTCTGCAAGTCATGGGCATTAGCGTTATCTTTCTTTGGATCTTCGCTGCGTGGTCGAGTACCTTTGATTGGTTTCGTTTCAATGACGCGATCTTTGAGCTCTAAAAAGCGCTCTGGAGAGATACTCAAAATCGAAGACTCAGGCATACGGATAAACGCTGAGAATGGCGCTTGGTTGGCGGACTCCAATTTCAGATACGCTTGCCACTCGCTGCCTTGATACGGTGCGTTAAAGCGCTGCGCCAAATTGATCTGATAACAATCACCGCTCAACAAGTATTCTTGCACCTTGTCAAAGCGAGTGGCGTAGCTCTCTTTCGTCATGTTTGACTGCCAAGCACCAGACAAAGCGAAGTCAACGGTTTGTTCTGCTTTTTGCTCGTTTAACCACTGCCAAGCTTGCTCGATATTCTGACCAACTAAGCATGCTTTTTTAAGCTTGTGGTCAACAACGACGGCCCATTCATACAGACCTACCGCCATATCCGGCGTGTTGAGATCTTTTTCTGCCACTTCTGGCATCGTTTCTACGCGGCGACCTAAATCGTAACTGAAGTAACCGAGCGCACCACCAACAAAAGGCAAATCCAACTCCTTATTTAACTCAACGTGAGGAAGCCACTGTTCTTGCAACTGATGAAGTAGCGTGAATGGGTCATCTTGAGTTGAATAGGCATTCGATGGCGTTTCAACTTGTGTGTTGTCGGCAGTGGTTTCTAACGTTGCAATTGGGTTGGCGACCAACACATCGAAGCGGCTATCGATATGCGTTTTTGATGCAGAACGCAGCAACATCGCCCAAGGTAGGTGTTGAATGCGAGAAAAAAGGTGAAGAGCAAACTCTGGTGCGTATTCCAGCGCTTTAAAATCAATGAATTGATTGTCCATGTTGTTCATTTGTGTAATTTGTGACAAAGAGATCGTTCACTGCATGGCATGTCATGGGCAGCAAGAGTATCATACTCCTCTGTATAGCCAAACTCCCTCTATTCATAGGGTTTTGAGATGGTTTACAAGTAGGCAACTTCAGCATTTCGTGTGTCGATATCAGCCGTTCGACAATTGTTTATAAAAAACGAAGCTCAAAAGAGCAATAAGCTCAACAAACACGATTGAAGCCAAGCCAATAATGGAAGCATAACTATAACGAGGCATGTAATGACGGTAATACGCAAGCAGGATGTGATCAGCAGTGTCGCTGATGCGCTACAGTATATTTCTTACTACCACCCGCTAGACTTTGTTCAAGCTCTTGAAAAAGCCTATCACCGCGAAGAGAGCCAAGCCGCTAAAGACGCGATTGCTCAGATCTTAATTAACTCCCGAATGTCCGCAGAAGGTCACCGTCCAATTTGTCAGGATACTGGTATTGTGACGTGTTTCGTCAACATCGGTATGGGCGTGCAATGGGATTCGACCGACATGACGGTTCAGCAGATGGTAGATGAAGGTGTTCGACAAGCGTACACGAACCCTGATAACCCGTTGCGTGCGTCAGTACTTATGGACCCTGCTGGTAAACGTATTAATACCAAAGACAACACGCCTGCCGTCGTACATATCAACATGGTACCGGGCGATAAAGTTGAAATTCAGATCGCTGCGAAGGGCGGCGGTAGCGAAAACAAAACTAAGATGGTGATGCTAAACCCATCTGACGATATTGCTGAGTGGGTAGAAAAAACGCTACCAACAATGGGGGCGGGCTGGTGTCCTCCTGGCATGCTTGGCATTGGTATCGGCGGTACGGCTGAAAAAGCAGCGGTATTGGCAAAAGAATCTCTAATGGAACACATCGATATTCAAGAGCTTATTGACCGTGGCCCACAAAACGCAGAAGAAGAGCTTCGTTTGGATATCTTCAATCGCGTGAACAAACTTGGTATCGGTGCGCAAGGTCTTGGTGGTTTGACGACTGTTGTCGACGTTAAAATCAAAACTGCGCCAACGCACGCGGCTTCTAAGCCTGTTTGTTTGATCCCGAACTGTGCGGCGACTCGTCACGTACACTTCACGCTTGATGGTAGCGGCCCAGCAGAGCTAACACCACCTAAACTAGAAGATTGGCCAGATATCACTTGGGAAGCGGGCGAAAATACGCGTCGCGTAAACTTAGACACAATTACTAAAGAAGAAGTACAAGAGTGGAAGACAGGCGAAACGGTTCTTCTATCAGGTAAAATTCTGACTGGCCGTGATGCTGCGCATAAACGTATTCAAGGCATGCTAGATAACGGTGAAGGTCTACCTGAAGGCGTAGATCTCAACGGTAAGTTCATTTACTACGTAGGCCCTGTCGATGCAGTTGGTGATGAAGTCGTTGGTCCTGCTGGCCCAACAACATCTACGCGTATGGATAAATTCACCGACATGATGCTAGAAAAGACCGGCATCATGGGCATGATCGGTAAAGCTGAGCGTGGCCCTGCAACGGTTGAATCTATCAAGAATCACAAAGCGGTTTACCTAATGGCTGTCGGTGGCGCTGCGTACTTGGTGGCGAAAGCGATCAAGAAAGCTCGCGTTGTCGCATTTGAAGATTTAGGTATGGAAGCGATTTACGAATTTGAAGTTGAAGATATGCCAGTAACAGTGGCTGTCGACTCAAATGGTGTTAACGCGCACCAAATCGGTCCAGACACTTGGAAAGTGAAAATTCAAGAGATGGAAGCGTAAGGCAAAGGGCAATCTTGCTGCGTCTCAGTAGAGAGAATGTGACAAGGTGCTGATTTACCTAGCAAACAATTGACAAAAGTGCAGCGAAACCTGCACTTTTTGTCTATATAATTAAGGATATAAACCTTTAGGCATAGCAATCAAACGTTATGCGAACAATAATTAGGAGACGGCATGCCTCGTTTTATTCAGATTCTACAAATTATTCTTGCTGTAGTGATAGGTGGCTTTGTTGGCTATGACTTGATTCTTCACGGTATCAGCATCTTTGATGAAAAGTACGTGACCATCACATGTGTGTTGTGGCTGATTTTAGAAATCGCTCTATTTGTTATCTATAAGTTAATCGAAGACGACTAGGCTTAAAGAAAGCGGGTTCCTGTTTAACATAGTAATCAGCGCATATAGAGTTACTAATGCTGTAGATTAAGTAAGCCTCTGAACCACTCAGGGGCTTTTCTTTTTTAACACAGCATTAAGCCGGATGTTTTGTTCATCTTTTATTAAGGTATATAAAGTTAAACTCATAGGATTCGGGATAGAACAGTATTCATAGCTCGAAATTCGAAGTCGCTGACAACGTTGTTTTAAAGTGGAGTAAGATAAAGAAGCGTAATGAAGAGAATAAAGAAAGAAGTTAATGACTTTATCAACAGAGGTATGGACTCTAATGTTCGAATTGCTGTCACCGGACTTTCTCGTGCCGGTAAGACGGCATTCATCACGTCATTAGTGAATCAGCTTCTTCATACTGCAACCCATGACAATTTGCCTCTTTTGACTGCGGCTAGAGATAAGCGCCTTATTGGGGCGAAACGTGAGCCTCAATCGAATATGATGGTGCCACGCTTTGCTTACGATGAGGCGATGAGCCAAATTCATGCGACTCCACCTCAGTGGCCAGTACCGACACGTGATGTGAGTGAGATTCGCTTAGCGCTCAAGTACAAACCAAATAAAACTACGAAAAAGCTGTTGAGTAAAACCGCAATTTTAAATGTTGATATTATCGACTATCCAGGAGAGTGGTTGCTCGACCTGCCTTTATTGGACATGGACTTTGCAACGTGGTCGCAAACTCAGTTTGATGCACTTAAAGGCCAGCGTGGCGATTTAGCCAAAGCTTGGCTTTCTGAACTGGAGAAAGTGGATCTCTGTACAGAAGTGAATGAGAAACTACTTGAGAAAGTTGCACACACATACACCGAGTACCTTCATTCTTGTAAAGACTCTGGCCTTCATTGGGTTCAGCCTGGCCGCTTTGTATTACCTGGTGAGCTAGCAGGCGCGCCGGTGCTACAGTTTTTTCCGTGTCGTGCTGATTCGGAAAGCAAAGCGCCCAAGGGCAGTAACTTAGCGGTGCTAGAAGCCCGTTTTCAGGAATACCAACAAAAAGTAGTGAAAGCGTTTTATAAGCATCATTTTGCGACCTTCGATCGCCAGATTGTACTGGTGGATTGTTTGCAGCCTCTCAATGCTAGTGATGAAGCGTTTTACGACATGCGCCAAGCGCTAGAACAGATCATGCATAGCTTCCGTTATGGTCGTAGTAGCTTTTTGCGTCGTTTGTTCTCACCAAAAATCGACAAAGTGTTGTTTGCTGCTACAAAAGCGGATCATATCACGCCCGATCAGCACCCAAATTTGGTGTCTCTGCTCCAACAAATGGTGCATCCAGCATGGCAAACGGCAGCCTACGAGAATATTGAGATGAGCTGCATGAGTATCGCTTCCATCCAAGCAACCACGACGGGGTTTATTTCCTCTGGAGATAAGACCATCCCGGCGTTACAAGGAACAACATTGGGTGGTGAGCCGATGACTATGTTTCCCGGAGAGGTGCCGAAAAAGCTACCAAATGCAGCTTATTGGCAAAACAACGGGTTTGATTTTACGTCGTTTCGTCCGATGCCCTCACCGAATGATGAGCCAGTGAAGCACATACGCTTAGACAAAGCACTGGATTACCTGATTGGAGATAAATTGAAATGAGTGAGTTGAAGCAAAAACAAGTTTTCTCTGAAAAGGTAATGGAAAAAGATCAGCAATCGAATCAACCGGAGTTGACGGCGCAGCAAACATTCGGCGAAAAAGAAACATTTGTACCTGTTGAAGTTAAAGAAGCGCACCAGGAGACCGAACAGGAATTGCAACTCGAGCATGTCATTCGTCCAAAATCGGGCAGAAAATGGCTCGCGACTGGCGCATTTGCAACTTTTGCTGGTTTGGTTGGCTGGCAAGCGTTGGACTCGGTTATAACCGCAATTCAGGCTTCTGATTGGCTGGCCTTAAGCTGGACGGGGTTTATTGCTGCGATCGCTTCGCTTGGTTTAGGAGCTATGGGTAAAGAGCTTTGGAAACTGCGAAAACTACGAAATCATTTTAGTGTTCAAGAAGAAGCAGAAGCACTTGTTAATAGTGAGAGCGTTGGGAAAGGGAAAGCCTTTTGCGAAACCGTAGCAGAACAAAGTGGTGTGATGGCAGAGAATCCGGGCTTTGATCGTTGGCAGAACAGTATTAACCCTGCTCATAGTGACGCTGAAATTCTTGATATGTATGACTCGATGGTGGTGAGCCAACAAGACAAGTTGGCAACGAAAATCGTATCACAGCACGCAACCGAGTGTGCGGCCCTAGTCGCCGTGAGCCCTCTGGCTGCCGCTGATATGTTGCTGGTGGCGTGGCGAAATTTCAAAATGATCGACAACCTCTCCAAAGTATATGGGGTAGAGCTAGGTTATGCCTCTCGCATCAAGTTACTAAGAGCGGTATTTGTCAATATGGCGGCGGCTGGAGCCAGTGAGCTCGCTATTGATGCCAGTATGGATTTGATGTCGATGGATCTTGCTGGCAAAGTTTCTGCTCGTGCAGGGCAGGGACTAGGTGTTGGTATTCTAACGGCACGTTTGGGCTTGAAAGCGATGACCTTATTGCGTCCACTACCCTGGTATCCTGACCGTCAGGTTAAGTTGGGCACCATACGCAAGGCAGTGGCGGCGAAAGTTGCATCAATTACGATGAAACCGTAACGAATATCAACTTTGATGGATAGGATTGCTTGACGCCATTCCAAGCATGATAGAAACTACTGTCAACTTTTCCTGACAGTTGTGAATTGGGATATTTTAAGTGCGTCTTGAAGTCTTATGTGAAGATCGACTCGGCTTGACCCGAGAACTGCTCGATATTTTAGCGTCTAAAAGCATCGACTTGCGCGGTATCGAAATCGATATTAGCGGTATTATCTATTTGAATTGCCCGGATATTGATTTTGATACGTTTAGTGAGCTGATGGCTGAAATCCGCCGTATTCCGGGGGTGAAAGACGTACGTAAAATCCAGTTTATGCCGATGGAGCGCCACAATACGGAGCTGCTCTCGTTAGTTGATAACTTGCCCGATCCGGTTTTTGCCATTGATCTTAAAGGTGCCGTAGACATGGCAAACATGTCTGCACTTTCATTGCTTGGCCTTCACAAGCAAGAAGTGATTGGTACTCAAATCGGTGCTTTGTTACCAAGTGTTCGTTTCTCTCGTTGGTCTGAAGGTGTTAATGGTCGAACGCGGGAAAACCTTGTGATTGATGGCTTGGACTATGTTCTAGAGTTGATGCCCGTTTATATCCGAGACGAAGCGCAAAACTCGACTCTAGCGAGTACTCTAATGACGATTCGCTCTAGTCAGCAAGTTGCCAGAATTGAAGAAGCACTACCGCTGCATAATCCTCTGGGTTTTGAGCACTTTGTTGGTATATCGAACCGTCATAAAGCACTAATGAACCAAGCTAAGAAGCTGTCTGTGCTTGACCAACCATTGTTGATTGAGGGCGAAACGGGGACTGGTAAAGAAATGCTTGCTAAAGCTTGCCACAGCCGTTCTAGCCGCGCGAGCAAGCCATTCCTAGTTTTGAGTTGTGCTTCTATGCCTGACGATGTAGCAGAAACCGAACTTTTTGGTCATGCGCCGGGTTCATTCAATCATGAACAAGGCCACAAAGGCATCTTTGAGCAAGCAAATGGCGGCACGGTATTTCTTGATGAAATCGGTGAAATGAGTTCGCACCTTCAAATCAAGCTGTTACGTTTTCTACAGGATGGTAATTTCCGTCGTGTCGGTGCAGAAGATGAGATGCATGTCGATGTTCGTATCATCGCTTCAACAAAACATAACCTTGCCGAGCTTTCTGAAGCAGGAATGTTCCGTGAAGATTTGTATTATCGTCTCAACGTACTTACGCTCAGCATTCCTCCGTTACGTAAGCGCTCAAACGACGTTGCACCATTGCTTGAGTTGTTTGTGGCGAAACATGCTCAACAGCTTGGGATTGATAAGCCAGAGTTTGATGATGGTCTAGTTGATGCCCTTGCAAATTATCAGTGGCCAGGAAACATGCGCCAGCTGGATAACATGGTTCTTCGAGCGCTCACGGAAATGGATGGTGATATACTAAACGCGGATCACTTCAATTTACCTCAGCCTCAGTCAGTCGGCGCTGGTAGTGCAACGCTTAACATCGACGGTTCTTTGGATGAGATCATGCGTGATTATGAATCTCAAGTTCTGGAACGTTTGTATCAGTCATTCCCATCAAGCCGCAAGCTTGCTAAGCGCTTGAATGTATCGCATACCTCAATCGCTAATAAACTGCGTGATTACGGTATACGTAAGAATTAATCGAATTGAACGAAAAGACGGAATTAATCATTTGTAATGGAAGATAACAGCTCATCTATCGCCGTTCATAAGTTGGACGGTGACTTGCTTCTTCGTACCGCTGAAATCGGTGACGCAGATATGATTGCCGAATATTTTCAAGCCAACCGAGAATACCTGAAACCGTTTGAACCGAAACGTGAAGAGGCTTTTTTCTCAGTGAACGGTTGGTTGCAAAAGCTTATCAAGCTCAATGAGCTGCATCGAATGGGATTGGGGTATTATTGCCTTTTAGTCAGAGCCTCTTCGGGTGAAATGCTAGGTACGATATCCTTTAGTAGTTTGAGTCGTTTTCCTTTTTATTCTTGTAACGTCGGATATTCTCTCGCTGAAAAAGCGCAAGGGCATGGTTATATGCGTCGTGGATTAACCATGGCTTGCGACTACATGTTTAACGTTCAGAAACTGCATCGTATTCAAGCTGGCTACATGCCTCACAATAAACGCAGTGAAGCTGTGCTAGAGCATGTAGGTTTCAACCGAGAAGGATATGCAAAAGATTACCTTTTGATTAATGGTGAGTGGCAAGACCACGTTCTAACGTCGCTTATTAATCCGAATTGGCAGCCAGAAGGGCGATAGTATGGAACGATTGGAAAAGCAGTTAGCACTTGTAATCGAGCTCGATAAACTCAAAAGCATTTTGCGCCGAACTCGAGTTAAAAGTGCTGAAGGGCGCCTCGAAAATAGTGGTGAGCATAGTTGGCATGTCGCACTGATGGCAATATTGATGGAAGAGCATGCGAATGCACCTGTTGATATTTGCCGAGTGATGAAAATGTTATTGATACATGACGTAGTAGAGATCGACGCGGGCGATACCTTTGTTTATGATACTGCTGCGTCTCAAGAGCAAGCAGAAAAAGAAATTAGAGCTGCAGAGCGCTTGTTTGGTATGTTACCCAGCGATCAGGAGCAAGAGCTATTGGCGCTTTGGCATGAATTTGAAGCCGCGCAGACCGATGATGCTAAGTATGCAAAAGCACTCGATCGATTAATTCCAATGCTCTTGAACTACCATAATAATGGTCAGAGTTGGAAGGAACATGGTGTCTCACGCGAACAAGCACTTACCATTAATAAACGAATTGAATTTGGCTCTGTTACCTTATGGGACAAAGCGAAAGAGTTGATTGAAGAAGCCACAGAGAAAGGTTGGCTGAAATCGTAATAAAGGAGACTGAATGTCTTATTTGCCTTTGGATGAATACCAAAGAAAATGGATTTTTACGCATCAGTCGATGCCTGTGCCAGAAGAAGATTTGGCTTTTATTAAGCCGATGAACCAAGCCCGTTCAGCACAATTTTGGAAAGAAAATATCAGTGCTCAAAGCCCTGATATGGATAGACTTAGTTCCCAAGACTGGCCAATGAATGAGGCGAATTGGTCTGAAACTGTGGATTGGATGGCTGCGTGGGAGTCGGATGAACCTGACATGCTAGCGGAAGTTGAGGCACATATCGATTGGCAAGACGATGTGACCGTTTACTTTTGCTACGAGAAGTACAATGTCATCGAAACGAAATGGTCTATTTTTAAAAAGCACTGGAAGAACTTTCTCTTTTATGACGATGGTCCGATACTAATAGGACGTCGCCGTTCGCAAGCACTTTGGTTTGATTCAAAAGGCAATGTGAAACTCGGTGTTCGTCAATAAAGAGTTATAAAACAAAGCCACCTTTCGAGGTGGCTTTGTTTTTCTAAAGGCTGGATAATGGACTCAACACACCACCAGCCCCGCGCTCGATAACGTGAGTATAGATTTGCGTGGTTTTCACATCAGTATGCCCTAATTGTTCCTGAACAGTTCTAATGTCTGCGCCAGATTCCAATAAGTGCGTGGCAAAACTGTGTCTTAGTGTGTGGCAAGTTACAGTTTTCTCAATGCTTGCGTCGCTTGCCGCGCGCTTTACTGCTCTTTGTATTGCGCTTTCATTGATATGATGCCTTCTGAGTTCACCAGTGTCTCGATCTGCGCTTAACTTTGTTGATGGAAACAAAAAGTGCCAGTTAAAATCTAGCTCCGCTTTTGGGTATTTACGTCGTAAACCTTCAGAGATGTATACGCCCGCATAACCAGGCATGTGCCTATCTTTAAAGTAATAGTTTCTTGCTAAATTAACTTGAGCTTTGAGTGGTTCATGCAGTTCTTTGGCTAATGTGACTGTACGATTTTTACCTCCTTTTCCTTGCCAAACGCGAACTGCACCATAATCATAATCGATGTCTTGAACTCTTAAGCGTAAACATTCCATAACTCGAAGCCCTGAGCCGTAAAGCAGCTGAATATGGAGTCTATACCTCGGGTCGATATGCTGAACGAATCTTCGGATCTCCTCCCTGGTTAATACAACGGGAAGTTTCTTTTCGGTCAAGGATTTCTGAAATCTCATATCAAGTGATAGTGGGGTTTTGAAATAATCACGATATAAAAATGATATTGAGTTCAGCGCCAAAGCTTGCGTTTTTACCGCAACTTTTTCTTCTACCGCTAAGTAACTCAGAAATTGAATGACATCATCTTCTGCAAGTGTTGATGGGTGTGCAAGCTGGTGAAAAGTGATAAAGCGTTTTATCCAAAATAGATAACTTTCGATAGTTTTATTCGCATAATGACGAGTAAGCATGTGTTCTTTTACACTAAGTAAAAACTGACTTTTCATGATAAATTAACCTGTTTATTTATACAGCTCTGTTAATGTATCACCACTTTTGAAATTAGCGTGCTGTGCGCCGACTAATTGCGCGCGCTACCACACATATTCATACTGTTTTTCTATTTGTTTCATACATATAAGTGCTACGATTGATAGCGCTTTTGATAAGAAAGAAGGCGGTAGCCTGCCATAAAAACGGCAAATCGCCGTATAGAAAGCGTTAGCTGTTTGAGGAAAAAATGAGAAAATTCGATAAGCCGCTATTCTGGCTGTATATAAAAACAAGAGACTCATTGTTGTCATCT
Organism: Vibrio sp. Vb1026; assembly: GCF_033338745.1. NCBI lineage: Bacteria > Pseudomonadati > Pseudomonadota > Gammaproteobacteria > Vibrionales > Vibrionaceae > Vibrio > Vibrio sp. Vb1026. The sequence goes on from NZ_JAWOTH010000003.1 coordinate 404,656, forward strand.
TTTAAGGGCTTTCTGGGAATGCTTTTAGTGTTGATCGGGGCAGCAGTAGTTTTAGGTAATGACTCCCCTGAGAATGTCTGGACTTCGGTGGGAATCATTTTATTAGTATCTAGTCTTCCAGTCTCAATGGGCTTGATGATGGTAAAGTTCAAATTTAAGAGCTTTGCTGGATCAATACCTACAGCAGAACTAGCGTACTTCTTACAGCACGATGAAGGTGCAAACTTAGATAAAGCTGTGAGAGGTTTATTTTCGTTATACCTATCTTTTATGATTTACCTTTGGTTTACGATGGTAGCTATCGCAGCTCTTGGTATGTTGGGAGCAAAGCTCGTGTTGTAAAACACAGCTAACAAACTGCTCAAGAGGGATTCGCAACGCGTGGCATTTTTACTGTGCGTTGAATTTAGTGATTAAGGTGGTTTGCGGCGGCTTAGGTATTGCGTTGCTCACCCCTTAGCAGAGCGTTAGCTTACAACCAAGAAAAGGATGATTTTGCATGTTTAAAAAGTTAATTTTAATACTGGTGCTATTTCCAACAATGTTGTTTGCACAAACGAAATCAACGGAACTTGCAGCATTAGATTGGTTAAGCCTTATAGATTCGCAAAACTACGAAGAAAGCTGGAATAGCTCGGGTGAATTATTTCGTTCCCAAATATCAAAAGATCATTGGGTGGAAGCTGTAGGTTCAGCACGAGAATCGGTAGGTAACCTTCAATCTCGTCGTTTATCGGATGCCAAGAAGCTGAACTCCTTACCGAACGTGCCAGACGGTGAGTATATTGTAGTTCAATATCAATCTGTGTTCTCTGGTGAGCAAGTAACCGAAACGCTTACCTTAACTAAAACCATGAAAGGGTGGCGTGTAATCGGATACTTTATTAATTAAATCAGCCAGTAAGCTAACAAGGCGTTTAAGGCAGATTCGCAACGCTCGGCATTTTCAGTTCAAGTCGAGTTTTGGTGTTTACGGTGCAATGTTTTAGGTTAGGTGCTGGCATTGCTCACTACTTAACGCGGCGTTAGGCGACGGGCAGGAAAGTCCTTTGTTCTCATTTTCTTAGGTCTCTTTGAGCATTCGTTTTTCTAAGTCGGCAATTCAAGATTGTCTGTTCAAATTCTTGAATCTCTCTGGCCGTAAAACATGCCAAGGTTTGCGGGTTGCCTCATTGGTTTTCATAGCCGGTTGGTAGTGAGTTTCATTGGCTCAAAGTGTGGCAGGGGCAAGTTAATTGAGGCTTTTGTTCTCGCTTTAAGTTTGTAGCTTTACGTTTCGTTTCCTCAAAAGCAACTTGATCGCTGAAAGTCTGTATTTCGTGGTCGCTGGCATCTTAGCTGAAACATAGTGACATTTGTGGTTCTTGAATCACAAAAAGTCAGTGGGTGTTTGGTTGCTTATTGGGTTTCGGGTAATCTGCTTGAAAACAACCTTAAACATCGGTGTGAAACTTCGCCTAACAAGGCGTTCAAGACGGATTCACAACGCTTGGCGATTTCAGTTCTAGTCAGATTAAGTGTTTAAGGTACAATGGTTTAGGTTTGGTGGTTGGCGTTGTTCACCACTTAACGCGGCGTTATAACTACTATTAGAATTTCGCATAAAACTCATAATAAAGTTACATGTAACAGTACAAACTTAATGCCTAAATGGAAGGAAGCATGATGGAACCTTGGAGTTCTTTTGCAACAATATTGGGACTTGTATCAGCATATAAAGCTGAAGGGAGAGCCCGTGATGGTGATGAGTATAATGATTTAGTAAATTGGCTGTCTGATAAAAGGCATAAGGCTGTTATTGAAGAGTTAAACAATAATCATATTCTTTCACTACAAGTAAAACAGCTACTAAATCGTAATCATGATGAGGTCATAAAAAGCTTGGCAAACCTTGATAACTTACTTATGCAGTTAGCGTATCAGTTTGAGGACTTCAAGGGCATAGTTAAAGCAATCGAGCCAAGCGTAGAGCTCTCAAACCAAGCAATTGACATATTGTGTCAATTTGACAAATCTGGGTCATCCACGTTTCTAGAAGTAGGCGACTCAAGTGGTACAAGTTATTTATTTTTGGACGGTCCTGGCGAATTAACGATAAACGAACCTCGTTTTATACATGATGATTTAACTCAACTTTGTAAACTTGGTCTCTTAGAGTCCGGATTTAATAGTAAAGGAAGCCGGATATTTAAGATAACTAGGTTATCAGTGTCTTATTTGGATAGTGTGAAATCGTAGTTATAACAAACGCTTCAAGACGGATTCGCAACGCGTGGCATTTTTATTATGCGTTGATTTTCGTGATTAAGGTGGTGTGCGGAAACATCGTATTGCGTTGCTCACCACTTAAGCGGGCGTTAGTTTGCAAGAGGAAAAACGTGCCTATATCGCAAGATCTAGTGGTAAAAGCTTATAGTTGAAATTGTCTTA